>CAVHDF010000039.1:0-14076 GCA_963634865.1 Eggerthellaceae bacterium
TGAAAAATCGTTCTACGGGCCGTTTAGGCCGGTTATTTAATGTCGTCATCCCCGAGTGTTTCTATCGGGGATCTCAGCCTCTTAAAAACACGACGAGATTCCCGATTACGACTTTCGGGAATGACGTAAGGAGAGAATATGTCGGCGGTTTTACGCTTATTGAATTATTAGTCGTTGTGCTCATCATTGGTATCCTCTCAGCCGTGGCGCTGCCGCAATATCAAAAGGCGGTGCAAAAGAGCCGCAATGCCCAGCTGAAAACGGCTGTGCGTGCCGTGTGGCAAGCAGCCGAGGTATATCATTTGGCCAACGGAGCATATCCTGAAAGTTTTGACGGCCTGGACATAGATTTCCCTTTAACGCCCATCACTGCCGGTAGCTATAGTAGTGCTAATAACATCTGTAAGCTAGCAATTACTGGGCCTAATACCATTCGGCAAGGGGATGGCTTTCAAGTAGTGGTCAATTGTGATGGCCATTCGTTTTGCTCTGCCACAGCGGTATGGATAGACGGGCCGTATAAATGCAGCGGGTTTCATCAGCGCATCAATGAGGACGAAATGCAATGCGTAGAAGCCTCCTTTCTCAACAACAACTTAGACGGAAAATTCTGCAAGGAAGTAGAGCAAGGCACTCTCATCGGCACCCGCGCCAGCTGGGCAAATTACCGCTTGCCGTAGCTTTTGTTTCTGTAACTATAAAAAACGGGGCCGGAAAGCCCCGTTTTTTACGTTGGGAAATCACGCCGTTTGTCAGCTGATTTGAGCCAATTTGGTGAATAAGTCTTTTTGTTCTTTGGTCAGCGTGCGCGGCACGTCTATGGTCAGCGTAACATACAAACTGCCCTTGCTGTTTAAGCCCTTACCGCTGAGTTTTAGCTTTTTGCCGTTGTGCGTTCCAGCGGGTACTTTTACCTTGACCGGGCCGTCCAAGGTGGGCACGTAAATCGTGCCGCCCAAGGCCGCCGTCCACGGCATTAACGTCACGGGGACGTGCAAATCGTCGCCCTCCAAGCGATAGGTCAAATGCGGGCGGATTTTAATCGTTAAATACAGGTCTCCGTTTCCGCGCGGGGTCGGGTTGCCCAGCCCCTTGAGTTTGATGCGCTTGCCTTCGCCCACGCCAGCCGGCAGTTTGACGGTGACGTTGCGTCCGCCGGGCAAGGTCAGCTGCATAGGCCCGCCGCGGTGGGCGTCTTCTAGGTTCAGGGCCAGCTCGGCGTCCATATCGCCGCTGCGTTGCCCCGCCGCGCGAGAGGCTCCGCGGCCGCCAAAGCCGGAAAAACCGCTCATACCGCCTAAGCCGCCCATACCGCCAAAAATACTTTGGAAGAAGTCGCTGAAATCGGCTCCGCCGAAGTCGCCCCCGCCATTGCTGCTAAAATTGTAATACGTGTTGCCGTTGCCACCCGCCTGCTGATAGGCTCCGCCAAACGGATTGCCTCCGGCGTAAGAGGAGCGGCTGCGTCCGGCCGAGGCCCCGCCGCCGCGGGCGTAGTTTTGGTAGCCTTCTTGGCCGACTTGGTCGTAAATAGTGCGTTTTTGTTTATCGGACAGCACGGCATAGGCTTCGTTGACGTCTTTGAATTTTTCGGTCATGGCCGCCTTTTCACTTTCCGGGTGCAAATCCGGGTGATATTTGCGCGCGGCCACCTTGAACGCTTTTTTGATTTCGGCGTCCGTGGCGTTTTTATTTACGCCTAAAATTTTGTAGTAATCTTTATACTCAGCCATACAAGCCCCCTTTTTACCCCCTCATTTTATATAATTTAAAAAGAAATGTTAAATCCTGCATTGCATTAAAAGGGCGGTTTTTGGGAATATATTTTTTCTTCGTCGTAAAAAAATATTTACAAAGAAAAATTTTTTAAGTATAATAATTAGGTAGTCAGAAAACGGATTTATTCCCCGATAGCTCAATGGTGGAGCGACCGGCTGTTAACCGGTAGGTTGTAGGTTCGAGTCCTACTCGGGGAGCCATATAAAAACCACGCGAAAGCGTGGTTTTTTATTGGCGAGACGAAGCAGACAAACTGCTTTGTCTGCGGTAGGACGAGAAAGGCGGAGCGATGTTTTTGTTTGCGCGGGGAAAGTATCTTCTGTTAGGGCCTAGGTTTTCGTCTATTTTTCTCCGGTGGATATGCTAGAATAATAAAATATATTTTCGTATTTTAGGAGGCTTTATGGCGTTGATTCGGGCTTTGGCGGGGGCTTTTTTACCTGCATTGGGGAGCATGCTTGTCTTTTTGGTGGGGACCTTTATTTCATTAATTACTGCAAACATGGGCAGCGGGAGCATGGGCCCGGGCTTTGGTATCCTGTTTATCTTAATTGGCATTGTACTGGTGGGCATATTTGTATGGTTTGTCTCGTTCATCATTCTGTTGTGTGCCGGGTTTTCTTGGAAATTGGAATTATGGCTGACGGGCGTGCCCATGGTCTTGTGTTTTTTAGTTTGGTGGGTTTTGCATCAGGCCTAAGAGGTGGTTTTTCGTCTATCTTTTCCCGCTGATATGCTAGAATAAGTAAATAGGGAGGGCGTATGGCCGAGAGAATCAGTCTGTTTATTATTGCAAAAAACGAAGAATTTAAAATTTCCAAATGTATTTTAAGCGCGCGTGAGCTGGTCAGTGAAATCATCGTTGTGGACGCTTTTTCTAAGGACAAAACCGCCCAAGTGGCCAAAGAATTTGGCGCCGTGGTGTACCAGCGGGCCTTTGACGGATTTGCCAACCAAAAGAATTTCGCCCTTTCCAAAGTTAGCTCTCCCTGGGCGCTCAATTTGGACGCTGACGAATCGCTCTCCCCGGCCTTGGTGGATGAAATCCGCCGCGTGACGGCCCGCACCTCGTGCGCCGGGTTTGATATTCCCTTTTCCAATTATTTTTTAGGCAAGCGGATGAAGCACAGCGGCTTAAACAAAGAGTATCACCTGCGCCTGGTCCGTACGGACAAAGCCCATTATGAGGGGGGCTTGGTACACGAGGGCTTAAAGGTCAACGGGACCCTTGGCCGGCTGAAGAACCACATCCGCCATTATTCCTACGACAGCATAGAAACCTATTTCCGTAAATTTAATAAATACACCTCACTGGCCGCGCAACAAATGTACCGCAACGGACGGCGTTTTTGCCCATTGTTTGTGCTGATAACCATTCCGTTTGAATTTATCAAGCGCTATGTGCTCAAACTGGGCTTTTTAGACGGGATGCGGGGCTTTTTGTGGGCCAGCTTTTCTGCCTTTTACGTTTTTGTTAAATACATGAAATTGTGGGCCCTGCAGCAAAAGGGTGCCAAATGATGCTTTGGCTGCTGGGGGCGGTCCTGCTGGCGGCATTGCTGCCTGCGGCGTATCGGTGGCAGTTTTGGCGTCTGCCGCGCAAGGGGCTCTTGTGCCTGATGTATCATCACATCGGGCAGGCCGACCCGGCCGACGGGCAATTTGCTTTTACGATATCTCCGCAGTGTTTTGAGCAGCAGTTGGACGTGCTGCGCCGCCACGGGTTTACTCCGGTGGGCCTAGACGCGCTGACCCGCGCCGCTCAAACGGGCCGCAAGACCCCCTCGCGCCCGGTACTGCTGACTTTTGACGACGGGCATGTGGACAATTACACCCAACTTTTTCCGCTGCTTCAAAAACACCAGGTGCCGGCATTGATTTTTTTGGTGACGGATTTCATCGGGCAAAAGCCGGATTATCTGACGTGGCAACAGGTGCAGGAAATGCAACAGAGCGGCCTGGTGGAGTTTGGCTCGCATACCTGCTCCCATGCGCGGCTGCGCAAAATTTCTGACGAGGAAATTCGTAGAGAAATTTCTCTGAGTAAAAAAGAAATAGAGCAACGGCTGGGCGTGCCCTGCCGGGCGTTTTGTTATCCGTTTGGCTCGGGCGGGTTTGACAAGCGGGTGCGTCCGCTGGTGCGGGCCGCCGGATATGCGTATGATTTTAGCACCAAGCCGGGCATTAATCCTTGGCCTTACAAAGGCAAAAAAACCTTGCTGCGCGCTTTCCCGCGCGGGGGGGAGAGCTTGATGGATTTTTACATTCAAATCACGCGCGGCAAAAGTAAGTTTTAAAGAAATCATTTACATACGCAGCGGGGCTTAACGGCCCCGTTTTTTGCGGCCTAAAAAAGGAAAAACTGTTTTTTGTCGTCGTAGAAGTTGGCACCCCAATTTAAAACACTTGCCTAATGTTTTTTTTTTGGTAAATTTTGCTTGTAAGCGAAATTTACCAAAAAAGGAAGGCAAGTATGAAAAACCGTTTTACGGGCCGTTTAGGCGGCTTTACGCTCATTGAGCTTCTCGTTGTGGTACTTATCATTGGCATTTTAGCCGCTGTGGCTTTGCCGCAATACCAAAAGGCGGTGCTCAAGAGCCGCTTTGCCACCGTCAAGGCTACCGTGCGCGCTTTGTCCGATGCGCAAAAAACTTATTTTATGGCCAATGGGGAGTTTGCTTCACGTTTGGATGAACTGGATATCCAGGTGCCGCGAGGTACCCTGTCCCAAGATCGCAGTGAAATGGACTACTCTTGGGGAGCTTGCTATGTGGCTTGCCACTCTAGCAGCAAAAACGGGGGAAAGGATCATCAATGTGGCGGATGTGTTCTCTTAAAAGAAGGCAAAAAGAAAGCTGTTTACTTTAATAGCAATTTTGAAACGGATACGTTGTCTTGCGTGGTCTATGACGATGCCGAGCCGATTTATACGGATCTGTGCCGCTCTGAGACCGGTAAAAACGCAGCCTCTTCCCATTACGCCAATTACAGTTTGTACGCCTATTAAAAAGTCTTTCTTTAAGCGCCCTACCGTTCGGTGGGATAAAAATAAAATCTTTGGGTCCGCCTTTTGTTTTCCGTTATTCGCGACTGAAACAAAAGGCGGATTTTTGTGTGAAATTTTATTTTTTATTAGCGTTCCGATGGTTGTTAGCCTTTTGCCGTTCAATAAAACAAGGTCATCCTGAAAGGTTTTAGTTCAGGATCTTCCATTTTTCTAGTAGTGGTTGTTGCCTTTATTAAATAAACAACGGGGAAAATGGAAGATGCTGAGCAGAGACATCTCAGCATGACCTAGTTTTTATAACGACTTTGTTTTCATTCATACCGTCATTCCCGAGGGATGTAGTCGGGAATCTTCCGCTGATATTTTATAAAAGAGGCCTTTTTCTTATTTAACTTAGTAAGACGAAGATCCCCGACTGAGGCCATCGGGGATGACTTATTTGATGAACGGCTTTTGCCGTTTATTTTTGCTTTGTCGTCGTAGAAGTTGGCAACACGATTTAAAACACTTGCCTAATGTTTTTTTTTTGGTAAATTTTGCATATAGACAAAATTTATCAAAAAAAGGAAGGCAAACATGAAAAATCGTTCTACGGGCCGTTTAGGCGGCTTTACATTGATTGAATTATTAATCGTTGTACTTATTATCGGTATTTTGACGGCGGTCGCGTTGCCGAAATATCAAAGCGCGGTGGACAAGAGCCGCTACGCTACGTTGATGCCCACGGCAAAAACGATAGCCAATTCGCAAGAGGCCTTTTATATGGCCAACGGCAACTATGCCGAGGACTTGTCTAACCTGGAAACTCAGGTGACCAAAGATGCCAGTGGGTCTACGGCTCAGCTGCCCGACGGGACCAAGCTGGAAATCAGCCAGCGTGAGAGCCACAAGTACGTCAAAATGAGCAAAGACAACTTGGACAACAATTATATTGTTTACCAAGCGCAAAGCCCCAACTATGCTAAAGAAATCCATTGCGAAGCGTTGAAAGACTCCACGCGTGCCGAACGCCTGTGTGAAACCTTGGGCGGGGAAAAGATTAACGGATATTTGACCCCGGGGTACGACACGTATGTGCTGGAAGGCACGGGGTTGGGGATGTCAGCCGACGTGGCGGATAAAATAGACCAAGCGGGTAATGGGGGTTGGCAAGCGTGTGACACGTACCCTTGCACCAAGACCTGCAACCGCCCTATCGCCAGCGGGTACACCTGCGAGGGGACCTATCAAGAGGACGGCAGCTATACGGAACGCTCCTGCCAGGGGGATATCTGTGTAGAAAAGAAGTACGGTGAAGACGGGAAAATGGAAAGTAAGCGAACCTGCCTTTTGAAAGGAAACATTTGCAGTACGAAAACAGAATCTTTTTACGATGAAGACGGAAATAAAACCTCCGAACGCAAATGTTACTACTGGAAGTCAGACGGTACCTGTGAGGCATCAGGGTATATTGATGGAAATGACTACACTTACGATGAAAATGGGAACCAAAATTCTTCCCATTATTGTCCCAGCTATACTACAAACGGCACCTGCTCCAAAGATTATTCAGGCGGGTATGAATACGCCTATGACGATAATGGAAACAAAACTGCCGAGCGGCATTGCAAGGAAGTGGGAGCAGGGGGCAAATGCACCAGTTATGATTATGGGTATGAATACACCTACGATGAAAACGGAAATAAGACCTCTCAGCGTTCTTGCGACGAATACGGGGCCGATGGGCAATGTACGAAATACCGCAGCACGGGTTATGAATATACGTACGATGAGAATGGAAAACAGACTTCTTCCCGTCAGTGTACAAGCTATAATTCGGACGGAAGCTGCGGCCAGTACAATAGAGAATTTACCTATGAGTATGAATACGACGAAAAGGGAAATCAGACCGCTGCCCGCCAGTGCTACGACTTTAGTTCCTCAGGCAAATGTATAAGTTACAGCGGGGGATCGGAATACACCTATGATGACAATGGGAATAAGACCTCAGCGCGTCAATGCCGCACCTTTAAGAGTGATGGAAGCTGCCGCCAATACTATGGCGGTACCGCAGACAGAGAATTTACCTATGACGAAAATGGAAATATGACTTCTCAGCGGACTTGCAGCACGTCAGGTTATGACGCTTCCATTGGAGGATGCAGTGGCTATTCTTCTAGCATAGAGTATACCTACGATGAGGACGGAAATAAAACCTCAGAGCGTCGCTGCACCAGGTTTGATGGAACAACTTGTCTGAACTGGGATAGCAGGCAGTTCCCTTATAAATAATTTAGTGGAAACTAAAACCACGCCCCGCTTACAAAGCGGGGCGTTTTCATAATAGCTCTAAAATAAAACAGCCTCTGACTAAAGTCAGAGGCTGTTTGACATTTTGCTGAAACTATTTCATAACCTTTTCAGCCGGCTGGATAGCGGCGAGCTGTTTGTACAGGTCGCGTCTCCAGGCATACTCGGATTCGGCGTGTTTAATCAGTTCCTGGGCCAATTCCGGGTTATCACGCATGAGGCCTTTGAAGCGGTTTTCGCCGCTCATATAATCGGCCAGCGGCAAGGTGGGTGCCGTCAACGGGCTGTCCACATGCAGCGGGTTTTTGCCTTCATAGCGGGCTTCGGGGTTGAAGCGGTAGAGGATCCAGCGTCCGGCCTGTACGGCGCGTTTGGCTTCGCCCATGCCTTTAGACATGTCAATGCCGTGCGCAATGCAGTGCGAGTACGCAATCACCAAAGCCGGGCCGTCGTAAGCATCGGCTTCCGCCAGCGCCTGAATGGTTTGGTTCATATTGGCGCCCATGGCCACCTGAGCCACATAGATGTTGCCGTAGGTCATGGCAATCATACCCAAGTCTTTCTTCGGGGTCTTTTTGCCGCCGGCAGCGAACAAGGCTTTGGCGCCCAACGGGGTGGCTTTGGACATCTGGCCGCCGGTGTTGGAGTACACTTCCGTGTCCAGCACCAAGATTTTGATGTTCTTGCCGCTGGCCAAGACGTGGTCCAAACCGCCGTAACCAATATCGTAGGCCCATCCGTCACCGCCCAAGATCCACACGGATTTGCGGACGAGATAGTCGGCAAAGCTCAGCAGGCGTTTGCCTTTTTCGCAGTCCGTTTTTTCCAAAATGGCTTTGAGCTCAGCCACATTCTTGCGTTGCTCTTCCACTTCGGCGTCGGTCTTTTGGGCATTGTTCAAAATGGCGTCAGCCAAGGCCGCATGGTCTTTGAGGCAGCCGGCTTTGACTTCGGTCAACAGGGCTTTGGCGTCGCTGTTGAGTTGGTCGTAAGCCACGCGGATACCCATGCCAAATTCGGCATTGTCTTCAAACAAAGAGTTGGACCAAGCCGGGCCTTTGCCGTCGTCGCGTTTGCAATACGGCGTGGTGGGCAGGTTGCCGCTGTAAATAGAGGAGCAGCCCGTCGCGTTGGCCACGGCCAAGCGGTCGCCGAACAATTGCGTCAGCAATTTGACATACGGCGTTTCGCCGCAGCCCGCGCACGCGCCAGAGAACTCAAAGAGCGGTTTGCGCAACTGAGAGCCTTTGACCGATTCTTTTTTGGTCTTTACTTCGGCTTGTTTGAGGCCCAAGAAGAAAGCGAAGTTGTCAATTTCATTGTCGCGCACTTCCAATTGGTGCACCATGTTGATGGCTTTCTTTTCCGGGTTTTCTTTGTTCTTGGCGGGGCAGTTGTACACGCACGCGGCGCAGCCGGTGCAGTCTTCCACGGCCACCTGAACGGTGAATTTCAAACCGGCCAAGTCGGCTTTGCCGTCGGCGGATTTAAAGGCTTTCGGAGCGTCCTTGAGGGCCGCGCCGTCATAGGCTTTGATGCGGATGGCCGCATGCGGGCAGACCAAGGAGCAGAAACCGCACTGGATGCAGGTGTTGGGGTCCCATTGCGGCACCATGATGGCGATGTTGCGTTTTTCATACTGGGTGGTACCGGTAGGATAGACGCCGCCTTCGGGCATGGCAGAGGTCGGCAACTGGTCGCCGCGTCCGGCAATCATTTCGCCCAGCACGTCTTTTACAAACGCGGGAGCGTCGGCCGGCACCGGCAACTTGGTGTGCAGCTTAGAGGTGACCTCAGTGGGGTATTTTACTTCGTGCAAACCGGCCAAGGCCGCGTCTACGGCTTTGTAGTTCTTCTGCACGATTTCTTCGCCTTTCTTAGAATAGGTTTTCTTAATGGCTTCTTTAATATCAGCGATGGCTTTTTCGGTGGGGATGACGCCCGCAATGCCGAAGAAGGCCGTCTGCATGATGGTGTTGGTGCGGCTGCCCATGCCGGTGGCCAAAGCAATATCAGAAGCGTCAATGGTGTAGACCTTGAGCTTTTTGTCAATGATTTGCTTTTGCACTTCGGCGGTCAAATGGTTCCACAGCTCGTCGGCGGCGTAAGGCGCGTTGATGAGCACGGTGGCGCCTTCTTTGGCTTTGCCGAGCACGTCGTATTTATCCAAGAAGTCAAACATATGCACGCCGATGAAGTCAGCCGATTGGATGAGGTATGGCGCGCGGATGTAGTTTTTGCCAAAGCGGATGTGCGAAGTGGTCATAGAGCCGGATTTTTTGGAGTCGTACACGAAGTACCCTTGGGCAAAAAATCCGTTGGCGCTGATGATCTTCATCGTGTTCTTGTTGGCACCCACCGTACCGTCGGAGCCCAAACCGTAGAACATGGCGGCGAAGATGTCTTTGCCGGCTTTGTTGTCCAGCTTGGCAGCGGGCAAAGAAGAGTGGGTCAAATCATCGTTGATGCCGACGGTGAAGTTCTTTTTGGGTTCTGGCAAGGCCAGGTTATCAAACACGGCTTTGACGTCGGAGGGGGTAAAGTCTTTAGAACCAATGCCGTAGCGGCCGCCGATGATGAGCGGCGTGGCCGGGAATTTGGCCTTGGCTTCGTCGGTCAAGAAAGCGGCGCAGACGTCTTGGAACAAGGGTTCGCCCAAGGCGCCCGGTTCTTTGGTGCGGTCCAACACGGCCACTTTTTTAATGGTGTTGGGGATGACGCGCACGAAGTCGGCAATAGAGAAGGGGCGGAACAATTTTACTTTCAATACGCCCACTTTTTCGCCTTTCATGGCTTCGGTGGCAATTTGCGCCACGTCGGCGCCGGAGCCCATCACCACGACCAGGCGCTGCGCGTCAGCGTCGCCGACGTATTGGAACAGGTCGTATTTGCGGCCCGTGAGTTTTTCAAACGCGGCCATTTCTTCTTTGACCACGGCGGGCACGGCGTTATAAAATTTGTTGACGGCTTCGCGGGCTTGGAAGTACACGTCCGGGTTGGCGGCGGTGCCGCGCACGGTCGGGTGTTCCGGGTTGAGGCCGCGGGCCTTGTGGGCGGCAATGGCTTTTTCGTCCATCATGCTGGCCATTTGTTCTTTGGTCAAGGGTTCCACCATGTTCAGCTCGTGGCTGGTGCGGAAACCGTCAAAGAAATGCACAAACGGCACGCGGGCTTTGAGCGTGGCGGCCTGCGCAATCAGGGCCATATCCATGGCTTCTTGCGGATTGTCAGAGCACAACATCGCCCAGCCGGTTTGGCGCACGGACATAACGTCGGAATGGTCGCCGAAAATGGACAAGGCCGTGGTGGCCAGGGCGCGCGCGGACACGTGGAACACGGTCGGCGTCAATTCGCCCGCGATTTTGTACATGTTCGGGATCATCAGCAGCAGACCCTGCGAAGCGGTAAAAGTGGTGGTCAAGGCGCCGGCGGTCAGAGAGCCGTGCACCGCGCCGGAAGCGCCGCCTTCGGACTGCATTTCCGTTACAACGGGTACATTGCCCCAGATGTTGGTTTCGCCTTTGGCGCTTTTGGCATCGCAAATTTCGCCCATCGTGGAAGACGGGGTAATGGGGTAAATCGCGATGACTTCGTTGGTGGCGTGCGCGACGTGAGAAACGGCCGCGTTGCCATCCATAGCGACTAGTTTAGCCATAGAGTAAGTCTCCTTGTGGTAATATAAAACGAGTTTCCGCCCCGCGCCGCCCTTCTGCTGGCGGCTGTATAGACGCACGGGCCGGATTTTGCACTACCTTAACATTGTATAATTTTCCCCGCCCCCGCGCAAATACACGCACCCGGAAAAACGCGGCAAAAAGGGCTTGACCCGGAGCCGGCTCCAGCTGCTATAATTTTTATATATTTCAAAAAGGAGTTCGTATGCACAAAACAGCGGTTGTTTTTGGTTTGGCCGTCGCCTTGGCGGCCTGTAGTGCCCCCAAAAATACGGCGCCGGAAAAAGCGGTGGTGTATTTTACGTCGGAAATTACCCCGCAGAGCTTGGTGAAGATTTACGATAAAATCAGCGCCGATATTACCGGCAAGGTGGCCATTAAGCTGCACACCGGGGAGCCGCACGGCCCGAACATTTTGCCGCGTGACATGGTGCAAGCCTTGCAGCGGCACATCCCTAACAGCAATTTGGCCGAGACCAATGTGCTCTACGACAGCCCCCGCCACACCACCCAAGGCCACCGCGAGACCCTAAAAATCAATGGCTGGACTTTCTGCCCCGTGGATATTATGGACGAGGACGGCGCGGTGATGATTCCCGTCAAAGGCGGCAAACATTTCAAAGAAATGTCCGTGGGCAAGCATATGCTTAATTATGACTCTATGGTGGTGCTGACGCATTTTAAGGGACACACCATGGGCGGGTTTGGCGGCTCTATGAAGAATATTGCCATTGGTTGTGCTGACGGAAAAATCGGCAAGGCGATGATTCACGGCAGCCAAGGGGAAAACCTGTGGCTGGCCAATAAGGCCCGCTTTATGGAGAATATGGCCGAGTCCGCCAAGGCTACCGCGGACCATTTTGGCAAGCACATTGTGTATATCAATGTACTACGCAATATGTCCGTGGATTGCGACTGCGCCGGCACTTCGGCCGCCGCGCCCAAAACGCGCAACATCGGTATTTTGGCCTCTACGGATTTGTTGGCGGTGGACCAAGCCTCTGTGGATATGGTGTACGCTTTGCCGGACGCCGAAAGCCACGACCTAAAAGAGCGCATAGAAACCCGCGAAGGCCTGCGCCAGCTGAGCTATATGAAAGAGCTGGGCATGGGCCATGACCAATATGAGTTGGTTCATATAGACTGAGCCTTTTATACTGCACGCGCCCCCTTTTTGGTAAACTATACCAAAGAGGGGGATTTTTTATGAATGAACGGATGAATGCTTTTTTATGTGCGCACCGCCCGTTGTGCGTGGTGTATGAAACCTTGCGCTGGCTGGGACATAAGGCCTTGGGGCTAGGCACGGCGCGCACGCCTGTATGGTATCAATTTGACAAAAAGCAAGTGCGCGAAAAAAAAGTGCAGGAAGGGCTCCCTTTTAATAAAAATTGGTACCGTATTTCCCGCCCGCTGTACCGGCATGAGCACGTGTATTACGATTTTGACAAAGCCTTGGCGGTAAACCCGCAGGTGCAAGGCTTGGCGCTGATTTTCTTTATGGGCATTGGTGATTACCTCTACGCCACGCCGATGATTGCCGCCTTGAAACAAAAATATCCCACGCTGCCTTTTTACGCCTATGTCGGCGCGCAGTTTGACCGTAATAATTCCCCGTTGGTGGGCAAGCTCTTAGAGAGCAACCCGCATATTGAAAAGGTGTTTTATTTTAATGGCTACCGCCATCCGTTTATTTGGAAGAACTACCGCTACGAGGATGCGTTTAAAAACATTCCCGATGACTTTTTGGCTGTGCCCGTGTATTACGATTACAGCATCCGTATTCCGCACCGCGTGAAGAGTTTGTTTGAAACCTTCGGCTTGCCCGTGCCGTCGGCCGTGCCCGCCCCGCAGATGTATTTCCCGGCGCAGCCTGCCCCGGTGGTGGCGGAGTTGTTTTCGCGCGTCAGCCAGCAGGCCAAGGGCAAAAAAGGCATTGTATTTTTACAGTTGGATTCCCGCGGGTCTAATTATGTTTATCCGCATATCCATGCGCTGGCGGAAAGCTTGATAGATGAGGGGTATTTTGTGATGAGTGTGACCAAGGGCGGTCCCGTGCAAAATCCGGCGTATTTGGAAATTGACATCAAAAAATTAGCTATTAACGAGACGTGGCACTTGCTATCCCTGCTCAAGGGGACATTTCCCTTGTATGTCATTGCGGTCAATTCTGTTTTTTGGGCGGCGTCCGCCGGGCTGGGGCTGCCTAATTTGGGCCTGCAGCATTGGATAGACAAAAAGGTGCACAATTTGTGGTATCCTAATATTGAGGTGGTAACGGATTATATTTATCCGTTTCTGCCGCGTGAAAAGCAGATTTTCGCTCCGGCGGAGAGCTATACCCGCCATAACCAAAAAATCATTGATTACAAACCCGAGTGGATTGTAAAATGGTTTAAAGAAAAATTTGAGAAGTAAAAATAGTTCCAGGAGAGAAAAATGAAGAAAGGGTTTACCTTGATTGAGCTGTTGGTTGTTGTGTTGATTATCGGTATTTTGTCGGCCATTGCCTTGCCGCAGTACCGCGTGTCGGTGGAAAAATCCCGCGCGGCGGAAGTGATGATTAATTTGCGCCAAATTCAAGATACGGAAAGAATGCTTGAACTGGAGGACGCTTGGGGCGGGGCTTTGGAGAATGGGTTGCTGATGCAAAATTTAAGTTTGACCAAGGTGGAATCTTCCTCCGGGCATTATGCTTACCAGGGCAAACACTATTGCTTTAATTTTGCTTTTTGGCTCAGCATATATCCCGGTGCTTGCAAGGGGGACGTTACTTTTTATCCCACTGATGCCGAATATTATTTTACTTGGCAATATACGACGGCAAAGAATTTTATGGAAAATTTGCGCTGTACGGGAAAGACGGATTTCGGTACGAAATTTTGCAATTCGTTTATGGCTAAATAAATTTATTTTTGCGCTTGGTTTTACACTCCGCCTTTTTTCGCCGCTTTTCAGTGGTGTAAGTAAAGGCGGATTTTGTTGTTCATTCAACAAGGCCATTCTGCGGTGGTCGTTGCCTTTATTAAATAAACAACGGGGAAAATGGAAGATGCTGAGCAGCGGCACCTCAGCATGACCCTGTTTTCATAAACGGCGTTTTTGCAGTTATTAAATAAGGTCATCCCCGAGAGTTTCAGTCGGGGATCTTCGTCTTACTGAGTCTCATAAGGAAAAAGGCCTCTTTGATATAAATATCAGCGGAAGATTCCCGACAACAACATTCGGGAATGACATTATTTTTATAACAGCCTTGCCTTAGAGCTTTTGCTGTTTATTTTTGTTTTGTCGTCGTAGAAGTTGGCAACACGATTTAAAACACTTGCA
>CAVHDF010000040.1:0-13842 GCA_963634865.1 Eggerthellaceae bacterium
CAGCCTCTTAAAAACACGACGAGATTCCCGATAACGACCTTCGGGAATGACGTAAAGGGAGAGTGTTTAGGCGGCTTTACGCTCATTGAACTTCTCGTTGTCGTTCTTATCATCGGCATCCTTGCGGCCATTGCGCTGCCGCAGTACCGGGTATCGGTCGGCCGGGTGCGTTACCAGCAGTTGGTGGTGGCGGGGAGCGCCCTGCACCAAGCGCAGAAAGTTTTTTACATGACCAATGCCAGCTATCCCCAAAGTTTTGCCGAAATGGATATCTCCATGGGCAAACCCCTTTCAGAACACTTGTCCCCGATGGAGGGACTCGGGAATATATTGGTGCTGACTTGGGATTGGGGCAGTTGCAACTTGGCCCTGTACGAAGGACGGGCGAACACCCGTATTCAATGCTCCAGCAAACAGCCCAACTTGCCGGAGTTTACCATGTTTATGGATAGTGAAAAAAAGTATTGCCAAGCGGTGCTTGACAAGGGAGATTTACCCCAACGCATATGCAGGGCAGAATCGGGCCTGAGTGAACCCTCTGCCAAGTTTGAAGGCTATTGGGAATACGCCTACTAATTTCCCAGCCTTTAAACCAGGCTTTTTATTCCTTGCGGGTGTCGGTCAACGTGGTTTGCGGGAAATAATGCTTTAAGATTTCCGGGTACTCTTGCCCGGCCTCGGCCCGCCCGGCGGAACCCGTTTGGCAAAAGCCCACGCCGTGGCCCCAGCCCCCGCCGTAAAAGACAAAGCTTTTGAGTTGGCGGCCCTCGTAGTTGGGCACCACGATAAAATAACTGCTGCGCAGCATTCCCGGGCAGAGGTTATTGCGGATGACGTTTTCTTTGCTCAGCACTACGCTGCCCTTGCTGCCCTTGACCAACACTTGGCTGACATAGCCCGAGCGGCCGCGCTTTTGCGGGATAATCGCCACAATAGAGCCAATGTCTTTCTTTTGGCGTTTGATGATTTGGCGCAATTCCTGTTCGTCCACCACGCGCGCCCAACGGTAAGCGGCGCGGCTGACGTTTTTATCGTAGCGGCTGTAAGCGTCGTGCGGGTGCTGCAAGAGGTCTTTGAAATGATACGGTTGCAAAGTGCTAAAATCAAAATCTTTGTAATCTGACACCGGGTTTAAGTACGGCGTAGCAAACCAGCCCGCCTCTTTGGCGCTCTGCGTAAAACCGCCACAATTGGCCGAAAAGACCCCTTCTATGGGTTTTTTCTGATACAGCAATACCTGCCCCATGGTGGACTCCACCGCCGCGTTGCCGCTTTCGCTTTCCGCCCCGACCCCGCCGTATACTTGGCAATTTTGCGTGTCGCACAAATCGTAGCCGTAGGCCTTGTGCTTGCCTAAATGTTTGAGCGCATACGTGCGCGCCAACACGGCCTGCGCGCGCAGCGCATTCATCGGAAATTGCGACGGCATCTCCGACGACATCACGCCCATGAGGTATTCCTCAATATTAACCAAATTAATCGGCAGCAGCGTATTGTGCTTTTTGTCGTGTACGATTTCCAGTTGGCCGCGGTATTCTTTATCGTCCACGCTGGCCCAGGTCATGCCGGCTCCGCTCATAATTTTATTAATCAAAATCGTGGCGCCGTCTTGGGCCGAGGCGGATTTGGGGGTAATGATAACCGCGCCCGTGAACGGATAGCGCTTGCCTTTGGGGGAAACCAGGGCCGCGCGGCCGCTTTTTAATTCGGCGCGCCAGGTTTCTTCCGCACCGCCCAGCAGCAAGGTCTTTCCCGTGGATTTGAGCGTCACTTTAAACGGGTGCGAGGGGGTAAAAATCAGGCTGCTGCGCGGGGAGGGCCGCCCGCCGGCCGTGGTGCCCAGCGCCACGCGGACTTGTTGCAGCGGCCCGTCTAAGGAAATGACGGGTTTCACCATGGTGTGGGTGTGGCGTTCCTTGCGGTTTTCCAGCTCTTTTTCCTTTTTGGTCAATTTCGGACGCAGGCGGTTTAAGGCTGCTTGATAAACGGTGTTTTTGGGACTGGCGGTGCGCAGCACACGGTATTGGCGGAAGGCTTCATTGTATTTTTTAGCCTTTTCCAGTGCGGCGGCGTAGTGTGCGCGGGCCTCGGTAAATTGGTGGTCGTATTCCACGGCGGCGCCAAAGGCTTGCGCGGCGGAAGGCCAGTTTTTTTCTTCCTCGTAAATTTGCCCCAGCAAATAGTTAGACAGCGACGTATGGCTCTGTCCGGCCGCGGCGCGGATTAAATTTTGTTTGGCCAGCTCCCGCTCGCCCATGCCCCGTTGGGTACGGGCCAAATTGATGAGCAAAAACTCACTGCGCTCTCCGCCGCCTTCCAGCAGCGAAAACAGTTTTTCCGCATTCTCAAATTGTCCGTCGGCCAAATAGGCCTCGGCCAAAAATTCGGCCACGGTGTCATCTTGTTTATATTGGCTGTAGGCTGCGCTCATAATGTCCACGGCCTGTTTGGGGTTCCCTTGTTCCAAAGCAATAAACGCCGCATTTAAAAAGGCGTCTTTGTTTCCGTCCGCCTTAGACAAGGCAATGTATTTTTGCAAAGCTTCTTGCGGTTTACCCGCAAAATACAAGTCGGCCGCTTCGGTCAAGGAAGTTGTTTGCGCGGCCAGCCCCAGCGGCCAGCAGCATAAGAAAAGGGGAAGAAGATATTTCATCATATTTACTATAATTATATCAATATGACGGCACAAATACCTACTTGGTTGAAAGAAATGGTCGGGCGCAACAAGGCCGCCCTGCGCACGGATGCGGCCCAAAAGGCGCAGCACGGGCTGGACGTGTCGGCCTTGCACACGGTGTGCGTAGAGGCCCAATGCCCCAACCGAGGCGAATGTTTAAACTGCGGTGACGCCACTTTTATGATTTTAGGCGGTATTTGCACGCGCGGTTGCAAATTTTGCGCGGTCAGCAAACAAAAACCTTTGCCGCCGGATGAAAGCGAGGCGCGGAAAATTGCGCAGACCGTCTGTGACTGGGGGATCCGCTACGTGGTGTTGACCTCGCCCACGCGCGACGACTTGCCCGACGGCGGCGCGGGGCATTTTGCCCGCGTGATGACGCAAATTACGGCGCAAAACCCCGGTGTTTTGTGTGAGCCCTTGGTGCCGGATTTCCGCGGGCGTACCCAAGATTTGGAAGTGGTGCTTTCGGCGCATCCGGCGGTGCTGGCGCATAATATTGAGACGGTCCCGCAGCTTTACAGCGGGGTGCGCGTTGGCGCGGATTACCGCCGTTCCTTAGACCTGCTGGCCCACAGCAAAAAGGTAGCCCCGACGGTATTGACCAAATCGGGCCTGATGCTGGGGTTGGGGGAAACGCAGGCGCAGGTCAAACAAACCCTGCAAGATTTGCGTAACGTGGGCGTGGATTTGGTGACCATTGGGCAATATTTGGCCCCGTCGCGGCGGCACCATGAGGTGCTGCGCTATGCCGAGCCGGCGGAATATGAAATGTGGACGCAAGTGGCCGCTGAATTGGGCTTTTTGGCCTCCGCTTGTGGGCCGCTGGTGCGCAGCAGTTACCGGGCGGGGGCTCTGTACCGCCAAGCGGTTTTGCAGCGGAAATTGGCTGCAAAATAGGTATAATAAAAAAGATGAGATTATTGATTGCTTTAGGATTGGCTGTTTTTTTGAGCGCCTGTGCCGGAGCGCCGCCTGCGTGGTGGAATCCGTCAGGGGCCTATGGGAATGCGACGGTTTCTGCGCCGCGGCAGCCTGCGGTGCGCCCTTCGTTGCCGCAGCAAGTCAGTGCGGAGGAAGAGGAACCCGTCCCCTTAGAGCAGAGCATAGAGCCCGCCGAGGACAGCTACGAAGAACTCAATTTAAATCCGCTCTCCGGGGAGGAAACCCCCGTAGCCGCGCCCGCCGCTTCGCCGGCGCAAGCCCCAGCGGCGGCTCAGAAAGAGGCACCTGTTGCCCCGGCGGAACCGGAAGACCTGCCCGCGGACGGCTCGCTGCCCTTTCCCACGGTGCTGGAATAATTTGCTCAGGCTTTCAACCAATACAAAAGAGGACCCCCTGATATCCAATCAGGGGGTCATTTCGTGTCAGTCATTTACTTTTCCTTTTTAAGTCAGGCTTAGACGTCTTATTCACGGGCCCTTCGGATAACCTCTACACTCCGCACCGGCCGAACCATATACATCAACCGCCACGCAGTGCCTATGCACCTGCCTTGCCGTCTTCCGCTCCCTGCAGCGCATCCTGCGCTCCGCTTCGCTACACTCCAACGGCAACGCCTTGCTCCCGCTTTCTTCCCGCCGCAACGGCTCACCCATCCGCACATTGCAACGGCCCTGCCACAGCTCTTGGTTACCGACGCCCCTGCATCCACGCCTGGGACTGTCTTACAGATAGTATAAGGGCATTTGAAAATTTGTCAAGGGGTATTTTTTCAGACGAAAAAACAGGGAACAAAATCATTTTTTGTCCCCTGTTTGTAAAACTTAAACGGTTTTTAGAAGCCGTTATTTACAGCTTGCTGATGTCGGCCAGGCCTTGGGTCAGCAGCTCTTTGACTTGCGTAAGCAAGGCCAAGCGGTTGGCGCGCACGGACGGGTCTTCCGCATTGACCATGACGTCGATAAAGAACTGCGCCAAAGGCGCGGCAAACCCGGCCAAAATCTCCAGCGTTTGCTTATAAAACGCCTCTTGGCCCGCTTGCTGCGGCAAAGCCGCCAAGGCCTTTTGGGCCTGTTGCGCGGTGGCAAACAAGGTCTTTTCCGCAGGCAGCTGCAAGAGGTTCTCTTGCACGGCCACAGGCTGGGCGTTGGCTTTCTTTAAAATGTTGCAGACGCGTTTGGCCGCTTCGGCCGCCGCGGTGAAATGTTCTCCGCCGCGTTCCTTTTCCAGCACGCTGACCAAGGTTTCCACGTCGCACAGCGGCATTTCATACCAGGCGTTGACGGCCGCTAACGTGCCGGCGGCATGTCCGCGTTGTTCCAGCAGCAGAGCCAAGCGTTGGAAGAAAAAGTTTTTCAGTTCCGCTTCGGCCTTTTGCGCGTCTTTGCCTTCGTACAAAGCAAAGGCTTTTTGCAACAGTTCTTTCAAAGACACCTTTAAGCCCTTTTCCAACAAAATGCGCACCGCGCCGAAGGCTTGGCGGCGCAAGGCAAAGGGGTCTTCGCTGCCGGTGGGGATTTGGCCGATTAAAAAGTTCCCTGCCAACGTATCCACCTTTCCGGCCAAAGAAACCACCGCGCCCGTCAAAGTTTCGGGCAAGTCGGAATTAGACGACAGCGGCCAGTAAAATTGGGCCATGGCTTCGCCCTCTTGCGGGTGGCCTTCCAAAGCGGCGTAACGTCCGCCCATATAGCCTTGCAGCTCGGGGAATTCATACACCACCGAGGTGGCCAAATCCGCATAGGCGTATCCGGCGGCGTAGGTCACGCTGTCTTTGATGTCGGCTTGTTGCAAGCGGTCGCACAGCCACATGGCCAGCTCTCGCGTGCGGTCAGACTTTTGCAACAAATTGCCCAAGCCTTCCACAAAGGTCCGCTCCGCCAGTTTGTTTTTGAAATGGTCCAGGCTTTCTTTTTTATCGTTTTCGTAGAAGAAAACCGCGTCAGACAAGCGCGCCGACATCACTTTTTTAAAGCCGTCGCGCACTTCGTTTTGATTGGCCGACACGCCGTCGCGCACGGCGATAAAATACGGCTGGATTTCATTGCGTCCGTCCACCACCGGGAACATTTTTAACTGCGTTTTAAACACGGTGGTAATCAGTTCTTTGGGCAGCGTTAAAAACTTCAAATCAAAATCTCCGCACACGGCCACCGGGTGCTCGGTGAAGAAAACGGTTTCTTCCACCAAGGCCGGGTCTAAATCGGCGTGATATCCGCGGGCTTTGGCCTCTGCCATGACGGTGCGCAGCAGGGCCTCGCGGCGTTCCTCGGGCAGGACTAAAATCGGTTGCGGCTGGGATTTGAGCAGCTCCACGTAGTAGTCCTTATCGGCCTTTTCCACGCGAATGGGCTTGCGGCCGAAAGAGGTAATCGGGTAGGTAAAACGGTTGGACTTGACGCCCGCCACTTCAAAGGGCACAATCTTGGTGCCGTACAAACCGATGAGGCTGCGGATGGGGCGGCCCCATTTCAGGCCACTGGCTTCCCACACCATATTTTTGGCAAACTCCATATGCGTAATCAGGTGCGTGAAAATCTCCGGCAGCAGCTTGACGGTCTTTTCGCCCTTGATGTGCAGGTCGGCAAAGATAAAGGGGCCTTTGTCGGTTTCTTTGACGGTCAACTTTTCGGGTTTTATGCCGTTTTTCTGGGCAAAGCCCGCGCTTTGGGGGGTAAAGTTTCCCTGGGCGTCTTTGAGCAGCTTGGCCGGGGGACCTTTGACCTCTTTTTGCACGTCGGCGGATTTTTCGGAAATGTCTTCAATAATCAGACACAAGCGGCGGAAGGTGCCAAACGCATGGACCTTTTGATAGGAAATGCGTTTTTCTTCCAGCAAAGTTTTGGCCAAGGTTTCCATTTGGGCCAAGGCCGGTTGCACAAAACGGGACGGTAAATGTTCACATCCAATTTCTAAAAAAGCGTTCATTTAGCGGCCTCCTTCTTTTCGGTAGGTTCCACACTTTCCACATACACCTTGGCGCAGGCTTTGGCCAGGTTGCGGATTTTGGTGATGATGTTGGTGCGGTCGGAGACGGAAATAGCCCCGCGCGCTTCCAACATATTGAAATAATGCGACACGCGCATCGCGCATTCATACGCCGGCAGATACAAGCCCTTTTTGCACAGGGCGTGGCATTCGGCTTCGTTTTCTTCAATGTCGCGGCGCAGACGGTCCACATTGGACTCCTCAAAATAATAGTGCGAGAATTGGCGTTCGCCTTCGTAGTGCACGTCGCGGTATGTGACGGTGTCGTTCCAGCGGATGTCAAAGACATTGTCCACCTTTTGGCAATACATGGCAATGCGCTCCAAGCCGTACGTGATTTCTACGGTAATGGGGTTTAAGCTATAGCCGGCCATATTTTGGAAATAGGTAAACTGCGTGATTTCCATGCCGTCTAACCAAATTTCCCAGCCGACGCCGGACGCGCCCAAGGTGGGGGATTGCCAGTCGTCTTCAATAAAGCGTACGTCGTGTTCTTTGGGGTCCAAGCCGATGGCTTTTAAGGAATTTAAATAAATTTCTTGGATGTTAGCCGGGGCGGGTTTCATAATGACCTGATACTGATAGTATTTGCCCAAGCGGTTGGGGTTTTCGCCGTAGCGGCCGTCGGCGGGGCGGCGGCAGGGCTCCACATAGGCCCGGTTGACGGGCGTATGCGTCAGCGCGCCCAGCACGGTGGCGGGATTAAAGGTACCCGCACCCTTTTCCATATCGTAAGGTTGCACCAGAATGCAGCCCTGTTTCTTCCAATATTCGTTAAGGGAAGAAATAATGTCCTGAAAGTTTTTTCCGTATTTCATATATATAATTATACAAAACCCAAGAGGGGGCCGGCGCGCGGAAAAACGCCGCGTGCGCAATTTGTTACAATAAGAGATATGATTACCGCTGTGATTATGGATATGGACGGGCTGATTTTCAGCACCGAACCGATTTATTTTAAATGTTATCAGCAGGCCGCCACGCCGATGGGGCTCAAGTTTACCTTTGAGCTGTTTGAGGCGTGCATTGGCATGAGCGTGGCCGACGCGCACCCGTTGATGAAGAGCTACTTTGGCAAGGACGTGGACGTCATGGCCCTGCACGAGGGCTGCTGCCGCAATTTTGAAGCGTATATGCAACAACACCCTATTCCCTTCCGCCCGGGGGCCAAAGAAGCCATAGAATATTTCCATGGGCGGGGGCTAAAGCTGGGATTGGCCACCTCTAACATCAGCCGTTGGGTGAATAAATTGTTGGAAAAAGGGCAAATCCGTTCTTACTTTTCTGCGGTGGTCACCGCAGACCAAGTGTCCCGCCCCAAGCCGGACCCGGAGGTCTACTTGCGCACCGCCCAGGCGTTGGGTGCGCCCGTCGGCCAATGTTTGGCCTTTGACGACTCCGTAGCCGGGGCCACGGCCGCTATTTCCGCCGGAATGCGCACGGTGGTGGTGCCGGACTTAAAACAGCCCAACTCCTTTGTGCGCGCCCATGCTTTTCGGGTGTATAAAACCCTGCAGGAAATTTACCCGGATATGGATGAGCTCTTGGCCTAAGCTGTGTTTTTAGCGATAAAAAATCCCGGATTTTCGTCCGGGATTTTTTATGCTGCAAAAGACAAATTACTTTGTAGACGACAGGTTGACCGGGTAGGTCGGCTCGGAGAGCATGACCACCCGTTCTTTGGGCAACAGGTGCACCACCACCCCCGGCAGGGCAATGTCAAAGACTTTGCCGTATTGGTCCAACACGCGGATATTTAAAATGGGGGGCAGTTGGTCCGCGCGCGTCGCTGTCAGCAAGCGCTGGACATTGCGCAGCTGCATTGCATTTAACTTTTGCAACAGCGCCGCGGGCGGTTGACGGAAAACAAAGCCCGGCAACAGCGTGGGGTTGCTCTCAATGGCGCCCTGAATGGCGTCATATTTTTGCACCAGAGCCGCCGTGTCTACGGCTTGCGCAATGGCTTTGCGGCGGTTTTTGGGGTCCACGGGGGCTTGGACAAATACTTTTTGCGGAGCTTTGTGCAGGACCTTTTTGTATTTATCCCGCTGAATTTCAAAGGTTTTCGCGTCTCCGCTTACATCGCGCAAGAGATCCCGCTGAAAGCCCGCCATGGCGTTCAAGGGCTCAGCCTCTTGGCCAGGGTATGTTTCTCCCGGATAGGTGTTGCCGGGATAAGTCCCTTTGGGGTAGGTTTGCCCCGGATAGGTGCCGGAAGGATACGTTGCACCGGGATAAGTGCCCGCAGGATAGGTGTCCCCAGGGTATGTCGCCCCAGGATAAGTTGCCGAAGGGTAGGTATCGCCCGGGTAGGTCCCTTGCGGATAGGTGGCTTGCGGGTATGTTTTGCCGCTTTGGTCCGTGGACTGGGGCGGCTGATTGGCTTGCAAAGACAGCGCCACACAACCCACAAACAAAACGCCGATGAACTTTTTCATAAGTGACTCCTCTAAAGGGTATACTTTTAGTATAGCAAAACGGGGGAGAAAATCAAGAGACTTAATGCACCGCAACCACCGTTTGCGGGGGCAAAACCGGCGCGGGCAGGTCCTCTTCCGGCAAGACAAAGGGTTTGACCGTTTGCAGCGGATAGGCCAAATATTGGTTTAAAAAGCGGCGGCAGACCTCATTGCATTTGCTTAAAGAGAGTAAATCCTCGGCCTCGGTAAATATCAGGTTGGAAAATTTATCCTCGTGCATGCGTTGCCAAAACTGCGGCGTAATCTGCAGCACGGGTTTATCGGCCAAACCAAAGCCCGCTGCCGCCATCAGCCGCAACGTAAAAGCGGGGGCAAAGGCCGGGTTGGCCCCGGCGTATTCCAATTCGGTTAGGGCTTGCAGCAACAAATGGTATTTTTCCGCACTGGGCTGGCGCAGCGGGGTCAAGCGCATCATCAGCTCGCAAAAGTGCAAGGCCAAGCTTTGGCGCTTGAGATCTTGGCGGATGGAGGGGAAAATATGCTTGATCTTGCCGCCGGTTACCGTGCCCAGCACGCTGCCGTTACGCGCGTAAATGCGGTAGTCGGCGCAGGCGTAGGGCTCGCTAAACGCTTTGAGCTTGCCCTTGGCGCGGTTGACCCCCGGCAGGCGCAAGTTGATGCGCCCGTGTTGCAGGGTGTATAAAGAGATAATCCGGTCCGCCTCGCGAAAATCTTGGCGAAAAAGGACAATGCCCGCGTCGCTAAATATCATATAATAAATGTAGCAAATTTTTAGCTTGTCTGCCCGAGATTTGCCCGGCCCACGGGTTGCGCAGAAAATTGTTGGACAGCGCCGCCACGATAAGCTATAATATATAGGTCCTTTTGTGCGTGTGCCGTACAAAAAGGAGAATTTAACTTAATAACAGGAGTATACGGGCCTTGAGGGGTTTCCTCCGCCCGTATAAGATACAAAATGCTGCCTACATACAGACCTAACAAAGCCAAAAGAGCTAAACACATCGGATTCCGCGCCCGCATGGCCACCGCCGGCGGCCGCAAAGTCCTCAGCGCCAGAAGAGCCAAAGGCCGCCACGAACTCATCCGGGCCTAATATGACATCCCAGGGCTTGCCCAGAGGGTGCCGCCTGCATCTTAAAAACGATTTTAAGAATATCATCCGCAGCGGCGAGCGCATACAAGGTTGTGGCCTTGTCCTATGGTTCAAGCCCGCCCCGGCAGGCCGGTCAGACCGGCGGCTGGGGCTTGTCATATCCAAAAAATTCGGACCCGCGGTCATGCGCAACCGCGCCAAGAGGCTTCTTCGGGAAGCTTTCAGATTAAACCGGGAAAGATTAAAAGGCGGGGTGGATTACATTTTTAGCCCCCGCAACAGCGATATTTCGGCCACGGTTGATGCGGCGGAAAACGCCGTATTAAGCCTGTGCCGCCGGGCCGGGTTGGTAGAAACCGGATACGCCGGGGCCTCTGTCCCCGTTGCGCAAGATGAATAAGATTTCGCTGCCACTGAAACGTGGCGTTTTGTTTTTGCTCAAAGCATTTATGCTGCTGGTGCGGCCCTTGTTGGGGCCGCGTGGGGTGTGCCGTTTTACGCCTACCTGCAGCCAATATGCCCAAGAGGCAATAGCCAAATATGGGGTATTTAAGGGGGGATGGCTGGCGGTAGTGCGCCTAAGCAAGTGCCATCCGTTTCATCCGGGCGGATATGACCCGGTGCCCTAGGGCCCCGCTTCCTGCGTGCTGAAAGCCCCCGTCTGCAAGCCCGCCGCTTTGTGCGGCCAGGCAAGTAGAGGACTTTTATGAACAGAAATATGTTGTTGGCAGCGTTGTTTTTTCTGCTGCTGATTACGGGGTACAATCAGTTTGTTGTGTTGCCCCGCGTGCGTGCAGAGCAACAAGCCGCCGAACAAGAATTGGCCAAAGCCAAGCAGGATTTGGCGCTGACGGATTCCGCCGCCGCGCCCTTGGCCCAGGCAAAAACTTCCACCCTGCCCGAAGAGCTAATTACTTTTCAGGCGCCGCAGGCCCAGGTGACGTTTACCTCCAAAGGGGCCGGTATTAAACAATATTTGTTTGAAGACGTGGTGGCCCATGTGGACCTGACCCCGTATAAGGGGGAGGGGTTTTTTACCACCTTGCCGCAGTTGGACTTTCGTGAGGCGGCCCGCACCCAAGACAGCATTGTCTTTACCGCGCAGTGGGCCCCCGGTGTGGAAATACGCAAAACCTACCGCTTTGGCGAAAACGGCCTGGGCAGCCTCAACCTGACGTTGAACAACCAGACCCAACACGAAGTAACCCTGCCTGCTTTTGACTTTAACTTCGGCCCGGGTATGGCCACGGTCAAAAGTGAACTTTCCGACAATGAACGCGAATCCAAAGCCGTTTATCTGACCCAGGAACCGGGCAAAAAGAACCCGACCTTGGTCAAGTTTAACGCCAAGGACAAATCCCCGGTTTCCGGCAAAGACTGGATTTGGGCCGGGGTGCAAAACCGCTATTTCTTAAGCGTTTTGGTGCCGCAAAACTGGACGGCCGGCGCTTTGAGCACAAAAAAAGAAGTAGTAACCACCCAAAAACGCCTGTGGGGCTTGTTTGGGGAAAGCAATGTACAAGGCCCGCAGATGCGCATTGCCGTGCCTGCGCAGACGGTCGGGGCCAAATCTTCCCAAGAGCTCAAGTCTGATTTTTACTTCGGGCCGAAGGATTACCAACTCTTTCAAGAGCTGCCGTATCATTTCAGCCGCAGCATTGAGTTTGGTTTCTTTGGCGCTTTGGGCCGCTTGGCGCGCAATGTGCTGGAAACTTTTTACGGTTGGACGGGCAACTACGGCGTAGCCATTATCATGCTGACGGTGCTGTTGCAGCTGATTTTGTTTAAGTTTACGTTGATGTCGCTCAAATCCAGCGCGCAGATGAAAAAAGTGCAGCCGGAAATGAAACGCCTGCAGGAAAAATACAAGGGCAACAGCGAAATGCTCAACCGCGAAATGTTGGCCTTGTACCAAAAACACAAAATCAATCCGCTCTCGGGCTGCTTGCCTTTGCTGATTCAGTTGCCTATTTTCTTGGCGCTGTTTAATGCTTTGCGCACGTCTTGGTCCTTGCACGGGGCCGGGTTTATGTTGTGGATTACGGACTTGTCGTCTAAAGACCCGTATTATATCTTGCCCATTTTAATGGGTGCTGTGATGTTTTTTCAACAACGGGCCACGATGCCCGCTCAAATGGACCCCACCCAGGCCGCCATGTTCAAATACATGCCGCTGGTGTTCACCTTGCTGTTTATGAATTTTCCGTCGGGCCTGGTGCTGTACTGGCTGACCAACAGCCTCATTACGTTTGGCATTCAAACCATTGCCAACAGAAAAATCGCTAACGCGAAATAGAAGGAGTTTAATTTATGCCGCATAAAATCAAAGTAGAAGCTAAAGAAGTTTCCTTAGCCATAGAAAAGGGCCTCAAAGAATTGGGCCTGCGCCGCGACCAAGTGGAAGTAACCGTCTTGGAAAACCCCAAAAAGGGCTTTTTGGGCATTGGTTCCCGTCCGGCCGTGGTGGAGCTGCGCCAAAAACGCTGGGCTTCCGGCAATTTGGATGCACAAATTTATATGGACGTACCGAAAAAGAAACGCTCTTCCTCACGCAAAAATGAGCGCGGCGGCCGCAGCAACAGCCGCTCCCGCAGAAACGACCGCTCCGGCGGCGTGCGCGAAATCAAACGTGGCGGACGGCGGGCCTATGCCTCTCATCACGCCGAAAAGCAACCCCGCACCAATGAGCAGCAGTTGCTGCCGTCTTTGGAAATCCAAAACGCGGTGGTGCCCGATTTCTTAAAAGCCCCCTTGCAAGAAGCGCAAGATTTCTTGGTAAAGGTGCTCACGCACATGGGCGTCAAAGCCGAGAATGTGCACAGCTGGTGGGACGAAAAGCAACAGCGCATTTTGCTGACCTTTGACTGTGACCACCCGGCCATCGTCATCGGCAAAGAGGGCAAAACGCTGGAATCTTTGCAATATTTGGCCACGCTGAGCCTCAGCCGCCACTTTGACAAGCCTATCTCCGTCATTGCCGATACGCAAAACTATTGGCGCAAATCCGAGGATAAAATCAATGCGGATTTGGAATACGGTATCAACCAAATCAAAAACGGCTACAGCGTTTACCGCTTCCGCCCGATGAGCGCGCAGTTGCGCCGCTACATCCACCGCGCCGCGGAAAACAATGAATTTGTCATCACCGTGTCCGAGGGCGAAGGCCAATGGCGCAAAGTAACGCTGCGCCCGCGCCCGGCGGACCAACCGGTCCAAAAGAAAGCCGAACCTGCGGCCACGCAACCTGTGGTGGAACCCGCTCCGACGGCCGAAACGGTGGCTCTGGTGGCAGAGCCTGCTCCTGTGGCTGAAAATACGGCAGCAGCGCAAGCTCCGGTAGCGGCTCCGGCCGTTGAAAAAGAGGCCCCTGTGCAAGCCGCTCCTGTTGCCGAACAACCGGCGGCCCCGGTATGCAACTGCAGTGAATGCGCCTGCCCATGCCATGAAGCGGCCCCCGTTGAGGCGCCTGTTGTGCAGCCGGCTCCGGCAGTGGCCCCGGCGGAACAAACGCCGACGGCAGAAATGGCCCAACCGGAAAATAAATAAGTCTTTTTTGATACCCCAAATCCTCCCGCCTTGCGACGGGGGGATTTTTTTATGTCCTTTTCTCTAGGGCAGAAAAGGACCAAAAGGCCACCGCGGAATATCCTACTTTTCTCCAGGGCAGAAAAGTAGGCAAAAGGCCCCGCGGGCCTGCGGAG
>CAVHDF010000041.1:0-13713 GCA_963634865.1 Eggerthellaceae bacterium
TAGCCGTCGTCAACGTCGTCTTACCGTGGTCTACGTGACCAATCGTCCCTACGTTCACGTGCGGTTTGCTGCGGGAAAATTTTTCCTTTGCCATTTCTAAATCTCCTTTCGTTTAGGGGTTAAAAATCCGCGCCCGCCCTATGACGGGCGCGGGTAGATCTTAAGCGGCTTTGGCCGCCGTTCTCTTTTCAATAATCGCTTTGGCTACGTTAGCAGGCACCTCAGCATAGTGGCTGGGTTCCATGGTGAACGAAGCACGGCCCTGAGACAGAGAGCGAACATTGGTGGCATAGCCGAACATTTCGGCCAACGGTACTTCGGCGCGTACATAGCGCACGTTCCCGCGCACACCCATTTCGCCAATCTGACCGCGGCGAGAGCTCAAGTCCCCGATGATATCGCCCAAGTTGGCTTCCGGAGCGACCACTTCTACTTTCATGATCGGTTCCAAGATAATCGGAGAGGCTTTCTTCGCGCCGTCTTTCAAGGCCATAGAGGCAGCGATCTTAAAGGCCATTTCAGAGGAGTCCACCTCGTGGAACGAACCGTCGTACACGGCCACTTTGATATCCACCAACGGATACCCGGCCAATGCACCGCTGTCCAACGCCTCGCGGCAGCCTTTTTCAATAGCAGGAATGTATTCTTTGGGAATGCGGCCCTGGGTGATTTCGTTGACGAATTCAAACCCTTTGCCTTTCTCCTGCGGTTCCAAGCGAAGCAATACGTGACCGTACTGACCGCGACCACCGGACTGACGCACAAACTTGGTTTCTTGCGTGACGGTCTTGGTAATCGTTTCGCGGTACGCCACTTGCGGCGCGCCGACGTTGGCCTGCACGTTAAATTCACGTTTCATGCGGTCCACGATGATGTCCAAGTGCAGCTCGCCCATACCGGAAATAACGGTTTGGCCAGTTTCCTCGTCCGTGCGGACGCGGAAGGTCTGGTCTTCTTCGGCCAAGCGGCCCAAGGCGATGCCCATCTTTTCTTCATCTTCTTTGGACTTCGGCTCCACGGCCACGGAGATCACAGGCTCCGGGAAGGTGATGCTTTCCAAAATAATGGGGAAGTCCGGCGCGCAAATGGTCTGACCGACCTGAGAGTTCTTAATAGCCACGGTGGCGGCGATTTCGCCGGCGCCGAGCTCTTTCACTTCTTCTCTCTTGTCGGCCATCATGCGCATCATGCGGCCCACACGTTCCGTAGCGCGTTTGGCGGGGAACAAAATGGTGTCGCCCGCTTTGAGCGTGCCGGAATAAATGCGGAAATAGCTGAGTTTACCCACAAACGGGTCGGTCTGTACTTTAAAGATCAAACCGCAGAACGGCTCTTTGTTGGAGGGTTTGCGTTCTTCTTCGTTGCCGGTATCGGGGTTGGTGCCTTTGACCGCGGGGATATCTTCAGGAGAGGGAAGATAGAGGTTCACGCAGTCCAGCAAAGGCTGCACGCCTTTGTTTTTGTAGGACGAACCGCAGATCACGGGGAAGAATTTACCCGTCAAGGTACCCTTGCGGATAGCCTTGTTGATTTCGTCTTCGGTGAAATTGGTTTCGCCGCCCAAATAGCGCTCCATGATGTCTTCGTCAAAGTCGGCGATTTTTTCAATCATTTCCGTGCGGTATTTTTCAGCGGTTTCTTTCAGGTCGGCCGGGATGTCTACATAGTTAAACGTAGCCCCGTTGTGGTCGCCGTCCCAAATGATGCCTTTCATCTTAACCAAATCCACCACGCCGACGAATTTGTCTTCGGCGCCGATGGGGATTTGGATCGGGCAGGCATTGCCGCCCAATTTTTCTTTAATGGAGTTGGCGGAGCGGAAGAAATCGGCCCCGGTGCGGTCCATTTTATTGATGTAGGCAATGCGCGGCACATGGTATTTATCAGACTGGCGCCACACCGTTTCGGACTGGGGCTCTACGCCCTGCACACCGTCAAAGCAGCAGACGGCGCCGTCCAGCACGCGCAAAGAGCGTTCCACTTCGGCCGTGAAGTCCACGTGTCCCGGAGTGTCAATAATGTTGAGCTGGCAGTCTTTCCACACGCAGTAAATAGCGGCCGAGGTAATGGTGATACCGCGTTCGCGTTCCTGCTCCATCCAGTCGGTTACGGACGCACCGTCGTGCGTTTCACCGATTTTGTGCACTTTGCCCGTGTAGTACAAAATGCGTTCGGACGTGGTGGTCTTGCCCGCGTCAATGTGGGCAATAATGCCGATGTTTCTGATTTTATTCAACGGATAGGTTTTGAACTCAGCCATAATATATCCCTAAATTACCACTTAAAATGGGCAAAAGCGCGGTTGGCTTCGGCCATTTTGTGCACGTCTTCGCGTTTTTTAAACGCGGTGCCTTCTTTTTTGGCGCCCAAGATGATTTCTTCGGCCAATTTTTCGGCCATCGGGCGGCCTTTGCGGCTTTGAGCGGCGCCGATCAACCAGCGCATCGCCAAAGAGGTGCTGCGCAACGGCTTGACTTCGGTGGGTACCTGATAGGTGGCGCCACCCACGCGGCGGGCTTTTACTTCCACCAAGGGGCGCACGTTTTCAATGCACTTGTTGAACACGGCCACGCCGTCTTCTTTGGTCTTGTCGGCAATGATGACCAACGCGTCGTTCAAAATCTTTTCGGCGGTGGCTTTTTTGCCTTCAAAATTGAGTTTGTTTACAAACCGGGCCACGAGCACGGAATTGTGTTTGAAATCCGGCGCGGGCTGCGGTCTTCTGTCACGGGGTCTTAAACCTTTTCTAGGCATATTAAATCATTCTCCTCTTATTTACCGGCTTTGGGTCTCTTCACGCCGTACAGCGAGCGGCCCTGTTTTCTGTTTTCAACGCCAGACGCGTCCAACGCGCCGCGGATGATGTGGTAACGCACACCCGGCAAGTCTTTCACACGGCCACCGCGCACCAGCACGATGGAGTGTTCTTGCAGGTTGTGGCCTTCGCCGGGAATATAAGCGGTGACTTCAACTTTAGAGGTCAGTTTTACACGGGCAACCTTTCTCAAAGCAGAGTTCGGCTTTTTCGGGGTTGTGGTATAAACACGGGTGCAAACGCCCCGTCTTTGGGGGCAGGCCTGCAAGGCAGGCGATTTGGTGCGAACAATATCTTTCGCGCGCCCGTATTTGACTAATTGGTTTACTGTAGGCATTAGTGCTTCTCTCCTGTTTCTTTCTTTTCTTTGCGTTTTTGTTCAAATTCGTCGGCAATCTGTCTGGCGGAAATACCCGTACCGGCCGGGATCAGATGTCCTACGATGACGTTTTCTTTCAGGCCTTGCAATTCGTCCACCTGGCCCGTGATAGCGGCGTCTGTCAGGACCTTGGTGGTTTCCTGGAAGCTGGCCGCCGATATAAACGATTCAGATGCTAAAGACGCCTTACTGATACCCAAGAGGATGGTTTCCGCATCGGCCGGGCGTTTGCCTTCGGCTTTCATCTTTGCGTTCTCCCGCAGCCAGCTTGCGCGACTGAGGATTTCCCCTTTGAGGAAGTGGGTGTCTCCCGCATCCAGAATTTTTACGTTCCCTAACATCTGACGGACAATCACCTCAATATGTCTGTCGTTGATGGTTACGCCCTGCAGTCTGTACACTTCCTGAATGGCGTTGAGCAGGAACTCTTGCGCTTCTTTTTCACCTTTGACGCGCAACACATCGTGCGGGTCAATGGCGCCGTCGGTCAGCGCTTCGCCGACGCCCACATGGTCGCCTTCGTACACGACCAAGTGTTTACCTTGAGGAATGCTGTAGGATTTCTCCTGGTTCGTTTCGGCATTTCTCACCACGACTTCTACCAACCCTTTCGGGGAGGTTTCCAAACTCACGATGCCCTCAAACTCGGAGATAATCGCCGGGTTTTTGGGGCGGCGGGCTTCAAACAGCTCCGCAATTCTAGGCAGACCGCCCGTGATGTCTTTGGTACCGCCGGCTTCTCTGCCGATCTTCGCCAAGACATCGCCGGCCTGCACTTCTTCGCCGTTTTCCACCATCAAAATGGTGTCCACCGGCAAAGGCAGGCTGGTCTTGCCGTTTTTGCCCTCAATGCTGATGCGCGGGTTTTTCTTGCCCATGCGGCTGGCAATAATTTTTCTTTCAATAACGCCCGTCACTTTGTTGCGCTCTTCCTGCAACGTAATACCTTCAATTACGTCGGTCAAGCGCACCACGCCTTTGGCTTCGGCCAAGACGGGGATGGAGTGCGGGTCCCACTCAGCAAGCAGGGTGCCTTTTTCTACGGTTGCCTTATCGCTGGTGTAAACGGTGGCACCGTACTGAATCTTATATTCTTTTATTGTACCATTTCCGGCCTCTACAAAGATAGAGCCGTTGCGGGAAAGACAAATTTTGTTGTCATACACATTGGTGATGACTTTAATGTCTTTAAAGGTCACTTTACCGGAAACTTCGGCCACGGCCTGGGAGCGGGACAACACGCGCGAGGCCGTACCACCGATGTGGAAGGTACGCAACGTCAGCTGCGTGCCCGGTTCACCGATGGACTGCGCGGCAATAATACCCACCGCGTCGCCCGGGTTGCTCATATTGGCCGTTGCCAACGAAACGCCATAGCATTTGGCGCACACGCCATAGGGAGCTTCGCAGGTCAGCACGGAGCGGATGCGTACAGATTCCACGCCGTATTTTTTGACCAGTTTGCTCTGTTCCAGCGTAATGACGTCGCCTTCTTTGATGATGGTTTTTTCTTCTTCTTTACCGGCGGCGTTTTTAACCTTGACCACGACGTTTTCCAAGCTGGTGCGGCCCAAAATACGTTCTTCAATGGGTTCCACCATTTCTTCGCCGCTCATCAAGGATTTGACCACAATGCCGTTGTGGGTGTGGCAGTCTTCTTCCGTCACAACCACGTTGTGAGCCACGTCCACCAAGCGGCGGGTCAAGTAACCGGCGTCGGCCGTTTTCAAAGCGGTATCAGACAAACCTTTACGACCACCGTGCGTGGAAATAAAGTATTCCAACACGGACAGCCCCTCGCGGAAGTTGGCGGTAATAGGGCTTTCAATAATTTCGCCCTGACCACCGGTCAGCTTCTTCTGCGGTTTGGCCATCAGACCGCGCATACCGGCCAGCTGGCGCACCTGTTGGCGGCTGCCGCGGGCGCCGGAATCGGCCATCAAATAAACGGAGTTAAAGCGCTGGCCGAGTTTGGGGTCGTATTTGCCGTCTTCAAATTTTTTCATTTCTTTGAAGAGTTCCGAGCCTACATCATCGGTAACGCGCGTCCAAATATCAATGACTTTGTTGTAGCGTTCGCCTTCGGTGATGATACCGGCTTCGGCCTGGGCCTGAATGGCTTTGACTTTCTTTTTGGCGTCGTCAATGTACTTCTGTTTGACGGACGGAATGGTCATGTCCGCCACAGAGATAGACAGACCAGACAAGGTGGCGTAGCCATAGCCCAACTTCATAATCTTGTCCAAGAGCTGCACGGCTTCATAGCGGCCATACTTTTTGCTCTTGTAGCATTCATCCACCAAGGCGGCCAATTCTTTTTTGCCAATGGCTTTGTTGACATACGGCCAGCCTTCGGGCAGGATGTTGTTGAAAATAATGCGCCCGGCGGAAGTATAATCTTTCCACTTGGAGGCGTCTTGCGCGTCTTTGGGGCTGAGGCCTTCCTCGGCCAATACGTTAATGCCGCGCACTTTGATTTTGGAGTGCAAGGACAATTTGCCGTATTCCAAAGCCACCAGGGCTTCTTCTTTGCTACCGAAGATAGATCCTTCGCCGATATCACCGTCTTTGATCTTGGTGATGAAGTTGACGCCCAGCACCATATCGTGGGACGGAGCGGCAATCGGTTTACCCGACGCGGGAGACAAAATGTTATTAGAGGCCAACATCAAGGTGCGGGCTTCCATTTGGGCTTCCAAAGAAAGCGGCACGTGCACGGCCATCTGGTCACCGTCGAAGTCAGCGTTGAAAGCGGCGCAGGTTAAGGGGTGCAACTGAATGGCTTTGCCTTCAATCAGCACCGGCTCAAAAGCCTGGATACCCAATCTGTGCAACGTCGGGGCGCGGTTTAAGAGCACCGGGTGATTTTTGGTTACCTTTTCCAAGATGTCCCAAATTTCAGGGCGGACGCGTTCCAACATTTTCTTGGCGGACTTCAACGTCACACCTTCTTTTTTCATCAATTCGCCGATGATAAAAGGTTTGAAAAGTTCCAACGCCATCAGTTTGGGCAAACCGCACTGGTGGATTTTCAAGCTCGGACCCACCACGATGACGGAGCGGCCGGAATAGTCCACACGTTTACCCAACAAGTTTTGGCGGAAGCGGCCGTGTTTACCTTTAATGCTGTCGGACAGAGATTTCAGCGGTCTGCCTCCCGGCCCGATAAACACTTTGCCGCGGGCGCCGTTTTCAATCAAGGCGTCCACCGCTTCTTGCAAGAGGCGTTTTTCGTTGTAAATCATCACTTCCGGCGCGCGCAAGGATTCAATGTGTTTCAAGCGGTTGTTGCGGTTGATGATTCTTCTGTACAAATCGTTGAGGTCAGAGGCCGCAAAGCGTCCCCCATCCAGCGGAACGAGCGGGCGCAAATCCGGCGGAATGACCGGCAGCACATTGAGCACCATCCATTCAGGGCGGTTGCCGCTTTCCTTAAACTCTTCCATCGTTTTGATGCGGCGGATGAGTTTGGTGCGTTCCAATTCGCTTTGCGTGTTTTTGAGTTGTTCGTGCAAAGCCGGGATTTCTTTGTCAAAATCAATGCCTTCCAGCAAGGTGCGGATAGCCGGGGCACCGATGTCCACTTTCAAGCGGGAGCCGTGTTTTTTGCGGGCTTCACGCACTTGGGCGTCGGAGAGCAAGGTGCCTTTTTTGAAATCCGTGCGGCCGGTAACACTGTCTACGCAGTCTTCAATGACCACATAAGAGGCGTAATACACCACACGTTCCAAATCGGTCGTGCGCATGTCCAGCATCAAGCCGATGCGGGACGGATTTTTGCGCAAGAACCACACATGCGCCACGGGCACGGCCAACTCAATGTGGCCCATGCGTTCGCGGCGGACTTTGCTTTCGGTAATTTCCACGCCGCAGCGGTCGCAGGTGATGCCTTTAAACTTCACCCAGCGGTATTTGCCGCAGGCGCACTCATAGTCCTTGGTAGGGCCGAAGATGCGTTCGCAGAACAGACCGTCTCGCTCCGGTTTGAGGGTGCGATAGTTAATGGTCTCCGGTTTTTTGACTTCGCCGTAAGACCAAGACATGATCTGCTCCGGGCTGGCAATGCCGAGCTTAATCGCGTCAAAATCAAAGAAGTTTAATTCTCCGAGTTTTTTGATTTTTTTAGTCGTTTGCATGTTTTAAATTCTCCGAACGCTATTTGGCCTGCGCTGCTTCTTCCGCTGCTTCTACCACTTCTTCCGGCGTGGCCGCGGGTTGGGCGGCAGCCGGAAGCTTGGCGTCGTTGGCTTTCATCTTTTTCAAGAGGTCCACGCTCAGGCCCAAAGCCTGCAATTCTTTAATGAGCACCTTGAAGGATTCCGGCACGCCGGGCTGAGCCGGGGCGTCGCCTTTGACGATGGACTCATACATCTTGGTGCGGCCCACGAAATCGTCAGATTTTACCGTCAAGAACTCTTGCAGCGTGTAGGTAGCGCCGTAACCTTCAATGGCCCACACTTCCATTTCACCGAAGCGCTGACCGCCGAACTGGGCTTTACCGCCCAAGGGCTGGCGCGTAATCAAGCTGTACGGCCCCGTAGAGCGGGCGTGCACTTTGTCTTCCACCAAGTGAATCAGTTTGAGCATGTACATGTAACCGATGGTCACTTTTTCTTCAAACGGAAGACCCGTGCGGCCGTCGTAGAGGGTAATGCGGCAATAGTCATCGGGCAAGTATTTCTTGGCGTATTCTTCGCGTTCTTTGCCTTTCAGACCTTTGTCGTCCAAAATTTTCTCTTTGGCCAAGCGTACCTGCTGCACCACTTCCGCTTCCGTCGGACCGTCAAAGACCGGGGTGGCGGCGTTGTAATTGAGCTGTTTGGCGGCCCAACCCAACATGGTTTCGAGCAACTGGCCTACGTTCATACGAGAAGGAATGCCCAACGGGGAAAGCACGACGTCCAGCGGCGTGCCGTCCGGCAAGAAAGGCATATCTTCTTCGGGCAGAATGCGGGCGACCACACCTTTGTTTCCGTGGCGGCCGGACATTTTATCGCCCACGTGCAGTTTGCGTTTGGACGCAATGTACACTTTGACCGATTTGTTCACGGTCACGGCCAATTCGTCGCCCTGTTTGGAGAATTCCGTTTCGCGTTCAAAATGTTCCACGGCTTTCTTTTCAAACATTTTGTACAAGGCGTTGAGGCGGGCCGTTTCTTTCTTTAAAGCGTCTTCTTTCTTAATGGTGGCTTTGGCATTGTCCAGGGCGCGTTTGCGTTGTTCGGCCAGCAACTCCAAGGTCTGGTCCTTTTCGGTTTCCAGCGCTTTGAGGCGGGCTTTTTCTTCGGCCTTGGTCAGTTTTTCTTTGCGCACAAATACGCGGGTGCCCAGCACTTTGCCGCTGGTGCCCGGCGGTACGCGCAGAGAAGCGTCCACCACGTCATCGGCTTTTTTACCGAAGATGACTTTGAGCAGTCTCTCTTCCGGGGTCAGCTGTTGTTCGCCTTTCGGCGTCACTTTACCGACCAAGATGTCGCCCGGTTCCACCACGGTGGCGGGCAAGACGATGCCGTCATTGTCTAAGTGAGACAACGCATCCGCACCAATGTTGGGAATGTCGCGGGTGATTTCTTCCGCACCCAATTTGGTATTGCGGGCGTCTACATTAAATTCGTGCAAGTGCACGGAGGTAAAGATATCATCACGCACCAAGCGGCTGGAAACCAAGATAGCGTCTTCGTAGTTGTACCCTTCCCAGCACATAAAGCCCACCAACATGTTGCGGCCCAAAGACAAGCAGCCGTTGTTCATAGACGGGCCATCGCCAAGCACCTGGCCTTTTTTGACCATGTCCCCGGCAAACACAATGGGGTGCTGGTTGATGCAGGTGTCTTGGTTGGAGCGTTTGTATTTCAAAAGTTCATACACATCGGTAGAGCCGTCATTGGCTTCCACCACGATGCGCGAGCCGTCAGCAAATTGCACTTTACCGGCGCGTTTGGCCACTACGGCGCTACCGGCGTCGCGGGCGACTTCGTGCTCAATACCGGTGCCCACAAACGGCGCTTCGGTGACGAGCAAGGGCACGCCCTGGCGTTGCATGTTACAACCCATCAAAGCACGGTTGGCATCGTCGTGTTCCAAGAACGGAATCAACGCGGCGGAAACGCTGATGACTTGCAACGGGGACACGTCCATATAGTCCACGTTCTTCGGGGCCACCAAAGGATAGTCCGAGCGGACGCGGCAGGCCACCATGTCTTCCATAATTTTGCCGTTTTTATCCAGCGGCGTATTGGCCTGCGCCACCATTTTGTCGTCTTCGGCGTCGGCGGTCAATTCTTCCACTTTGTCGGTCACTTTGCCGTTTTCCACTTTGCGGTACGGCGTTTCAATCAAACCGTATTTGTTGACCTTGGAGTAGCACGCCAAGGAGGTAATCAAACCGATGTTCGGACCTTCCGGGGTTTCAATGGGGCAGACGCGGCCATAGTGCGTATAGTGTACGTCGCGCACTTCAAAGCCGGCGCGTTTGCGGTTCAAACCGCCCGGGCCCAAAGCGGACAAGCGGCGTTTGTGCGTCAGCTCGCCCAACGGGTTGATTTGGTCCATAAATTGGGACAATTGGGAAGTACCAAAGAATTTGCGGACAATGGCCTGCACCGGTTGGGCGTTGACCAAAGCGCGCGGGGTGAACGAGTTCAGCTCGCGGTTCATGCGGTCGCGGGCCGTTTTGGCCATTTGAGACAAGCCGATGCGGATTTGGTTTTCCAACAATTCGCCAATCCCGCGCACGCGGCGGTTGCCCAAGTGGTCAATATCGTCCACTTTAAACGAGAAATCAGACCCGTACATCTTTTGAGCGTCTTCGCCGGCGTTCAAAGCCAAGAGGTATTTGACCGTGACGATGACGTCTTCCGGCGCCAAGGTGCGGCGGCGTTCGGACGGGGTGTTGAATTTCTTAAACTTCAACTTGCCAATCAAGTCAAACATATTGGCAAATTTCTTATTGATTTTGTAGCGGCCAACAAAGCTCAAATCGTAGCGGCGGATGTTGTCAAACACCAGGTTGTCCAAGTAGTGCTCGGCCTGTTCTTTGACGACGAAATCCTGCCCGCGCATCTTTTTATAGATTTCCGATTGCGCTTCGGCAGCGGTGCGAATGGAGTCTTTGCGGTGCTCCAAGGTGGCCAAAATACCCGGGTCATCCTGGCGGGGTTTGCCGGAGATGACTTTAATGGTTTTGACTTTCTTTTCCACCAAGGTTTGGAAGAGCTTATCATCCACGGGAATGGTGGCTTTTTCGTCCAGGTTCCACAGCACTTCGCCCGTGGCCGGATCGTAAATATCATCTGCAGCGTAGCGGCCGATGACATTGTCAATCTCTGCCGGTTTAATGGCTACGTCTTCGCAGTTGTAAAAAGTTTGGATGATTTGGGCGTTGGTTTCCAAGCCGCAAGCACGCAGGAACGTGGAGGCCAACACTTTTTTCTTGCGGTCAATGCGGACCCACAAAGCGTTCATCAAGTCAAAGGAAAACTCAATCCAGGCACCGCGGTAAGGAATGATGCGTGCCACATACAGTTTTTTACCGAGGGTGGACTGTTTCTTTTCTTCGTCTTCTTCAAAGATAATACCGGGGGAGCGGTGCATCTGGCTGACGACCACACGTTCGGCGCCGTTGAACACAAAGCAGCCGGCATCGGTCATCAAGGGCAAATCGCACAGCGTAACATCCTGGTCGGAGGCCTCTTTCATCTTGCCGTTTTTCTGTTTGACGTACAAGCGCAAAAGGGCTTTGAGCGGGGCCGAGTAGGTGCTATCGCGCACGGCGGCTTCCGCCGGGGTGGCATAGCGCGGGGCGCCCAATTCATACTTCAAAAATTCCAGACGCATGCTGCCGTCGGGCGCTTCAATGGGGAACACGTCTTCAAACGCGGCCTGAAGGCCTTTGAGTTCTCTTTTAGAAGGGGCGACGTCCAGCTGCAAAAAGTCCACAAAGGACTGCTTTTGCATATCCAGCAAGTCGGGAAGCGGGAGTTTGGAAGAAATCTTGCCAAAGTTTTTCTGTGGTATCATTGCGTTTTATTCCTGCCTTGGTCTTAAGCCGCATAAATTTATTTTTGTGCACGCATATAACAAAAATAAATTCACCGGCTTTGGCTTCGTATGAAGCGGGGGGACAAATCCCCCGGCCCGCCAAGGGGCCGGGGGAAAGGTCGTATACTGACTATTTGAGTTCGACGGTGCCGCCGGCTTCGGTGATTTTCTTTTTGAGTTCTTCAGCTTCGGCTTTGGCAACGTTTTCTTTCACGGCTTTGGGGGCGCCTTCCACCAAGTCTTTGGCTTCTTTCAAGCCCAAGCCCGTGATTTCGCGAACAACTTTGATCACCGCGATTTTTTTGGCGGCGTCAACAGCGGTCAGCATGACGTTGAATTCGTCTTTTTCTTCGGCAGCGGCAGCACCGGCAGCAGCGGGAGCAGCAGCAACGGCCACAGCGGGAGCGGCGGCCTTCACGCCGAATTTTTCTTCAATAGCTTTCACGAGTTCGGACAATTCCAGAACGGTGAGTTCAGCAATCGCATTCACTAATTCTTCTTTGGTCATTTTAGCCATTTTATTTATTCCTTTTTTATAGAGTAGCTGCGCTTCTGCGTAAACCGGGTTTACGCCCGTGCATTTATCCCCGAGGGGGCTACTACCGAACGAGTCGGGTTTGGATTTTGTCTTTGAAAATGTACCTCGGGCGGGTGGATTTCCCCGCCGGATAACCCAGCAGGGAAACCTGTTCCCCTAAATCCCTACATAATCCCGGGCGCAAAGCCCAAGGAACGGTAAATTTTCACAGCGCCCAACAGCGGCGCAAACGTTATTTGCCTTGTTTTTCTTCCAAAGCTTTGATAACGTAGGCAAAATCCCTGATCGGAGCTTGCAGGACTTGCGCCGACTGGGCAACCGCGTTGTACAACGCGCCGGCCAACTTGGACAGATTTTCTTCTTTGGTACCAATGGTAGCCAATTGTTTAATCTGAGCCTCGTCGTACCACACCCCTTCGGAGTAGCAAGCTCTGAGCTTCAAAGCCGCTTGTTTCTTCTGAAAATCCACCAGCGCTTTGGCTACGGCGGCGATATCGCCACCGACGGCCACGGCAGTCGGCCCTTGGAAGAGCTTTGCATCGGCTCCTTCAATTTTGGCCTGGCGGATGGCGTGATCCAAGATGGCGTTGCGTTCCACGCGGAATTTCGCACCGGTGGAAGCCAATTCGCCTCTCAAAGCAGCCATGTCCACAAACTTCAAGCCTTGATAGGCCGTGAAGAAAATGGTGCCGGCATTGGTGATTTCAGCAGACAATTCTTGCGACTTTTGTTTCTTTTGTTCTTTAGTCAGGTTCATTTTATTGCCTGTTTTCTAAACGCCTTTTTACTGTCTTTTGCACGCTAAAAATAAAAATTTTTAGACAGAGCAAACGACAGCCAAAGATACCTCATCCGTCGTTCTCCGACGGAGGTATCAATGGTTGGCGTTCAAAATCTGGGGTACTTCTCTTATTCTATTTTATCAATAAAAGCCGCCGCTTGCAACCCTTTTTGCAAGGTCTTATCCGCAGCTCTTATAGATATTATATCAAAATATAACAGAAATCCTCAAGGATTTTGCCCCGTTTTTCCTGCTACGGACGGGCATAATGATACTCGTCCAACTGTTTGGTAAAGCCGATTCTTTGGCACCAGTTTTCCTCTCCCTCGTTGGCGCAGGTCGGCTCATCAGAATATGGAGAAACTTCCAATGAATACATATCACAGGGGCGGCGAACAGCCTCTATGTATTCGCCGTCCGCCCAATATTCAAAATTTTTCATCGCCGGGCCGGCGGTAGTGCCCCAATCACACATGGGAGTTTCCGTTCCTTTCAGCCCAATAGAAATAGAGGTAAACAAATTCGCTCCGTCCGGGTCCCCTTGGCCGCAGAGGTTTTCCTCCGCCTGCTCCAGATAACAAACGGCTTGCGCATCTTTTAATGCCTTTAAGATGACAAGCGCCTCTGCAGAACGGCTCTTCTCCACCGCTCTTTGATATTGCGGCAGCGCGATGGCTGAAAGGATGCCGATAATGAGCACAACGACGAGGAGTTCAATGAGCGTAAAGCCGCCTAAACGGCCCGTAGAACAATTTTTCATATTTGCCTTCCTTTTTTGATAAATTTTCTCTTACGATAAAATTTATCAAAAAAAAAACATTGTGCAAGCTTTTTAGAAAGGGTTGCCAACTTCTACGACGACAAAAGCAAAAAAATATAAATCAGGGTCATGCTGAGGTGCCGCTGCTCAGCATCTTCCATTTTCCCTGTTGTTTATTTAATAAAGGCAACGGCAACTACTAGAAAAATGGAAGATCCTGAACAAAAACTTTTCAGGATGACCCCTCGTTTTATTTAACGACAGAAAGGCAAACAAACATAAGGTTGAGATTCCCGATTACGACCCTCGGGAATGACGGCACAGATAAGAACCTTTGTGCCGTTTACACAGCGGCCATCGGAGCGTTTATAAAAAATAAAATTTCATACAAAAATCCGCC
>CAVHDF010000042.1:0-80 GCA_963634865.1 Eggerthellaceae bacterium
GCCCGTAGAACGATTTTTCATACTTGCCTTCCTTTTTTGATAAATTTTGCCTATACGCAAAATTTATCAAAAAAAAAACA
>CAVHDF010000042.1:183-13513 GCA_963634865.1 Eggerthellaceae bacterium
AACAAACAGCAAAGGCCGTAAGGCAAAGCTGTTATAAAAAATAGTGTCATTCCCGAGGAATGTTGTCGGGAATCTTCCGCAGATATTTACGTAAAAAGGGTTTTTCCTTATTTAATTTAATCAGGCGAAGATCCCCGACTGAGACCCTCGGGGATGACCTTGTTTTATTTAACGGCAAAAAACAGGGGGCGGTATACATACCGTCCCCCGGAAGAACCTACTCTTCTTTAGTAGGATAGAACTATTCCTGCACCGGCGGAGGCGGCGGGGGCAATTGCCCCTCTTGCGGCCCCATCGGCGCCGGTCCGCGCATGGCTTTGGGCCCGTGCAGGCGGCCTTGTTGCTCCAAGGCGTCCTCTAAATCACCATCCTCAGAGATAACGCGCTGCGTCATTTGCTCCACCCAAGCGGCCTTGGCGGCCGGCTCTTGCTCGCGCGCCAACCCGGCTTTCATATCACCCAGACGCTCCTCAAACTCTTGCAGTTTTTCGGCCCGTAGGGCAATTTGCTCGTCGCGCACGCCGGAGAGCACTTGGGCTATTTCCTCACGCGCGGCGGTTTGTTTTTTGCTGCCTTCTTTGGCGGATTTGTACTGCTTGACCAGTTTCTCCAGCTTTTCTTCGGTCTGTTTGAACTGGGCCTTGCGCGCTTTGCGTTTGGCTTTTTCCGCTTCCATTTTCGCCTTAAAGGCCGGGTCCTTCTTCATCATTTCCTGCTTCGGACCTTTCATTTTCATCGGGCAATCGCCGTCGCACTTGTCTCCGGCAAACACCGGGGCGGACAAGGCCACCAGCAGGCCCAATACCATCCATTTTTTCATGACTTACCCTCCCTTGAAACAAACTAAAACTGCTGTTCAAACACTTCAAAATCAGACACAAATTGTTGATAGTCCGCATCGGCCTCGGCCGAGATATAGGCCACCAGTTCCGCCGCGTCATCGGGCAAGGCCGCACCCCGCGGCCCGGCGGCAAAATAGTATACGCCCAGCCCCAACACCAGCACCCCTGCCACGGCCGCGCGCCACGCCCGCCACCAACCGGGGAGTGCTTTCTTCGCCGGGGCCAGCACCTTTTCCACCACGGCCTGCGGAGCGGTGGGGGGAACCAACGCCTGCTGCGTATGCTGCAAAAACAGCAACTCCTTTTGGCAATGAGCGCACCCGGCCAAATGCCGCTTAAACTGCGCGGCGGCGGGCTCGTCCAATTCCCCGTAAAAATACAGGGCTAAATTTTCGCATAACTTGGTCATACATACGCCTCTTCGTTTAAAAATTTTTTCATCTTTTGCAGGGCGCGGGCATGGTCAGATAACACGGTGCCCAAAGGGCGCCCCACCAGCTCGGCCACTTCTTTAAAAGTCATATATTGCTTTAAATAAATCACTTCCCGCTGCGCCGCCGGCAAACGCAAGGACGCGTGGCGGATGCGCTGGGCCAGCTCGGCCTTTTCCAGGCCCTCTAAAGGCTGCGGGTCCGTACCGGGCAGCTCCTCGTGAAAATGGGCGGCGCCGTCCTCATCCGGCTCGTCCAAAGAGGTCAGTTTCGCCCGGTCCCTAAATACATTGAGCACCCGGTTACGCGCGGCGGTAAAAAGGTAATTTTTTAGCTTGCCCTGCGCTTGGTACTCCCCGATACGGCGGTAAAAATTTAAAAATACTTCCTGGAAAATGTCGCCCGCCGCTCCTTCGTCGCGCACCAAGGCCATAATGTACTGGTACAAACTGTTTTTGTACCGATACACCAGCTCATTAAAACTTTGCGCGTCGCCGCGTTGAAAAGCGGCTACCAATTCGTCGTCACTTAGCAAGCTGCTCATATAAACCCCACATCTATATAACCCGCCACTTGGGCATTTTATTGCACCTTTTATGGTAACAAAATTATAGGACGAACAGACAAGAGGAAAAGCAGACTAGAAAAATGGAAAATTGTTGAGCGTGCAAGCAACGAGGTGCAAAACATTGTGTTTTGCACCCCGTGCGCAAATCCCAGCAACTGAAAAAGCCGTCTTATTAGAGCACGGCCTCGGTAGAGGTTCATATGATTTTTTCGCAACTGCGTATGCCGTGCATTCAGGCTGAAAAAGTTGTGTCAGCTTTTCTGATTTTTCAGATTTGCGCCTAGTTTGCACCATAAGTTTGCCCGCGGTGTAGCGCTAGCTACATAAGGGCAAAGTCGGTGCAAAATAGGCCAAATGTGGAAAATTGTTGAGCACACAAGCAACGAGGTGCAAAACATTGTGTTTTGCACCTCGCGCGTAAATCCCAGCAACTGAAAAAGCCGTTTTATTCATACCTCAAAGCATCTATCGGCGTCAGCTTAGACGCCTTATACGCCGGATAATACCCAAAAAATATCCCCGTTGCGGCAGAAAACCCAAACGCCACCAAGATAGACACCACACTCAGCTGCGCCGGAATATTTTCGCTGTGGGCGGCCACAAACAACGTCACGCCCATGCCAATCAACACCCCCAGCAACCCGCCAATGCAAGAGAGCGTCACCGCCTCGGCCAAGAACTGCAGGCGAATGTCAGCACTGGTGGCGCCAATGGCCATACGGATGCCGATCTCGCGCGTACGCTCGGTAACCGACACCAACATAATATTCATCACGCCGATACCGCCCACCAGCAGAGACACCGCCCCAATGACCCCCAGCAGCAGGCTCATCGTCTTGCTGGCGGCCTTGGCTTGCTCCACAAACGAGGCAAAATCATCCAGCTGGAAATCGTCCTTGGCCAGCGGATGAATTTTGTGCGTATTGCGCACGGAGTTGGCAATGGCGTTTTTGGTATCTTCAATGGTGTTAAAATCTTTCACGCGGATAATGACCTGGTCCAAGGCGCGGCGGCTTTCGCTCTTCCACCCGGTTTGCATTTTGACCTTACCCGTCGTATAGGGGATTAGCGTCCCTTCGTCCATATCAAAGCCAAAACCGCCCTGCCCGTTCTTCTTCATCACGCCGATGACTTTGAAGGGAATATTGTCAAAAATGACTGTCTTGCCCAAAGGATCCACGTCATTAAACAAGGTCTGCGCCACCGTGGCCCCTAACACAGCCACTTGGGCGTACTCGCCGACTTCCTTTTCCGTAAACTCCCGGCCCTCTTGCAGCTGCCAATCATATGTTTTAAAAATGTCCGTATCGGTGGCCAGTACATCAATGGAGGTAGAAGTAAAACCGTATTTGACGTCAAACCCAGAGCTGATGTATGGCGCGGCCGCCTGCACGCCCTCAATTTCACGGATGGCGCGCACATCGTCCATGGTAACGTCCTTGGGTGAGGAAATGCTCTCGTCCAAATTCCACGGTTGGCGCAAATACAAAATATTGGTGCCAAAGCGCGAAAACCGCTCCGACATGCTCTGCTGCGTGCCCGAGCCTACCGCCAACATGGTAATCACGGCGGCCACCCCGATGACAATGCCCAAGCTGGTCAAGGCCGCGCGCATTTTATTGGCAAAAATAGCCTTAATGGAAATGCGAAAAATGGATAAAAAAGTATCTATCATTTTTTGACCTCGTCGCTGACCTTTTTTCCGTCGCGGAACACAATCAACCGCCCGGCGTATTCGGCGATGTCGGGCTCGTGCGTAATCAAAATAATGGTCTTGCCCATTTCTTTGTTTAAGCGGGTGAACAGATCCATTACTTCTATGCTCATCTTGGTGTCCAGGTTACCCGTCGGCTCGTCGGCAAAGATAATCGGCGCGTCGCACACCAGGCTGCGCGCTATGGCCACGCGCTGCTGCTGCCCGCCGGAGAGCTGGTTGGGCATATGAAAGGCGCGCTTTTCCAAGCCGACGGCCTTTAAAGCGGCCAAGGCCTTTTCCCGCCGCAAGTGCGAGGGGGTATGGTTGTAAATCATCGGCAGTTCCACATTTTCCACCGCGGTGGTGCGACTGATGAGGTTAAACCCCTGGAACACAAAGCCGATCTTGCGGTTTCGCACGCCCGCCAATTCCGACAAGTCCGTCGCCGTCACATCAATACCGTCCAAGATATACTTGCCGCTGGTGGGTTTATCCAAGCACCCCAAAATATTCATAAAGGTGGACTTGCCGCTGCCCGAGGGCCCCATAACGGCCACAAACTCCCCGCGCTCAATAGACACGCTGACCCCTTGCAGGGCGTGCACCTGCACGTCCCCTACGTCGTAGGTCTTGTATAAATCACGCGTTTCAATCAAGCTCATTTATCTTCTCCGCGGGCGGCGGGTATTGTTCTGCTCCACAAAGGCAGCGCCCGTTTCCGCCACGATGACCGACTGGCCCTCTTTCACATTCCCGGACACAATTTCCGTATCTTTACTGGCAATAATGCCGATTTTGACTTCCTCGCGCTGAGGCTGCTTGCCCGGCTCCTGCACCCACAGCCCCGTGGTATCGTATTTCTCCTTATTAAAAGAGGGGGAGAAACGCAATGCTTCATTGGGCACCAAGAGCACGTCTTTCTTGTCTTCGGTTTGAATGGTAATGGTGGCGGTCATACCGGGTTTAAACTTGCCGTCTGTATTGTCTACGTCTATGACCACGGTATACGTCGTGTTGGTGGACGAAGAGCTGTAGGACGAAGAACTGGACGAAGTGTAATTGGTGCGCACTTGGCGGACCACCCCTTCAAATTTTTCATCGGGATAACCGTCTAACGTAAAGCGGGCTTTTTGACCGTCTCTGATTTTGACCACGTCCGCCTCAGACACTTTGGCCTCAATCTGCATTTTGGTCAAATCCTGCGCCAAGGTAAACATCTCCGGCGTGGAATAACCGGAAGTCAAAGACTGGCCCTCGCTGACTTTTTTGGTCAGCACCACGCCGTCAATGGGGGAAACGATGCGCGTGTTGTCCAAATCCTTTTTGGCCCGGTCCAAGCTGGCCTGCGCCTGAATGACGCGCGCCTCAGAAGAGTTGAGCGAACTTTTGGCGTTGACAAACTCCAGCTCGTACTTTTCCAAATCGGTCTTGGCCACATAGTTTTTGGCATACAAAGCTTTGTAGCGTTTGAGGTTGGAATTGGCCAAATTGTAAGTCATTTTGGTGGATTCCAATTCCTCTTTGGCCGAGGACAAACTGGCCTGAGCCTGGTCGTAGTCGGCCTGGATTTGGGTGGGGTCAATCAGCGCCATTAAATCGCCTTTTTTGACCGGGGTGTTGTAATCTACATAAATCTTTAAAATCTCACCAGACACCAGCGCGCCCACTTCGGTCGTGTTGACTGGGGCAAGCGGGCCGGAGGCTTCCACCACATTGGCAATATCGCCGCGTTTGACTTTCTCCGTGCGGTACTGCGGCCCGGCGGGGGGAGTAAAATACCACTTATACGCCCCGTAGCCCGCCGCACAAAGCAGCAGCACCACGATGAGTTTGGTCCATTTGGACCGATTTTTTGCCCACGTCCACAGACGGGAAAAAATATTCTTTTTGTTCATAATTATCTCGTACCCATTGCTTGTTTTAATTCCGCCAAAGCTACGGCATAGTCGTAGCGGGCGGTCAGTAAATTCAGTTCGGCGTCAGTATAAGACACCTCGGCGTCTTTTAAAGTGATGATATCGCCAATGCCTTCGTTGTAGCGGCCGCGGGCCAAGTCCATATTCTCCTTGGCTTTTTCTACGGTGGACTCCGCCACCGGGATGCTCTCAGCCGCTTCGCTCATTTTAATAAATGCGCTTTGCACCTGCAGATAGACGTCGTTGGCTAGGCTGCGGTCGCTGTTTTGCGCGCCGGCCAAATTGATCCGCGCTTGTTTGACCCCGTTATGCACTTTCAACGCGCTGAAAATGGGGATTTCCACCCCAGCGAAAAGCCGGGTTTGGTCATTGTCCAAGCGGAACTCATCGCCGCTTTTGCTAAACGACGCACCCAAGGTAAACGTCGGCCAATAGGCCGCCTTGGCTTGGCGCAGCTGGATTTCGCTAATCTGCAAGGCCGCCTTGGACGAGCGCACATCCGGGCGGTTTTCATACGCGCGGGTCAAGGCTTCTTCAAAGGTCAGCTCCGGCTTTTCCACCTGGATTTCATCATTTAAAGTAAACGGCGTATCCCGCGGAACGCCCAACACATTGGCCAAAGTGGCCGTGCGGGTTTTGACCAAGTTGGTGGCGCGGATTAAACTTAAAATTTCATTATTGAGGTTGACCTCCGCCGTCGTTACATCCACTTTTGGGCGCAGGCCCTGGTCATAAAACGCTTTGGTACGGTCGTATTGCTCTTGGTACAAATCGCGCGATTGGGTGCGTATAGCCACCGCCCGCTGCGCCGAGAGCAAGGCATAATACGCGCTCTTGACCGAGGCCACAATGCTGTTTTCCGTATCGCACAAATCCATTTTGGCGCGGGAGAGCTGCAGCTTTTGGGTCTGAATGGTCCGCCCGATATCCGTCAAGCCGGAAATGGTCAGGCCCGCATTCACGCCCGTGTCGGTCCCGTGGTTATTCTGCCGCGCCGAGCCCGGCACCTTGGAATTGGTAAAATCAGCATTGCCGCTGACGGAAACCGTGGGCAGCAGCACATTTTTGGCATTGCTTAAAGACACCGCCGCCGATTGCACCGCCAAGCGCGCGCTGATGACCTTGGGGCTATGGGCCAAGGCAATGTCTACGCAATCTTGCACGGAGAGTTCCCCGTCCAAAGAGGGCAGCTCCTTTTGGCTTTGGGCCAGCTCTTGCAAGGCGGCCGCGGCCTCTTCATGCGCCTGCTGAAGCAGGGGGGAAGAGGTACTCTCGCCGGGGATGGCCGGCGCGGAAGCAGACGCAGCAGCCGGGGCCTCTTGGCTCCATCCCACCGCCGCACTCCATATCAGTAAGGACAAAAAGAAAGTCAGGTGTTTCATTTTCATATTATATAAATTAATGTTTCCTTGCCTAAAGTAACTCCTCATAACAAACACGCCAAGGCCGGCTTTTATTGCACCCCGGCCGCCGGGTGTATATTATATAATATGTATATGTGGAAACCGCTGGCACTTTTAGTACTATCTAATTTGTTTATGACCGTGGCGTGGTACGGACACTTGAAACACAAAAGCACCGCGCTGTGGGTGGTCATTTTGGTTAGCTGGGGTATTGCCTTTTTTGAATATTGCCTGCAGGTGCCGGCCAACCGCATCGGCAGTGCGTACTTTAGCGTAACGCAACTAAAAGTGGCACAAGAGGTCATTACCTTGAGCGTGTTTACCGTATTTTCTTTGTTGTATTTTCACGAGCATTTCCGTTGGAATCATTTGGCCGCGTTTTGTTTGCTGGTCGGCGCGGTGTTTTTAACCTTTAAAAAATGGTAAGAGGGCCCATGAAAAACAAACACAAATTATTCACCAAAATGGCGGAGCTGGTGGCGGAACAATCCACCTGCTGCCGCATGCAGGTCGGCGCGGTGCTGGTCAAAGACAACCGCGTTATCAGCATCGGGTTTAACGGCGCACCCGCCGGACAGGAACACTGCGAGGACCACTTCGCCGCCCTGTACGAAGAAGCTTTTAAAGACCAATTTGCCACGTACGAAGAATTCCGCGCCAGCCGCGCCTTTTACGACGCACATGGCAAATGGTCCATTGAAAACGAGTTACACGCCGAGCAAAACGCCATCTTGTTCGCCGCCAAAAACGGCATTGCCACCGCCGGCAGCACCTTGTATGTCACTTATTCGCCGTGCGTGCACTGCGCCAAGGTCATCGTCACCGCGGGCATTACGCGGGTGTTTTACAAACACCTTTACGACCGCAGCCAAGACGGCCTGATTTTCTTGGACCGCAACGGCCTGGAATGCCGCCAGTTGACCGACGGGGAACTGGCCTAAACGCCCCACGCGCGCTTTAGATTTACTATAATAAGAGTATGCAGAATACCAACAACAATGAATCGTTGACTTTATTTGTTTCCAAGGCTTTGGACGTTTGCAAAGCCCATGCCAAACCGTTGCTGGCCGTTATCATCGTGCTGGCGGTGCTGTTTGGCGGCGTGAGCCTCTACAGCTCGCACAAAGAAACGGTGCGCCAAAACTCGTGGGCTCTGTTTTACAATGCCCAAATTGCTTTAATGAGCCAAGGGGAAGAGGCCGGCTTTGCCGCAATTGACGCGTTGGAAGCGCAATATCCCAAATCTGACGCGGCCTATTACGCCCGCCTGATGCAGGCCGATTTGTTGTTCACGCAGGAAAACTTCGCCCAAGCGGCCGATATTTATAAAACCTTGCTGCAAGCCCGCAACAGCCACGTGCGCACCATCGCCGCGGTATCTTTGGGCGGGGCGCAACAGGCGGTAAAGGATTACGACGGGTCTATCCGCACCTTGCAAACCTTTATTTCCGAAAATCCGTCCAGCTTTGTTTTGCCGCAGGCTTATTTTACCTTGGCCGTCAGCCAAGAGCTCTCCGGCGATAAAGCCGCCGCGTTGGAAACCTACAAAAAAATCTTGGAAGACTACACCAAAACCTATTTTGGCGTCTTTGCCAAAGATAAAATTGCCCAGCTCAACAAATAGTTTTTTGCCCTCTTTTTGCGCCTAAAAAGCGTCAAAAGAGGGCTTTTTGTGTCTTACAAGCCCCATGTATGAGGAAAATATGAACAAAATAAAGAAGTTAGTAGCACTGTTGTTGCCGTTTGTGCTGTGCGCCGCTGCACAGGGCGCCGGCTTTGCGCTGTATGAATTCAGCGGACGCGGCACCGCCATGGGCGGCGCCGTCTTGGCCAATGATGCCGAACCGGCCTCTTTGGCGACCAACCCTGCGCTCATCACCCAGCTGGAAGGAACGCAGGCCCAAGTGGGTTTGACGGTAGTCACCGCCGACGCCACAACGACCGTGACCAACCCCCTGAGCGGCAAACAAGACGCCCGCTCTTTAAAAAGCGATATTTGGTACTTGCCCAATTTTTACGTGACCCAGAAATGGAGTGACCAAGTAACCGTCGGTTTGGGCGGTTTCTCCCGCTACGGTTTGGGCGGCGAATACCAAGACCCGGTGGAAACCTGGTTTGGCAGCAATTTGGCTTACAAGGTCAAATTGGAAACTTTCTCTTTGACGCCGACCATTGCCGTAAAAGCCAACGACGAGCTGTCTATCGCCATGGGGCTGGAAGCTATGGTTATCGGCTTTACCCAAGACTCCTATATCAATATGGGGGCCGCCTTGGGAGACCCCAACGGGGCCTATGAAATCAGCGGCAGCGGCGTAAGCTGGGGGGGAAACTTCTCCTTGGCGTACACTCCGCAATGGGCCGAAAAATGGTCCTTCGGTGCGGTGTACCGCTCTAAAGTCAAACAGAAATTAAACGGTCGCATTGACGCCGGAGACAGAAATTTCGCTCACTTGAACATCCACAGCGCCGACGCGGAAGGCTCTATTTCTCTGCCCGACAGCGTTTCGGCCGGTATCGCTTTCCGCCCGACGGAAGATTGGGTATTTGAAGCCGATATCGTGGGCACCTTTTGGAGCGCGTACGACCAAATCTTAATCCAATACAAAGACAGCGAAAGCAGCCCGGTCATCCGCAACCAAAAGAAATACAAAGACACCTACCGCTTAAACTTCGGCACAGAATACAAACTCAACCAAAACTGGGCCGTGCGCGCAGGCTATGTGTTTGACAAATCCCCGATTAACAACAAGGATATGGACACCTTGGTGCCGGTGGACGACCGCCACATTGCCAGCGTGGGTGTGGGCTATAAAACCCAAACTTGGAGTGTGGACGTGGCCTATGCCCATGTGTTCAGCAAGGACCTCAGCGGCTACAACAGCCAGTACTACAATGCCAAGATGAAATATACCGACGGCAAAAGTGATATGTACGCGCTGACCTTCGGCTATAAATTCTAAGATTAGACCCATTGAAAACCCCGCCGATAAGGCGGGGTTTTTTATTTAAAAAGCACCTTTTGCACCAGGCGGGGAAAGGCGTAGTTTTTCAGCTCCGCCCCGGGCACGCGCAAAAACCCCTCCGGCACCGGGGCGTCCGGCGCGACGGACACCTCATAAAACCAGGCATAAATCACCCGATGAGACAGCACATGCTTCACCGGCCCGGTCAAAAGGCGGGGGGACTTTCGCCCAAACAGCCCGCGCCAAAAGTCCGTTTTTTTCAGCTCTGCGGCGGAAAGTTCTGCCGGGGTCTCCAGCAAAAGCGGTTCATACAACCCCTGCCAAATATCTGCACCCTCCCGGCGGTGCAGCCAGGTGTCGGCCCCTTGTTTTACATATATATAGGTAAAATAACGGTTGGAAATTTGCACCTTGCCGCTGCGCACGGGCAACTGGGCCACCCGGTCTGTTTGGCGGGCTTTGCATTTTGGGGCAAAAGGGCAGCGGGCACAATCAGGAGAGGTGGGCACACACTGCGTGGCCCCAAAATCCATAATGGCCTGATTGAAATCATCCGGCCGGACGCGGGAGAGCAGCTTTTGGGCCAAGGCGGTAATTTGCTTTTTTCCCTCGGCGGTGTCGGTGGGAGTAAAAATGCCAAAGATACGGCTCAACACGCGGTAGACATTGCCGTCCACCACGGCATAAGGCATTTTATAGGCAAAAGAACAAATGGCCGCGGCGGTATAATCGCCCACGCCCTTCAGGGCGCGCACGCCCTCGTACGTGGTGGGAAACACACCACCCATGCTTTGCGCCGCCGCATGCAAATTGCGCGCACGGCTGTAATACCCCAAGCCTTCCCAATATTTAAGCACTTCATCTTGCGAAGCGTCCGCCAAGGTTTTTACATCCGGGAAGCGGCGCACAAAACGCACAAAATAATCATACCCCTGCGCCACGCGGGTTTGCTGCAGGATTATTTCGGAAATCCAAATCTTGTACGGGTCTTTGATGTCGCGCCAAGGCAGCGTGCGTTTGTGCACGTCATACCAGGCCAGCAGGGTTGCGGCAAAATCTTTCATATCAGAAATTTTACTATTTTGACGGGAAACAGGGCAAAAACCTACCTATCAAAAAAGTTTCCCTTAAAAAAATTCTCATGGCCCGTCTTTTTGGCCGTCAGATGAAAAATCACGCAGCCGTCTGGGCAAACTACCTCTTTGGTATACTTGCCGCTGCCGCCGATGTTTTCTAAATCGCCCCCGCTGCGCACGGCCTCCATAATGGGGTAGAGCATCATCATCACCTTAGAGCAAATCCCCTGGCCGCACGCATTGACGGGGCAACCATAAGTGCAGGTGTATTTGTCGCCGATTTCCTCTCCGTTGCGGCAGTAGCGCTCGGTCTTCGTTCCGCGCAAAAAGCCAATGACCTCTACTTCAAACTCATATTCTTCCGCATACCATTTTTTCATAAATCCCCCAAACGGTTTTCTTATATTATAGCTTAAACGAAAATGGGGTGGGGGGAAGTACCCTGATTTTAAATAAGGGGCTTTTATGGACATCTGCAAAAATGAACTTGTTTTTGCATTTAACAAAAGAGGGGGGATTTTTGCGGGTTTTGTTTTTAAGCCGCAGAGCAAAATTTAAGTGCTTTTTGCAAATTGCATTTATAGACCGTTTTTTTGCCTAGTTCTCAGCCCGAACGGACGGAGCGAAATCGCGCGTATTTCTGCCAAACGGGGTGACTTAAAAATTTAAGTCTTTCTGTAATATGAGCTTTTTATGGGGGATAAGCGCAGGGGGTTTTTAAGAAACCCAATGATATTTAGGGGATAAAAACAAGTGTTTTCTCGTCGGAGAATGGCAGTTTTGCACAGATTTTGACATATATTGACATATAACTGACATATATTGACATATGTCAAAAAATATTTTATTATATGTCAAAGCCCTGTGCAAATGGGGTGTGGATAACCAGTTTTGGGTGAGGATAAATACGATGCCAGACAATAATGAAAAAAATGTCAAAATCCGTTTCAAATTCCGCTCCGGGGAAGAATTTGAGGCCGAAGGCAGCCCTGAATTTATAGAATCCCAGCGGGCACAGTTCCTGCAGCTGATTGGCAAAGAGGGCCGATCCGCTGCCGCGCCCCGGTCATCTGCCACGCGCCCCCAAACGCGGCCTTTTTCCGCGCTGGAGGCCCGGTCCACTACCCCGTCTGCTGCGGATTTTCCGCCGCTTGAATCCGCCGCCACCGCCCCTTTTCCGCGCATACAGCCGGCTTCCGCCCCATTTCCAGCCCAAACAGACCCCGCTCCAGCCGACCCGGAACAGCTGCTTTTACAACCCGCGGCCCTGCGCAGTAAGTCCCATGCCGCCGCCCAGCCCTCGGCCGAGGCGCAACGCCTTTGGGAATTTATTGTAAAGGTGGACGACGGCCATGTGTATTTGCGGCGCAAAAGCCGCCTAATTACGCCGGAAACGGCCGCGCTGCTCTTATTGGCGGCGGCCAAGGTGCTCCTGCAAGAAAACAGCTATAGCGCGCTGGCGCTGGCAAAGTCTTTGGCTAAGTCCGGCTATGGCGGGGGGAGACTGGACCGCTTGCTGGGGCCCGACCTGCGCCAAGGCACCCTGCGCGCCGAGGGGAGCAAGCGCTCCCGCGCCTACCTGCTGTCTGATGAGGGGTTTGCCCGCGCTTATGTATTGGCGGGGAAACTGGCCGAAGAGTGGCGGTAAGGGTGAAGAAAGGCCCTTTTTTGGCGCGCCACTTTACGCCTTTACGCCTATTCCAGCCCACTTTATTTTATAGCGTACACCCCACTAGGGGCGGGGGGCAATAAGGATTACCAGGGCCCCCTTTTCACCTATCTTTCCCAAAAAGGGCAAAAATGAGTCAAGGTGCCCCAGTTGTGCCCACAATTCCCAGCTTTACAGACCTAGCTCTTGTTGCCCGCCCCAAACCTATTATGCGAGCCTAAACCCCACCCCCTTGTCACATTTTTCGAGTCTCTTTTCAGCACCCCACCCAGGCTTTGAACCAGGCCGGTGAGGGGTGGGGGGATGAAAAAAATTTATTTTCCCCCAAATTTTTATTTCATTTTGTTTTTAAAAAATCTAATAACACAAATTAGATTTTTTTAAAATTAAAAACATTTTATAAAGTTCCACAAAACACCTCCAAACACAGAAAATTTGCTGTTGACAACCTTTTCAATAACTTTTTAAACAGACTTGAGCCCGTTGGGGGATTATTTGTCTGATTAAAATAACTAACGATAATTTTTATTATGTTAACTTATTTTGAAAATTCCATAGTTTTTACTATCTTAAATTTAACTTTAGAAAAAATCTAAAATTTATTATTTTTTAAATGTTTTATATTCAAATCTTATACAATACTTTATATTTTTACGATAAGCAAAAAAATATTTTTTATAAAAATGTAAAAACAGTCTGTTTGTTGTTAAAAATATTTTTTCCATTTTTTTAGCTGATTTTGTGTTTTGGAATTTGCCAAAAATGG
>CAVHDF010000043.1:0-13454 GCA_963634865.1 Eggerthellaceae bacterium
GGCTTTAGCACAGCTGGGGCAGGAGCCGATATCCTCTTTGCAACAAGAGGATGAACGCGCCCGCCGCTGCAGTTTGTTTTACGAACCGGTCAAAAAAGAGGTGCTCCGCACGCACAATTGGGCCTTTGCCGCTTGTGAGGCGGCCCTGGCCTTGCTGGATGACCAACGGGGGGAAGAGTGGCCCTATGCCTACGCATACCCGGCCGATTGCCTGTTTTTGCGCAAGGTGTATGCCCCTGCCCAGCCCCAAACGGCCCGGGCGTTTAAAGAAATGTACCTAAAGGACCTGCACGCCCGCAGCATTTTGTGCGCGGTACCGCAGGCTTACGGCGAATACACCCGCGACGTAACTGACGCCACCTTGTTTGACCCGGCCTTTGTAAAAGCCTTTTCCCTGGCATTGGGGGCGGATTTGGCGGTGGCGCTCAGCGGGGACGCTTCCTTGGCCAACCGCTTATTGCAAAAATACACCTTGGCTTTAGACGAGGCCCGCCGCAGCAATATGACCGAGCGCTTTGACGTATCTGCCCCGCAAAGCGCGTTTGTGGAGGTGCGCTAATGCCCGTGCATGCCATTGCGGCCAATTTCTCCGGCGGAGAGGTCAGCCCGTACCTTTACCCGCGCGTGGACGTGCCGGCTTACAGCAGCTGGCTCAAAACCGCGTGCAACTTTTTGGTGCACCCGCAGGGCGGCGCGTCCAACCGGCCCGGCACGGCGTTCGTCCACACCGCCAAATATGCAGACAAAGCCTGCCGCCTGTTGCCCTTTGTGCTCAGCGAAGAGGAAGCCTATGTGCTGGAGCTGGGGCACCACTATTTGCGCGTGCATGCGCCGGGGGGAACGTTGCTTCAAGACGGAGCGGTGTATGAACTTACGGCGCCCTATGCGGAAAAGGACCTGTCCGCCGTGCAGTATGTGCAGTACGAGCAAACCCTCTACCTGGTCCACCCGGACTACCCGCCCCAAACCCTCACCCGCACGGAGGACGGCTATTTTACTTTGGCGGCCGCTACTATCAAAGACGGGCCGTTTCGCGTGGCCAATACGCAGGCAGACCATAAAATGCACCTCATTGAAAAGAGCGATACGGTGGTTTCCCAAGGCGTCAAGGCCACCTTGTCCTTTCTGCCCGTGCATTACCCCAATTATTTTGTGCAGGTGTTTTGGCGCGGGGAGCAGTTTTATGACCCGGACACGTACGGTTTTAATGTGGCTGAGGTGGTGCAATATTTTAACGCCGCCTATGGTTCCACCGGGTGCAAGGCCTACGACCAAGGCGGGGTGCTGCGCATTGAATCTCCCCAAGACACCGGGGGGGATTACAACGGGGCCGAACTGACCATTTATTACCGGGCGGGTTTGGTGTCCGCGCCCAAATTGGTGGTGACGCAGGCGCTCAGCGGCGGTTGCAATGCCGGCACCGTCATCAGCTCCGGGCAGAGCAAATGGTATTTAGAGGCGGATTTTGACGCTTTTGAGCCCGGGCAGGTGGGGGCGTTGTTTGCGCTCAATCACCGGGTGCAAAGCCCGTATGAAACGGGCACCTTGGGCTATGAGGGGATTTCTAAAATCATCAAAACCGGGGGCGATTGGCGGCTGCGCACCACGGGCAGCTGGTACGGGCAAATCGTGCTGGAAAGCTCGTTAGACCAAGTAACTTGGGAAAAGGTCAAGCACTTCACCAAGGCGCAAGGCGAGGACAATTTAAACGCGCTGGGCAGTTTGGAGCTGTCTGCCTCCATGCGCTATTTGCGGGTACGCTGCCTGCAGATTACCGGGGAAATGGGCTATGTTTTACAGGCGGACGCCTTTCACCAAGAGGGCATTGTGCGCTTGGACGGGTACGTCGGTCCGCGGCAAATGGGGGTCAGCATTCAGCGCCAGGTAGGCGGCGAGAGCGAAGAGTGGACCGCCGACTGGGCCGAAGGGTCGTTTTGTTCCAGCAACGGCTACCCGGGTTGCGTGTTTTTTTACCAAGACCGCTTGGGCTTTGCCGGCAGCAAAAAGGAACCGCAAACGCTGTGGTTTTCTAAGACGGGGGAATACGGCGACTTCGGGCACCTGCGCGAGGTGGCCGATTCCGACGCCATCAGCGTCAGCCTCTCCAGCAAAAAATTAAACGCCATCCGCTCCGTGGCGGTGGGCAGCAAATTGCTTATTTTTACTGCCGGCAGCGAATGGAGCCTGGGCTGCAGTGGGGCACTCACCCCTTACAACATAGAAGTGGCCCAAGAGGGCGAACGCGGCGCCAGCGCCGTGCCGCCGCTGGTGGTGGGCAGCCGTACGCTGTATGTGCAGTCGCGCGGCGGAGTCCTGCGGGATTTCTTTTATGAATACAGTTGCAACGGCTACACCGGGCGGGACCTTACCTTGCGCGCCAAGCATTTGTTTTTTAACAAAGAAATCAAAGAGCTCTCTTATCAGCAAGAGCCGGACAATTTGATTTGGTGCGTGCTTTCCGACGGCAGCCTTTTGTGCTTGACCTACGTGGCCGAAGAGGATCTGTTTGCTTGGACGCGCCACGAAAGCCAAGGCACTTTTTTGAGCGTGTGCAGCATTGCCTCCCGCGGATACGACGAAACATGGTTCTTGGTGCGCCGGGGGGAGAAAACCTGCGTGGAGCGGCTGCTGCCGCGCCTGAGCACCAAGGAGCCGCAAGACCAAGTGTTTTTAGATTCCAGCGTGTCTAAAAAAATGACGCAGCCGTTTACCACGGTTTCGGGGTTGGAGCACCTGGAGGGGCAAGCCGTCTGCGTATTGGCCGACGGCACCCCGCTAAAGGGACTGACGGTGCAGCAGGGCGGCATTACATTGCCCCACGCCGTGCATACGGCGCAAGTGGGCTTGGCGTATACGGCCCGTTTGCAGACCCTGCCCGTGGAATACCAGGGAGCGGACGGCACTTGGCAAGACCGCCCGCGCCGCTTGGCCGAAGTGACGGTGAAGCTTTTGGACAGCCGCGGCGGCAAGGTGGGGGCCGATGGCAAAATGGACGAAATTTTGCACTTGCCTGCCACGCAGTACGGGGCTCCCGCGCCGCTGCAAACGCGGGATGTGCGCAAGGTGTTCTCCTCGTCGCACTCGTGCTTTCCGTCCATTACCTTTGAGCAGGAAGAGCCCCTGCCCGTGACGGTGCTGGCCTTTGTCATGCGTATTTGCTAAAAAAATGCGCCCGGCAAATACCGGGCGCAAAATAGCTTTTGTGGGTATGTCTTATTTTTGCGGGAGGCGGAAAGACAGGACGGTCTGTTCGGCGCGGCCTTCGTCTTTTTCGCCAGCTCCAAATACATAAAAGACCTCATTGCCGCGGGTCACAATCAGCAAGATCACCGGAATGGGCCCGTTACCGTTAGCGGTCGTCATCTCTGCCTTTACCACCGCGCCGCTGGCTTCATCGTCGGCGGAAAGCGGGGCGACCTGGCGAATGGGTTCGGTCAATTCCAACCGGGCGCGCGGATCGGCGTATCCTTCCACATAGTTGGCAATTTCTTGGGCGATGGCCGAGGCCTGCACCGGGCGCGGCAGCGTTTGATACAAAATGCCCAGCAGGGAAATGGGCTTGTTCTCTTGGGCGTTGTTTTTATCTTTTAGCGGGTTGACGTCAAAGCCCGGCAAGGCGACAATGCCGTTCCATTCCAGCCAGTTGCCCATGGTCATGCCTTCTTGCAAGTCCAGCTCAAAGCCAAATTTCGGGTCGTGGTAAACGCGCGTGCCGTGCTGCAGGGGCCCTTCCTCTTTTGCTGCGGCCATAATGGGGGCAAAAGGGCGCATGAAAGTACGCGCGGTATGCCACACGGCCCACGTCACAGCCAACACCAGCCCTACCGTGGCTACTCCAGCCAACACCAAGGGCCACAAATTGCGTTTGTTCTTAAACAAGAGCCAAAGCAACTTAAACACCAAAAAGAAAATGCCATACAAGGCCGCCAAGGCCAAGAGGGCAAACAAGATCAAAAGTACCATATTCACCTCACCTATGAAAAATACTACTTCTAATGATAGCCGTTTGGAGCGGCTTTGTAAAGCACATTTGGATGAATTGGCCGGGCAACTGCGCCCGGCGGATAGGATGGAAATGCAAGCCATGTACGGCAGGGCGCCTAAGGCCGCACTGGAGCAATGCCGGGCACGTTCAGTGGTGGCGGTGGCTTGGGTTTACCAAGGGGAAGTGGCCGCCGTAGCCGGGTTGGCGGCGCAAAGCGTGTTGGGGGGAACGGGGTGTGTGTGGTTGTGGACGGGCCCGGCGGTGGAGCGCGCCCCCAAAACATTCTTTCAACTGTCCCGGCGGGTGCTAGACTTTTTTAAGACGCTTTATCCGCATCTTTATGCCGTGTGTGACAGCACTTATGCGGCGGCGCAACGGTACTTAATGCATTTGGGGGCAACCCCCGGGCCGCGGGTGCGGCTGAAGGCGGGGCGGGGGCAGGTCTATCTTTTTTAATGGGCCGGTGAGGCTCAAATATGATCAAAAGGAGAAAACAATGGGAGGAGCATTATTTTTAGGGGGCAGCTTGGTGTCTACAGCGGCTTCTTTGTTAAATTCGGATCGGCAGGAGAAACGGTATTATAACTCCTTGGCCGCGGCGGCGGAGGAATCGGCCCGCCAAACGCAAGAGGCGGCCCGGCGTAATGCCGGTTATTTGTTTGAAGACGCGGCTTGGCAAAACAGTGCCTTAAACCGCGACTACGCCCAAGCGCTGGGCCAGCAAAAGGCCGCCTTGGCGGCCAGCGGGTTGGGCGGTTCGTCGGCCACGGCGCAGCTGATTTTAAAAAACAGCCGTTTGAACGCGCTTATGGACCAAGAAATGTTGCAGCAAAATATGCAGCGGTCCATTTACGAAAACAATACGCAGGCCGCTTTGACCGCCCAACAATACCGCACCCAAGCGCAGCAGTACCGCCGTGCCAAGGAGCAACGCCGTTACGGTTTGTGGGCCCGGGTGGGCTCTACCCTGGGCGGCTGGTTGAACAAATAAGGAACGCTTATGAAAATACCTGTTTATCAACCCCAAGTACCCTATCGGTGGGCCCGCGCGCAGGCCGTGCCCGCCGCCCAACCCTTGCAACAGGCCCAAGGCGATTTGGCCTTGGCGCACACGGCCGACTTGGCCCGCGGTCTGCAGGGATTGTTTGCCCCGTCTAAAACGCAGGCGGCACAGTCTGCCGATGCGCAGGATAAGTCGGCGGATTTTTCATCTCAGCAGCGGGCGGAACTTTTCTCTTTTGTGCGGGAAAAGGCGCTCTCTTCGTCGGGGGATGGCAGCCCGGTGGAGCGGCTGGAGCAGTACGCCGCGCAAAATCCGCCGTCGTCAGCCGACAGTTTGTGGGCGCAAGATTTTGCCGTGCTGCACCGGGAACTTTCCCGCGCGCAGCAACAGCAGCAACAAACCCAAGCGCAGGCGCAATTTGACGCCGCGCAAACACAGTGGCTGCAAACGGCGGCGTTAATAGCCACGCCGCGCGCTTTGGAAAAATATATGACGGACAATTTGTCCGCCGCCGCGGCGGAGGCGGAGCGTTTGGGCACATCCGCTGAGCGGTGGCAAGAGCAAAAAAAGGCATTGGCCGCGCAGGCCGTGGTGCAAAATGTGCAAGCGGCTTTGCAGACCGAGCAACCGCAGCAGGCGCGCGAAGTGTACCGGCATTTTCAAGAGAAACTATCCGACGGGCAACGCGCCTTGTTGCAAGAGCAGTTGCAGGCGCAGGAAGCGGTCCACACCGCGCATGCGCACCGGGCACAGGCGTGGCAGACTTGCGTCAATGAAGAGGGGGAAATCCAGCCCGGACAGGTGCAGGCTTTGGCCCGGCGTTTGTGTTCCCAGCAGCCCAAGCAAGCCGGGCAGCTGGCGCAGGCCTTGACCGCGGAATTAAGTGCGCAGCGCAGGCAATTTTTAAAGCAGCAGGCCGGGGCGTACGCGGACCTTTTCACTGGGGCGAATGCTTGGACGGCGCAAAATGCATTTGCTTTTAATCACGCAACGGAGCAAAAACGCCGGGCGGTATTTTGGCGTGCGGCGCAAGAGCTGCAGGCCGGCGTGCCGGGCCGCACGGACCGGGCGGTGTTTGAGCGGTTAAACCGACAGATTATAGACGGCAGCGTGCGTCGCAGCGCCTTGGATGAGGCCTATGAAAAGAGCGAATTATCCGCGGCCGATTACGTACGTTTGCAGCAGCGCGCTTGCCTGAGTTTAGCCGGGGAAGACGACCCGCAGGACCGGCTGGTTGCCCAAGCGGTGGAGCAGCTTTGCCAACGCAGCGGCTTGGACGGGACCGCCCGCGCAGAAGTGTTTTACCAAGTGTTTTCCGGCACGGACACGGCCCGGCAGCGTTGGGCGGCGGCGCGGCAGGTGCGCCAAATTTTAACTTTACAGGAGCCAAACCAATGACCCTTTCATATTCTACGGGAAAAGTAATTTATTGCGGCGACGGCCAAAGCACGCACTGGCAAATTCCGTTTGCCTTTTTAAGTGCGGCGGATTTACAAATGTATGTGTTGCACTCCGACGGTACCCGCACCCGCTTAAGCAGCGGCTACCAAGTGGACGCCACGGAAAAGGAAGTGATTTATCCGCTGGATACGCAGGAGCAACCGGCCTTAACCGCCGAGGAAAAACTGCTAATTTTGCGCCGCACGCCGCTGCAGCAAGACACGCAATTTGAGGCGCAAAGCGCTTTGGACCCGCAAGTGTTAGAGGACGGCTATGACAAGGCCATGCTCATTGCCCAAGAACAGGCGGAGGAACTCTCCCGCGCGGTCAAATTTCCGGCGGGGACAGGTGACCCTACCACCGATGCAGACGCCTATTTGACCCGTTTGGAGCGGGCCACGCAAACCGCCGCGACGGCGGACGGGCAGTTGCAGCAGAGTTTATCACAAGCGCAGCAAACCGTGCAAACCGCGGCGGAGGCGGCCCAAGGGGCGCAAGAGGCGGTGGACCAATTGGCGCAATATGCCGCCACGGCGCAAGCCGGGGCTGAGACGGCCACCCAACAAGCGCAGACGGCTTCCGCCCACGCCCAAACCGTCAGCTCGCAAGCGCAAACCGTCGCGCAACAGACGCAGCAAGTGGCAGAGCAAACCGCAGCGGCACAAACGGCGGCGCAACAGGCGCAGGCCAGCCAAACGCAAGCGGCGCAAAGTGCCGCCGCGGCGGCGGCTTCGGCGGCAGAGGCGGCCCAGAGCGCGGCCGGGGGCGGCAATATGGAAAACAAGGCCGATAAAGACCTGTCCAACTGCCCGTCCAATTATGATTATGTGGTGGAAAGCAAGCTGCCGACCGCCGATGACCCCACTTGGTACCGCAAATACAAAAGCGGTTGGGTGGAGCAAGGGGGCGTGGCTACTTCCTCGGGGACGATAATATTTTTAAACCCCTTTGCCAGTACGGCCTATTCTGTACAAGTCACTTGTTTACATACCAACGCGACCAACTGGGGATTTGGGGTGAACAAAAGCAGCGGCGCTTCTTTTTATTTGAACATGAACAGCGGCTCGCAAGGAGCTATGTGGGAAGCCAAGGGATTTTGCGCCGAAGAGGAGAGCGCCGTATGACCCCGGAAAAAGCGCGTGATTGGTTCTCCATTTTAGGCGTATTGGGGGCGGTGGGATTTTGGTTTTTTACGATGTATGGTTTGCCGCCGCGGGTGGACCAGCTGGAGGAGCGCGTACGCGCCCACGAAGAAAAACTCACCCGGCAGGACGTCAAATTAGACATTGTGATAGACGACGTGAAAGCCATTAAAAGCATTTTGATGAACTTTCACAAGGATAAATAAAAGGAGAAGCGTATGCAATGGTTACAAATGCACTACAATGACTTGTTGGCTATTTTGGGTGGGGCGGTGATTATCGTGTCCACCGTGGTCAAATTAACCGCCACCCAAAAGGACGATACGGTATGGGCGCAGGTATTGAAGATTTTATCGGCCCTGTCCCTGGTCAACCCCGACGGCTCCGTCATCGGTAAGAGCAAATGAGCGCGTGGAGTGTGTTGTTTCTGGGGGGACTGTTGGCGTTTGGCGCGGTGTTATACCGCGCCGGACGCGCCAGCGCATTGCAAGAGGCCGTGCGGGCCAAGGAGCAAGAAAATGAACAAGTGGAAAAATCTCTTCGTCGCAGCCGTAGCCTTAGCCGGGCTGAGTGCCTTGAGCGGTTGCGCGGTCGCGCCGGTAAAAAGTAATGCGGCGGTGTGCCGTTTGCGCTTTGATTATGAGGATGAAGGCCTTTCTGGGCTCAATGTGCAGAATTTGCGCACGCTGGTTAGCTTTCAAGAGATATGCAGTCCATAGGTATCCTACTTTTCTCCCGGGCAGAAAAGTAGGTAAAAGGCCGCCGCGGGCCTGCGGAGCATAAAAAATAAAATTTTGCTTAGTCCGCCTTTAACTCGCCGCTATATAGCGGCTCAGACAAAAGGCGGATTTTTGTATGAAATTTTATTTTTTATAGACGCTCCGAGGGCCGCTGTGTAAACGGCGAACGGCAGAACGACAAAAGCGGTTGAGATGCCCGGGCCGACACAGCTTCCTGCATGCCACCGCTTTATGAAAAAATTTCTCTTACATAAACCCATAAAAAAACCGCCCCGGAAAGGGGCGGTTTTTTGTAAAGCAATCAGCTTACCATTTGCCGTCGGTATCGTGACCGCTGGTAATGGCTTTGCACAAGGTCAACGCATCACCCGTGGCCGCCGTGCAGCCGCTGGCCGCTACCGCAGAGCCGCAGCAGCGGGTAGCCGTGCCGTCGGCAGAGACGATGGTGCCCAAGGTGTAAGCGGTACCGCCGTTGCGTTTGGCAGAGATAACGTAGGTATCCGTGCCGGAAGCGGTGATGTCAAAGTTTTTGGTTTTGGCGCCGCTGGTGGAGGTTACCGTGGTCGTGCTGGGGACTTCAATATCCAAGACGGTGAAGTCAGCCCCCGGGAATTGGCCGGTCTGCAAGCGATAGCGTTCGCCCGCGTAGCGGATGGTGCCCATCAGCGTAACCGCTTCAGAGGAACGCGCTTTTTCTACCGCGGTGGTGTACTGCGGCAAGGCAATAGCCGAGAGAATACCGATGATCAACACGACCACCAGCAACTCAATCAAAGTGAAACCTTTCTTCATAACTCTCTCCTTTAGTGACTAAAGTTGGCACTCTTTGCAAGAGTACTCTTAAATAGTATAGCAAAAAAAACAGAAATTGCAAGCGGCTGTTTTTTCCCTTCGGGGGCACGAAGAATCAGCCGGGGCGGTCCGCATGGCTTGTTTTACTAAATGCTCCTATTGCAGGGGAAAAATTGATACCATATACCTATGGCCAAACGCATTGCCAAAAAATCCACCGCAGCTGCCGCCCCGAAAGCGCAGCCCAAGGGGTTCGTTTCTTTTATAGACCAAGCCCTTTCTTGGGGCGTGGGGCTGCTGTGTCTGTTTGTATCGGTCAGCTTTTACACGGGCACGTATGACACGGCCTTTGTAAAAATTACCTTATTGCAAACCGGTGGCTTGGCTTTAGCTGCCCTGTGGTTGGGGCTGTTGTTTGCGCAAAAACGCTGGCCCGTTACCCGGCAAAATATCGGGTGGTTGTTGCCATTTTTGGCTTATTTTGGGTGGAACTTTTTTGTTTATGCTTTAAGCCCCTATAAAGTGGCCGGCGCGGAGGAATTTTTCCGCTATGTGCTCTATTTTGTACTGACGATGCTGGTGCTGGACCGCTTTACGGCTTCGTCGGTGAGGGGGGTGACCAAGTGCTTGGTGCTGGCGGCGTGGATCAGCGGCGTATACGGGCTGCTGCAGGTGGTGGACCATTGGCTGCCCGGGGTGGATGTAATGCCGTGGCGCGGGTTTTTTGGCGCGCGGATTTTTTCTACCCACGCCAACCCCAATTTCTTCGCCGATTTTCTGGTCTTTTCCTCCTTTATTGTCCTGGCGGAGTTTTTGCGTACCCGCCAAAAACGTTTACTGGTTTTGTTGGGCGTAGCGGTGGTGGATTTGTTCTTTACCGAAAGCAAGGGCGCCTGGCTGGGCTTTGCGGCTTCGGGCGCGTTTTTTGCGGCGCTGTTTGTGCATTTTGCCCCGGTGGCACAGCGCTTAAAAAAACACTTGGGCAAGGTGTATATCGCCGCGGGGATTTTGCTGGTGGGAGCGGTGATGCTGGCCGGAGTCTATGCCGGCAAACGCTTCCAATCCGTCAGCTTCCGGGCGCATACGTGGACGGCCGCCTTTGCCATGGTGCAAGACAGCCCCGTGATGGGCACGGGGGTGGGCAGTTTTAAAACGATTTATCCCGCCTACCGCAAGCCGCAGATTTTCTACATAGAAAAAATGCACAACAATGAAACCCAACACCCCGAAAATGAATATTTGGAGCAATGGGCCACGGCGGGGACGGTCGGACTGGCTATTTTCTTGTGGATGATTGTTTTTGTGCTTTACAGCGCTTGGCGCGGACTGCAGGTCTGCCGGGCAAACGGGGCCGCGGGGGAAAAGCCTGACCCGCGCCTGTGGTGGACCTTGGGCTACGCTGCGGCGTTTTTCGGCATTTTGGTGCACAACTTTTTTGATGTGAGCATGCGCTTTGTATCCACGGGGTTGTTCTTTGCCGTGTTTAGTGCGCTGCTGGTGCGGATGAGCCAGCCTGACGAGCTGCAGCCGTGTTTAAGCGAGCCTGCCCCGGGGCGGCCGTGGTGCGTGCGCGGCGTGCAGGGGTTGCTGTGCGCGGGGGTGGCGGCGTTGGTGGGATACTATTTGTATATGTTCGGGCAGACGGCCGGGAATTTCGGCGTGAAAAATTTTGGCGAAGGGGTGCTTAAGACCGTAGCGTGGGGCAGCTTTTGCGGTTTGGCTTTGCTGGGCGCGTGGGCATATTTGCGCGCGGCGTTTTTGGCCCGGTGCATGCGGGTGGGGGTGGTGTTGCTCATTAGCCTGTGGCCGCTGCAATGGGTATATGGGCTGTTTTTGGCGGACCATTACTATGGACTGGCGGCGGAGTTTTCCCGCCGGGGAATGTTTGACGGCGCGCTGGAATATTACCAAAAGGCCATTGTGGCCAACCCGTTGGAGCCTTCGCTGCGGCAGTACCGCGCCTATGTGTTGCGCCAGACGGCTGATTTGACCCGCACCTATTCCCCGGTCAAGGGGGACCGTCCCGGGCAAACCGCCACCGATTATGAGCGCGTGCTGCGGGATTTGGACACGGTGCGCCGCCGCTCGCCCAACCATTCGCTGTTGTATCAGGCGTATGGGGAATTTTATTATACTTTTGCCGTGCGCTACACGCAGCTGAGCACGGCGGCCACGCTGCCGTATTTGCGCCAAGAATATGAAAAAAAGGCCGTGGAAAATATGGAACTGGCGAAGAAAAATTTTCGCCGCTCGTTATTGACGGACCCGGTCAACGAGGCGACTTATGCCTATTTGGCCAGCATTGCCCTGATGGAGCGCCACCCCGCGCAGGCGCAGGAGTGGATTGACGCTTATCGCCGCGGTCCCGAGGGCGTGAGCGAGCCGGAGTTCCTGCAGACGCACCAGCACAATGCCCGTATGGAGCAGCTGGAGCAGCGTTTGCGCCTGCCGCCGTTTAACTATTTCCCGGCCGGAAAATAGGGGCGGTGCGGGCGGAAAAAAGAAAATAGTGCAAAAGCCCGCTGTTTTTTGTAAAATATACAGGTAGTTAGAAACGATTTTGCCAAGATAGCTCAGCTGGTAGAGCAGCCGCTTCGTAAGCGGCAGGTCCGGGGTTCGATCCCCCGTCTTGGCTCTTTTTTAAGCCCTCTGTCGGAGGGCTTTTTTACGTCTAAAAAACCATTTTTTTGCTGTTTTTCCGTCGGAAAAACGTAAACGCAATAAGCGAAACAAGCGCAACAAATGCTGATAGGCGTGTCAGCAAAATGTCAGCATGCTGACATTTTTTAATAAAAAATTTTATTTTTAAGCACTAACTTTTGCAACCAGCGCACTAGGCCGACCAGCTGGGCGCATCGCCTTATCCACTTGCTCATTTTTCCGTTTTCAAAGTCCATTTTAAATTTCTATGGAAAAAATGCTCTTCATATATTAGAATATAAAAGACGGACCTAAGGAGAAACTTATGAAAAAGGGTTTTACGCTTATTGAATTGTTAGTAGTTGTATTAATCATCGGTATTTTGTCGGCGGTGGCTTTGCCGCAGTACCGGTTGTCGGTGGAGCGCAGCCGTTTGGCGGAGGTTTTCACGGTGGTGGGGGCGATGCGCCAAAATTATGCTCTCTGTCGGTTGTCTAATTGCGACGGGCAGGACCAGTATTTTGGCAATGCGGGCATGACTCCGGTAAAAGTGACCGGCAGCGACCAAGATTATAACACGCAGGTGGGCAAGTATTACCGGTTCCAGGTCACTATGTTTGGCTTTGCCTTTTTTACGCCGAAGAATGGTGATGACGGATTTGACTCTGCCGACTATGCCATTGTGTGGATCCCCATAGAAAATGACAACAAAGAGGACAAACTCATCTGCAGCGGCAATACGGACTTTGGCAAACGCTTTTGCAAAGCCGTTTGCGGATATGAAAAGTGCAACGTGGATACGCATACCGCTTACAACTTCTAATCTCACCGCGCGACAGCGGGCGCCATTTATGAAAATCCCCCGGGGTTCTTAAACCTCGGGGAATTTTTTTGTCGTCGTAGAAGTTGGCAACTCTTTTTAAAACACTTGCACAATGTTTTTTTTTTGATAAATTTTGCGTATAGACAAAATTTATCAAAAAAGGAAGGGGGATATGAAAAATCGTTCTACGGGCCGTTTAAGCGGCTTTACGCTCATTGAACTCCTTGTTGTTGTGCTCATCATCGGCATACTTTCCGCCATTGCGTTGCCGCAATACCGTGTGGCGGTGGCCAAAACCAAGGCTGTGCAACTGGTTACATTGGTTCGGTCGCTCAAAGACGCGCAAGAGCGCTACTATATGGCAAATGGGGAATATACACAGGATTTTGCCGCACTGGATATCCAGCCGCCGGCTGGGGGCCAACTCAAAGGTTTTATTCTCTATTATAATGACAAAGGTTTTTCGGTAGAGATGCCCACGGACTTCCATCCCGATACCATATATGCCACTCAGGAGGGGGCAGATCGTTTTGCTTGGCTGATGAGATTAGATCACTATCCCTCAGAAATTTGGGAAAAAGTTAGTTGTATCTCCTACGGCAGTAAAGTGGCAGAACAGGTGTCTGCCAGTATGGGTGGCACGAATCCACGAAGCGACTGCAATGGTGCCTGTAAGATCTACAAGATACAGTAAAAAGTACATAACAACAATTCTCCCGGTTTAGCCGACTAATGGAGGGGCTTTTCCTCAAGGGAAAAGGGTCCAAAGGTTCCGCTGGCTTTATGTCCTTTTCCCTAGGGCAGAAAGGGACCAAAAGGCCACCGCGAAGAACCCCTACTTTTCTCCAGGGCAGAAAAGTAGGCAAAAGGCCCCGCGGGCCTGCGGAGC
>CAVHDF010000044.1:0-12691 GCA_963634865.1 Eggerthellaceae bacterium
CGGTATTCTATCCAGCCGCTGTCCACCGGCGCGCGGGACGCACCCACGGCGCCGCCCAACCGCCGGGCCAACTTTTCCAACAGAGCAAAGCCTTCGGGCTTGCCCAGGCCGCGGCCCCCGGCCACAATCACTTCCGCTTCCGACAAATCCAAGCCCTCTCCTTGGCTTTTGATAAAGCGGATAAACTGCGCCAAAGAAGTATACTTTGCCGCGTCAAAAGGGAACGCTATCACTTCGCCCATGCGCCCGCTGACCCGCGCCGCCTTGGCATAGGCCATAGGCCGCAAGGAACACATTTCCGGCCGCGTGCGGGCACAGGTGATGGTGGCCATCAAATTGCCGCCGAAAGTAGGGCGGGTGGCGTGCATTTGTCCGTCCTCTTTATGAATGACCACTTCCGTTGCGTCGGCGGTCAGCCCGGTCCCGGCGAAAATGGCCGTCTTGGCCGACAAAGAGCGGCCCAAGTTGGTGGCGGGCAGTAAAAATTTATTGGGTTTGTATTGGGCAATCATGGCCGCCAATGTCTTGGCATACACATCGTCTACATATTGGGCCAAAGGTTCCGCGTCGCAGACATACACCACATCAGCCCCGTGCTCAAACAAATCCTGTGCAAAAGCTTTCACTCCGCTGCCCAGCAGCACGGCGCATAGTTTTTCGCCCAAGTCATCGGCCAGTTTTCTCCCGGCGTTAAGCAGCTCATAGGCCGTCGGGCTGAGCTTGCCGTGGTTCACTTCCGCCAAAATCCATACGTTTTTCCAATCTTTCATAAATTTGCTCTCTTAAATGTATTTGTTTTCTTTTAACAGGTCCACCAATTTGGCGGCTTTTTCTTTGCCGTTGGCCCCTTCAATGACCACGGCGCTGCTGTCGCGCTGCGGCGCAAAGGATTTGACCACACGCGTCGGACAGTTTTTAAGCCCCAGTTTGGTCTTGTCCGCGCCGATATCATCGGCCGTCCATTTGACCACTTCGGCGCGTTTGGCGGCCAAGCGCCCTTTGACGCTGCGCACGCGGGGATTGCTGATTTCTCTGACCACGCTGATCACGCACGGATACGGCAGGTACAATTCATCGGTGCCGTCTTCGGTTAAACGCTCCACCGTAATGCCTTTCTCGTCGGCTTGGACCACGCGGCGCACAAACGCGGCATTGGGCCACTGCAACCAAGCGGAAATCTGCGGACCGATGTGCCCGGTATCGCTGTCATTGGTTTGCTTGCCGCATAAAATGACGTCAATTTTCTCCAATGCATTAATCTTCTCCGCCCCTTTGGACAAAGCGTAGCTGGTCGCCCAGGTATCCGAACCGGCAAAGGCCATATCACCCAGTTGATAGACTTTATCGGCCCCGCGGGCAATACTGTCGCGCAATACGTTTTCCGCCGCCGGAGGGCCCATGGTAATGACCGACACCGTGCCGCCTAATTGTTCTTTGAGGCAGACGGCCTCCTCCAGCGCATATTCATCAAACGGATTCATTGCGCTTTCGGCGCCGGAGCGGATGAGGCAGCCCGTCGCCGGGTCAATTTTGACATTGTCCGATTTGGGCGTTTGTTTAACGCAAGCTAAAATGTGCATTTATTCCCCCTTGGCGGCGTATTCTTTAATCAAAGCCGCAATGATTTCATTTTTTTGGATGTGGACGGTGCCCTCATAAATTTGGGTAATTTTGGCGTCGCGCATATATTTTTCCAACGGGAAATCGCGCATATACGCCACCCCGCCGCACAAGGTAACGCATTCATCGGCCACTTCCATTGCGGTGTTGGCGCAGAAAAGTTTGGCCATGGCGCTGTATTTGGTCCAGCGGCCGCCTTTAATTTTTTTGAGCTCATCGTGCACGGTGGTACCGTTGGCCAACGCGGCCTTGACAGCCGGCAAAAATTCCTCGTCCATTTTGTGCGTTAAGGTATATACCAAAGCCCGGCCGGCTTCGGTCTTGGCGGCCAGTTCGGCCACCTTGTGCGCCAGCGCCTGGAAGGTAATAATGGGCTGGCCAAATTGTTTGCGCGTGCGCAAGTACGGAATGGTCTCGTCCAGCGCGCCTTGGGCAATGCCCACGGCCTGCGCGGCCACTCCGGGGCGGGAATAATCCAGGGTTTCCTGCACGTACAACAACCCGCGGCCCTCGCTGCCCAACAAGTTCTCTTTAGGGACGCGCACATTCTCAAAAATCAATTCATACGTCGGATTGGTGCGGATGCCCATTTTTTCCTCTTTTTTACCAAAGGTAAACCCGGGCGTCCCCTTTTCAATGACCAGCAGCGAAATCCCCCGCGCCCCGCGCGACGGGTTGGTGTTCACGGCCACGGTATAAAAATCCGCTTCTTTGCCGGTGGAAATAAAATGTTTGGTGCCGTTGACCACATAGTAATCACCGTCCTTGATGGCGGTGGTTTTGAGCGAGCTGGCGTCGGAGCCGGCTTCGGGCTCGGTCAAGGCAAAGGCCCACAATTTTTTGCCGCTGGCCAAATCGTAGCACCAGCGTTCACGCTGCTCTTGCGTGGCGGCCAAAAACATGGGGATAGCCCCCAGGGCCGAGGTGCCCGGCGTCAGCGCCAAGCCCGCACACACGCGCGAAAGCTCTTCAAACGCCATGGCCAGGCAGGTGATGCCCCCGCCCAAACCGCCGTATTGCTCCGGCAACCACAGGCCGAACATCCCGCTCTTGCGGAACTCTTCATACATTTGCGTAGAAAATTGTTCTTTTGCGTCCATTTCCGCGCGCAAAGGTTTGAGCTTTTTTTGCGCCAATTCGCGGGTGGCGTTTAGGGTTTCCTGCTCCATTTCATTGATTGCGTAATCCATTATTTCTTCTCTCCTAAGGGGTGAAATTTACGACGCGCCGAAGTTTTGCGGCGGTGGAAAAAACGGCGGCCGGGGCGCTTTTGCGGCACCAAGCTGCGGTAGAGCTGCTCTTGGCGGCGGATCATCACGGAGACGGTAAATTCCCCAAAATCCCTCCGGGCAATGTTTTGTTTAAACCGCTCCCGCAGGCCGTTGTTGCGCAACAAGGTTTTTATCTTTTCCGCCAGGGCCGTGATATCGTTAACCTTGACCAAAAAGCCCGTGCGGTTGTTGGTCAGCACTTCGCTGATTCCATCCACGTCATAGCACACGCAAGGCACGCGGTGCGCCTGCGCCTCCAGCAAAGACATCGGCACCCCCTCGCGCAGCGAGGTGCTGGCGTACACATCGGCAATGGCCAACAGCTCGTCGGTATCCCCGCGCCAGCCGGGCATAAGCACCTGCTTTTCAATGCCCAAGTGTTTGGCTAAATTGGCGGCGGCCGTTTTGAGCGGACCTTCCCCGGTGTAAATAAAGCAAACGTTTTTGATTTGGCTGAGCACCTTGTAAGCGGCCAGCACAAAGTGAATGGGGTTTTTCAGCGGTTTAAAATTGGCAATGGCCAGCACCACGCGCGACGGACGCGGAATTTTAAGCGAGGCTTTCTTCTCCGCCGGGTCAAACTTAGCAGGCAGCTTGCGCTCAAAATCAATTCCGGCGCGGATAATCTCGCTGCGTACGCCCGTGCCAATGCCCAGCTGGGCCGCCTCTTGGGCGTTCTTTTTAGACACAAACACCAGCACATCCGTCAACGTAGCGCAAAACTTCTCCGTTTTGACAAAAAAGTTAAAGTGTTTCTCCCCGTGTTCTTTGGCAAACCCCAGCCCGTGGAAGGTATGCACCACCTTGGCTTTGCGCCAAAAAATCCGCGCGGCCAAACGGCCCAGCACGCCCGCCTTGGGAGCGTTGGTGTGAATGATGTCGGGGCGGATGCGGCGCATCAGCAAGCCCATTTGCAACACGGCCACCGCGTCATGTAAAAAATAGCGCGGGCGCACGTCGTGGCGCAAAGCGGAGATGAAATATAAATTTTTCAATTCGCGCTTGGCTTTGCCGTCCAAACGCCCGCCGGGACCGGCAGCCAAATGCGCCTCAAACTCGCGCTTGTCCAAGCGTTTCATCGTAGTCAGCACGCTGTTTTGCGCGCCGCCTTGGTCTAATGCGGTGATAAAATATAAAATTTTTGTTTTTGCCATTAGTGCAACTCTCCCGTATGCGTATTTAAAATACGGGCCGTCGGAAAATAATATTTAATGATGGCGCCGTAATCACTGCCGTCTTTGGCCAGCCCGCCGGCCCCGGCCACGCACAAGCCCACGCCGGTGCCCGTGTCGTACCCGCGAACCAACAAGCGGTGAATATTTTTGCCTTTGTACATCGGCACGAAGTCAAAAAAGGTGGAGCGCAGCGTGCCCGCACCTAAAATATAGGCGATTTCCTGCGGGGTTTGGGCGGTGTAGCTGCCCTTGCTGCCGTCAAAGCGCATGGACAAAATGCGCCCGGTGGGCGAAAGCCGCTGCGGCACCATGGCGCGCAAAGCCCCCACTTTGCCCCGGGCGTTTAAGCGGTCGGAAATTTCTTTGCCGTCATACAAGTACACCCATTTGACCGCGGACCACTGGGTCGGGTCCGCCGGGGCGGAGAACAAATCCTGCGGCGGATTGGACAGCATATACTTGGCCACGTTGGCCGGGGAATAAGTGTACGCCGGGCGTTTCTGCGTATTGGCTACGCCGTCGTAAGACACCGCCCCGCAAGCGGCATAATAGCCCAAATCCGTGCCGGAGAGCTCCAGTCCGCGGGAAGCCTGCGCCGCCTGCAACATGGGCAGTACGGCCAAATTAATCCCTTTAAATTGGAAATACACGTCATTGTCGGTCAAGTGATAGAGCTGGCCTTCGTTGCGCTGGGCGGCCTCGTTCAAAGCCGCGCGGAATACCACCGCCAAAGCGCGCAAGGCTTCGTCCTGGTGCACCTGACGGGCTTGCGTGGCCAGCAAGGCCGGGATTAAGTCCTCTAAGTACACCTCATTAATCAGCAGCATGCCGTCTTCCTGCGGCACTACGGTCAGGGCGCCCTTGAGCTCTTTGTCGCTAAAATCCGTGGCGAACAAATCCGCCGCGGTAGCGTCTTTGACCAACAAAGTTTTGTTATCTTTCTCCAAACGCACCGTAAACGGCCGCCGCGCGGAAAACTCCACATGGCCGCGGGCGTCGGTTACGTCTATGCCTTTGGTTTGCTCATTAAATTGCAACACGCGCGTAACGTACGAGGGAGATTTGAGCACCTCGCCCAACCGTTCATCCTGCACGCTCATCACGCCCGAAGGCACCAGCTTGACGCGCTGCAGCGTCACGGGCTTTTGCCAACGGTCGGCATACAAAGCCATTTTGACCACGCGCGAGGGCGTGGAAGGCAACTCTTGCACAATGGGCTGGTCCAAACGCAAATAAAATAAATAATCGGCCGGATTGCCCTTTAGTTTTTGGGCGTATTCAGCGGCTTTTTTCCCGGCAGTTACATTGGCCGGGTCCCGGCTGAAAAGCGTGGAATAATATTGAAAAGAAGCCAACGGATTTTTCTTGTCCTTTTCCGACCACTTGGCCAAAGCCTGCATGGCGGGGTAATTGTATGCGTCGTGGCTTAACGCCTGTTGAAAAAACACCGGGGCCAAACGGCGGGAATCCTTATGCGCGGAGGCAATTTGCCCCATCATGTAGGCGGCAAAGGAAATCTGATACGGGTTAGAGGTATAGATATATTGCAAATCGGCCGCGGCTTGTTTTTGGTTTCCCTCAAAATAGTAGGCCAAGGCCGTGCCCAATTTGGCCGAAGAGGCGTATTCAAAATCCGCCGTCAGGTACAGCATATCGGCAAAGCTTTTGCGCGCCTTTTTGTATTTCCCGGCGGAAAACAAAGTCCAGCCGTGGGTCAGCTCTACAAACGGGTCCTCGGGGGCCAGCTCAGCGGCTTGGTTGATGTGTTTTAAAGCTTGTTTGACCAACCCGCGCTGCAAAGACAAAATGGAGAGTTCCAAATGCGCCCGCGCCGCCACGGCCGGGTCGGCCGCGTTCTCAAAGGCTTTATAGGAAAAATAACATTCATCCGGCCCCTCATGCAGGCATTTGTCCGCCACGGCGGCCAACTCCGGTGGCTGGGTGTAATCCAGCACCGAAGAGTGCAAAATGCGGTCACTCAACTGCAAATTGACCCGCGCCACCAGGGCGTTTTTAGACACATGCCCCGTCCCGGCCAAATTTTCTTGCGCCGTATCGGCAGCCGGTTGCGCCGCTGCAGCCAGCGAGCCCAACCAAAAAGCACATAATAGGAAAAGGGTCTGATTTCTCATATACAAATTATAACAAATTGCGCCAGGGGAGCACCGCCCCTTAGAAAGAATAACTCAACCACATCTGCCCTTGGTAGCCAATATGGGAAGCATAATGCAGAAACGGCCCGACGCGGCGGCGCTGCAAATACGTGGTGCGGACGGAAGTCTCCAGCCAAAACCCGCCACCCAACCACACGGCGGTGCCGGCTCCAATGAAGAACGAAGCCGAGGAATAGGTCGGCGCTTTGCCGCGGCGATACTTTAATTGATAGGACGTACTTTCCCGCCCAAAGCCTATTTCGCTAAACAACATCGGATGCGTATTGGGCGTCAGGTTCCAGCGGGCCACGCCGTACCACGCATGTTGCTTGACAAACTTCATCAAGGGCACCTTCACCCGGCCGCGGGGTACATATTGCACCTCGGCACCCAAAGAGAATACCGACGAAAGCGCCACCCGCCCTCCGGCCAGTACCCCGGGAAAAAGCTCCGCCACCGAAAAGCCCTCTTCATCGGTCAAGGGCCGCAACCCGGACGAAGGCCCGACGTAAAAGGCCGCATGCGTGGTGGAAAAAGCACTTTTGGGTTCCCGCCAAACCGGCGGGGGAGCATCTGCAGTGGAACGGACGGAATAGACTTGGGCGCAAAGCGGGCTGCATAACCAAACGCAGCACAAAAAGCAGCTAAAATTTCGCAGCCGGGACAAAGTAAGCGTGAACACCTTTTTATTGTAATAAACCGTCGGCGGACTTCCCCATACGCCCTTTACGCTAAAAGCGTAAAAATAAAGGATTAGTTTTTCCCCGAAAAGGATTCACCCCACCCGGGCTACGGCGCGGGAACAGCCTGTTTTTTTATATACTTATAATATGCTTTTCATTTGGTGGCAAAGTATTTTTGGTTTTCGCACCTACCACACCCTCAAAAATGCCAAAGGGTGGCAGGCGGTGTTGTTCGGCATTTATTTGCTGCTGATGGGCACGCTGGTTTTTAACGTCTATTTTGGCTTTCAGCTCTCCAAACAGCTGCCGGGGTTCTTGGCCTCTGTGCCCGAAGTCCGCTTTGAACAAGGCAAGCTGACCCAGCCGGACCACCGCGTCACGGTCCCGGTGGGCCAAACAGGGTTTGACATCGTGTTGGACGCGCAAGCCACCCAGCCGCCCAGCTATCAACAATTTTTAGATAAAAAAATTATGGCCTTTGTATCCGCCGGGCACATTTATATGCCCTCGGTGGCCGGGGTGCAAAGCCAACCCATTCCGGCGCAATGGAACCTGCATTTAACTCCGCAGCTGCTCAAAGAAAAAACGTCTCTCATCGGCCGGGTGATACAAAGCCTTGCGTTTTTCGGCTCGGTGCTGGCCTTGGGGTTGTTTTTGGGGTTTTCGCTAATTTTGGCCGGGGCGGTGCTCATCCTATGGAACGGCCTTTCCCGGCGGCGTTTGCCCGCGGCGGTTTTATGGCGGTGGGCAGTGTTTTTGCAGGGGCCGGCCTTGGCGTTATGGATGGTCAATTTATTTTTCGGCGTACCGCTTTTTATCTTTGGCCTGTTTATTTTGTTTAACATCTATTCGCAGCAGATTTTCAACACGCTGCCGGGCCCGCAACCGAGGTAATTATGTTATTAAAAGTCATTCGCAAATTCAGCTCCGCGCACCGTCTGCCTTTTTATGACGGTCCCTGCCACAACCTGCACGGACATACGTGGAAAGTGGTCTTTTTAATCAGCGGCCCCGTGCGACAAAACGGCATGGTGGCGGATTTTAAAGAGCTTAAAAAATTGCTGGACGGCATTTTGCCGGACCACCAATATTTAAACGATTTGCTGGAAAACCCCACCGCCGAGAATTTGGCCCCGTATTTGTTTCAAAAGGGCTCGGACGTGTTGGCGCCGCTGGGGTTGAAAATCAAAAGCTTGGAGTTGTGGGAGAACGAAAATGCAGCCGCCGTCTTTGAAGGTGAATGAGATTTTTTATTCGTTGCAAGGCGAAGGCCCCCACACCGGCATGGCGGCGGTTTTTGTGCGCTTGGCCGGGTGCCGCATGGGCTGCCCGTTCTGCGACACAAAGTACGCCTTTCAAACCGGGCGCGAAATGACCGTGGAACAAATTTTGCACACGCTCAAGCAATACCCTTGCCGCAATGTCATTTTGACGGGCGGGGAGCCCACCGAGCAAGACTTTGCCCCCTTGGCCCGCACGCTCAAGCAGCACGGTTACCAAGTGCATATGGAAAGCAACGGCGCACACGACTGCGACGTAAGCGATATTGATTACTTGGTCGTTTCCCCCAAAAAATACGTCAGCGCAAGCATGTTGCAAAAAGCCCACGCCATTAAAATCGTCGTCGGGCAAGATACCGATTTAGCCGATCTGGCACACTATTTCCAATACGCAAACGACCATACCGTCGTCTGCTTGCAGCCGCAAAGCAACTTACAGGAGAACATAGACCTATGCGTAAAAATCATCAAACAAAATCCCTTTCTCAGGCTCAGCCTGCAAACGCACAAAATGGCAAACATAAAATAACCCAAGAAAAGGTTTTACAAAACCTGCGTGAAATTTTAAGCTATATCGGGGATGATCCCACCCGCGAGGGGCTGTTGGAAACGCCGCTGCGCATCGTGCGCAGCTGGGAGAAATTGTTTGGCGGATATAAAATGCGCCCGCAGGACGTACTGAAAACGTTTACCGAAGGCTCCTGCGAGGAAATGGTCGTACTCAAAGACATTGAGTTTTATTCCACCTGCGAGCACCACCTGCAGCCGTTTTTTGGCACCATCAGCATCGGCTATTTGCCTAAGGGGCGCGTGCTGGGCATTTCCAAATTGGCACGGTTGGTGGAAGTGTACGCCCGCCGCCTGCAAATCCAGGAAAAACTGGTGGCGCAAATTGCAGACAGTCTGATGGAAACGCTGCAGCCTTACGGCGTTATGGTGGTGTGCAAGGCCAAGCACTTATGCATCAGTTCGCGCGGCATTGAAAAGCACAACGCCGTCATGGTGACCAGCGCCATCCGCGGCGCCTTCAAAAAAATGGAAGTGCGCAATGAATTTTTGGATATGATTAAATAGGCAAAACGATGACCAAACAAATCATGGGCATTATCAATGCCACGCCGGATTCCTTTTACGACGGCGACCCGCAAAATAATTTAGACACGTTGCTGGCCAAATGCCAAGCGTATTTGGACGACGGGGCCGATATTTTAGACATCGGCGGGGAATCCACCCGCCCCGGGGCCACCCCCGTATCGGCCGAGGAAGAATTGGCGCGCACCCTGGAGCTCATCACCCAAGCGCGCAAACGCTGGCCCAAAGCCATTATTTCGCAAGACACCTTTAAGTTGCCCGTGGCGTTGGAAGGGCTCAAAGCCGGGGTCAACATCATCAACGACGTCAGCGGCACCCCGGATGAAGAAATGTTTAAACTGGTCAAAGATTTCAATGCGCAAATCGTCATCATGCACAGCCGCGGCACGCCGCAAACCATGCAAGAGCTGACCCAGTACGACGATATTTTGGCCGAAATCAAAGATTTTTTGGCGCGTAAAATCGCCCGGGCGCAACATTACGGTCTGAGCAAAGAGCAAATCATCATAGACCCGGGCTTTGGCTTTGCCAAAACGCGCGAGCAAAACTACAAGTTGCTTTCCCACGCGTCTTTTTTGACCGATTTGGGCGTGCGGCTGCTGATTGGCCTGTCGCACAAAAAGTTTTTAAGCCAACCGGGTGAAAAGCCCCCCAAACGCAAAACGCAAACCCTGTGCGCCAACTTTGCCGCGCTGGCCGCCGGGGCGGATATCTTGCGCGTGCACGACGTGCGGGAAACCAAAAAAGTAGTCAATTTCTTCTTAGAATTGGAGGCAAACGCATGAGCAAAGTTTATTTAACGCAGGCCGGTTCCTTCCGCGCCAAACACAGCCACGACGGCGCCCTGGCCGAAGCCGCCCACGAGCACGAATTTCATTACGAGGCCACCTTTTACGGTGCCATTAATGAAGAGCGCTTTTTGGTGGATTTCCGCCAAATCAGCGACTTATTTAAAACCCAGTTGGAAAAAGGCCTCAACGGCTCGGACCTGGCCACTTTTTTACCTTATCCGACGGTGGAATCCTTGGCCATTTGGCTTTATGAGCGCATCAAGGCCAAAATGCCCAAACTCTACAGCGTCAAAGTGTCTGAAGATACGGACCGCTGGGTGGAATACCGGGGCGAAGAATAATGCCGCTGGCGATTCTGGCCCTGGGCAGCAATCAAAACAACCCCAAAGCGCAGCTGGACCGCGCCTTGGCGGCCTTGACGCGCCTGGGCACCCTGAAAGAAACGGCCCCTTATATTTTGTCTAAACCGGAGGGCTACGACGCGCAGCCGGATTTTGTAAACACGGTCTGCTTGCTCTCCACGCCGTATAAACCGGCGGATTTGCTGCGCAAACTCAAAGAGCTGGAAACCGAGCTGGGCCGCGTAAAGACGTTCCCCAACGGACCGCGGGTGATAGATTTGGATATTTTATTTTACGATGACCAAATTATTTTTGATGACGAAGCCATGCTTTTTGTCCCCCATCCGCGGCTGCACCAGCGGGAATTTGTGCTCAAACCCCTGAGCTATTTGCTGCCGGATTTTGTACACCCGCAGCTGGGCAAGAGCATTATCACGCTGTACCGCGAGCTCATGCGCCAAAAGGGGCAGCCCTCGTGCAAAATTTTGTAAAATAAGGTAGATTTATGCGGAAGAAATTTTTACTTTTTTGCCTTTGCGCCTTGTGCCTGGCCGCCTGCAGCACCGCCCCCAAAACGCCGGGACGCGTGGGACAGATGTATTTTGCCACGGTCACCTTTGGGCTCAACGGCAATGAAATTGCGCTGCCCTCTTATAAAACCATTGACGAAGCCGTCAAAGTATACAAAAAAGACCCTTCCGTCACGCTGCAAGTGCGCGGCTATGCCGACGCCAGCGGCAGCGAACAAGTCAATTTGCGTTTAAGCCAACAGCGGGCCGATACGGTGGCCAAAGCCCTGCAAATCCGCGGGGTGCCGGTCCAACATATCCGCGCCAAAGGCTATGGGGCCCAAAAGCCCGTTGCATCCAACAATACGCCCGAAGGCCGCGCGCAAAACCGCCGGGTAGAGATAGAGTTCCCTTACCCGCAAGAATCGCTTTAAGCAGTCCCCTGCGTGTAAACGCGGGGCAAACCAAAAGGAGGAAATTGTGAAGAAAGTAGCTTTATTCTGCGCCGCTTTGCTGTTGTTGGCGGCGTGCCACTGTGAAAGAAAGACCACCGGCACTCCGTGCCGCAAGGCCGCCTGCCGCTGCGCCCAAACCGGCCAATGCAAAGCCGCCCAAAAAGGCACTTGCACCTGCGCGCAAAGAGCCAAAAAGGCCCAAGCCGCCAAGGCCAAAAAGGCCCAAGCCGCCAAGGCCAAAAAAGCCAAAACCACCCGCGCCGACAAAAAAGCCTTAGCCGCTCAAGCCGCCGCTGAAAAAAGAGCCGCTACGCAAGCCGAAGAGCTGAGCACCTTGGGTACGGCCACCCGCACGGGCAACGTCATTAACGTGACCTTTAAAGAGCCGATCCGCTTTGGCCACAACAGCGACAAGATTGACGCCCGCTCCAATAAAAATTTAGACGCCACCGCCAACTTGCTTAAAAAACAGCCGGGCAATACCATCGTCGTTAAAGGGTATACCGATTCGCTGGGTGACCCCAATTACAATATTGACCTGTCCCAACGCCGGGCCCAAGCCGTGGCAAACGCGCTTAAAGCCCGCGGCGTGGCGGAAGAAAACATTTCCGCCGTGGGTTACGGCGCCTCCAACCCGGTGGCCACCAACGCCACCGCCCAAGGCCGCGCGCAAAACCGCCGCGTAGAGTTGGAAATCAAAGTAAAATAATTTTTACTTCACACAGAAAACCCCTGCTTTTGGGCAGGGGTTTTTTATGTCTAAATGAGTTTTAGGGAAGCCGATAGAAATCCCAACTAGAAGCACCAAAATCGGCGCCCGACATCTTTTCCCCACCCAACGAGCGGCAGAGCTTTTCCAACAATTCAACGCGGCGTTGGTTGTCCCCATGGTACACCAAGCAAAATCTTTCCCCGGGGTGATCAAAACTCTGTTGCAATTGCTGACGGTAATACCCATAGTGTTCACCCGTACAATAAACCGCTGCTTTTGCGTGCAAACGGCAATAAAATCCAGAATACTTAATACTCTCCCCATTTTCTTCCTCTACCAAATTTCCACCCGCCGGCGGAGTAACACCCAGGTCCAAAAAGCGGGTGGCGTAGTCGCCGTTTTCCATATAATACACTTCTTGCGCATCGGCCAAGGCACGCACAATGGGTTGCAAAGTGGCAAAGCGGGATTTCGTCACCGCCAGCTCATACTGCGGCAAAGCCATAGCGGCGAGAATGCCAATAATGAGAACAACAACCAAAAGTTCAATCAGCGTAAAGCCGCCTAAACGGCCTGTAGAACGATTTTTCATAATGGGGTTCCTTTTTT
>CAVHDF010000045.1:0-12597 GCA_963634865.1 Eggerthellaceae bacterium
ATGGAAGATGCTGAGCAGAGACACCTCAGCATGACCTTAATTTTTATAATGGCTTTGTCTTTGTCTATGCCGTCATTCCCGCAGGTCGTTAGCGGGAATCTCAGCCTTATTGTTTTTGCCGTTTATTTTTGTTTTGTCGTCGTAGGAGTTGACACCCACCTCTAAAACACTTGCCTAATGTTTTTTTTTTGCTAAATTTTGCGTATACGCGAAATTTAGCAAAAAAGGAACCCCATTATGAAAAATCGTTCTACGGGCCGTTTAGGCCGTCTATTTAATGTCGTCATCCCCGAGTGTTTCTATCGGGGATCTCAGCCTCTTAAAAACACAACGAGATTCCCGATAACGACCTTCGGGAATGACGCAAGGAGAAGATATGTAGGCGGTTTTACGCTCATTGAACTTCTCGTTGTCGTCCTTATCATCGGCATACTTTCTGCTATTGCCATTCCTCAATATCAAAAGGCGGTGGCGCGCAGCCGCGCGGTGGAGGCCATTACCACCCTGCGTGCCCTCACCACGGCCCAAGAAGAATACTATATGGCCAATGGGGGGTATACAAAAAATTTAGAGGAACTCTCCGTGCAGGTAAAAAATACTAAATATTATGAGTTCGTTTGCAAATCCGTCAAGGACGGAGATAATTTGGACACCTGCTACGCACATGGCAATCAGTTTACCCCTACTTTTGAAGCCTATTCGCCTTTTACCGGAGACCGCCCGGAAACGGGTAAAATGTGGTGCGTTGCCAACAGCGCCCAACAGCATGACATTTGCCGTACTTTTGGCCCTTTGGATATGGGAACGGCCGAGGGAAAAGGGTATTATGTAGTGAACTGATAATTGGGTTGCCACACATCAAAAAACCCGCGCCGGAAAGCGCGGGTTTTTGTATAGTTAGGAAGTTATTTTTCCTCTTGGGGTTTGAGCGTGGGGAAGAAAATAATTTCGCGGATAGATTCTTGCCCCGTAATCAGCATGACCAAGCGGTCAATGCCAATGCCCATGCCACCCGTGGGAGGCATGCCCGATTCCAACGCTTCAATATAATCACCGTCTAAAATATCGGCGTTTTCGGCGTCTTCACCCTGGGCCTTGGCCTTGGCGATGGCCTGGTCTTTCAAGCGTTGCAGCTGGTCGGCCGGGTCATTGAGCTCGGTGTAGGCGTTGCCCAGCTCGGTGCAAGCGTGGCTCTCTTCCGTCCCGGTGACGAACGCCTCAAAGCGTTCCACCAGTTCCGGGTCGCCCGGTTTGGTTTTGCTGAACGGGCTGACGGCGGTGGGATAATCCAGCGCGATGACCGGGCAGTTGTAGCCGGCCAGCAATTTGGTTTCAAACAGCTCGTCAAAGAGTTTGCTGTCCGGGTCGGCGGCGGAAAAGGAAATGCCTTGCTCCTTGGCCAGTTTGGCCAGCGGCTCGCGTTTAAATTGGCGGCCGTCTAACACTTCGTGAATATCTTGGCCGAATTTTTCTTTCCACGCCACGGGAATGTACAGGCGTTTAAACGGGGGCACCAAGCTGATTTCTTTGCCGTGGAACATGACTTTTTCCACGCCGGCGGCCTTGGCGGCGTTGCTGACGATTTCTTCAAACAAATCCGCCATGGTATTCACGTCGCCGTAAGCCTGGTAAAGCTCCATCATGGTAAATTCGGGGTTGTGCGTGGTGTCAATGCCTTCATTGCGGAACATGTGGCCGATTTCATAAATGCGGTCAAACCCGCCCACGATGAGACGCTTGTGGTACAGCTCCAAGGCAATGCGCAAGCGTAGCGGCATTTTAAGCGCGTTGTGATAAGTTTGGAACGGCCGCGCCACCGCGCCGCCGCTATCGGGCGTGAGGACGGGGGTTTCCACTTCCAAATAGTTTTTGCCGTCTAAGGTTTGACGAATGGAAGAAATGATTTTGGCGCGTTTGACAAAAATATCTTTGACGTCCTCATTGGCAATTAAATCCAAGTGGCGTTTGCGGAAGCGTACCTCGGTATCTTGCAAACCGTGGAATTTTTCCGGCATGGGGCGGATGGCCTTGGAAATCAAATTCAGTTGGGTGGCTTTGATGGTGCGTTCGCCCGTTTTGGTAACGAACATATGCCCGGTGACAGAGACAAAATCTCCCACCGCCATGTGTTTTTTAAAGAAAGCGTACGGCTCGTCGCCCAAGTTATCTTTGGCGATATAGAGCTGAATTTTGCCCGAGAAATCGCGCAAGTGCGCAAAGGCGGCCTTGCCCATCAGACGCAGCTGCACCAAGCGGCCGGCGGTGCAGACTTCGCTGTCGTCCGGGGCGGCTTTGGCCTCGGCGCAGGTTTGTTTTTTGTCGCAATGATTGGGATAAGGGTTGATGCCGGCGGCTTTGAGCTCTTCGGCCTCGGCGTAGCGTTGCGCGATGATTTCATCCAGCGCATTGTTGTGCTTTTGAGCGGGTTTTGCGGTGTTTTCCATAGCAACCTCTAAATGAAAAAGCCGCCGCCCTATGCCGGCGGCGGCCTAAATAAATCTGGTTCCGGGACTAGGACTCGAACCTAGAATTAATGCTCCAGAGGCATCCGTGTTACCATTACACCATCCCGGATCAACACATATATTTTAGCATTTGCCGCCGCGCGGTGCAAGGGCACTTGCTCGCGCTTGGGCAAAAAAGCTGCGCCCATCAGGACTTGCCTTCCGATAAAAGCCCTGACGGGCTTTTTCTGCAGGCCGGGCTCGCGGTTTTTGCCTTGCCTGTTGGCAAACAAAAACATCGCTGCGCCTTTCAAGTCCTGCCGTGCACCAAGCAGTTGGTGCACTTGTGGCAAAAAAACTGCGCCCATCAGGACTTGAACCTGAAACCCGCCGATTATGAGTCGGCTGCTCTAACCAATTGAGCTATGGGCGCGGAACTTCCCTTATTATAACAAATTCCTTCTGCAGCCGTCAGGTGCCGTCGTGTGCCATGAAATTGCTTTAAAATTGCTACAATATAGCCAACGGGGCATGGCCCAATGGTAGGGCGTCCGCTTTGGGAGCGGAAGGTTCCCGGTTCGAGCCCGGGTGCCCCGATTTTTTGCGTAGGTTTTGCATGAACGCCTCAGAAATAAAACTCCCGTATCTTACCTTTTTTCACCGGCCCCAACGGGGGTATCAGTGGTGCAGCGACGCGCAGCGTCATGTGGCGCTGTCGCCGGTGTTTGAGACGGAAGTGGAATTTATTTCTTTGGTGTTGTCGGTGGATTATCATCCCCGCGGCAAGGGCTGGCTGCTGACGGAAGTGCAAATCCGCCAGGGCGGCGTATGGAGTCCCTTTTTTAAGTTGGCGCTGTATTCGCAGAAAATCAATCACAGCTTTCCCTCGCAGCAAAATGCCGCCGGGCAAGTGCAGGTGGATGTGTTGCAAACGCAGACCCCGGCGCAGGCCTATCGCTTCCGCTTGACGCTAAACGAAGAGGCGGATGTTCCCGGCGTTTTTGTGTGTTTGCGCGCGGCGCAAACGCAGCCGGATGATTGCGCGGCCATATTGCCTTTGGGGGAGCGGAAAATTTCGGTTACGCCCCTTTCGCAGCGGCGTTTGGCCGTGCCGGAAACAGACCAAATGCGTTTGTGCAGCCCGACTTCGCTGACTATGGCGTTAAACGCTTTGGGCGTATCGGCCGAGCCTCTGCAAACCGCCGCGGCCGTGTATGACGACCGCGCCCGCATTTACGGCAACTGGACTTTAAACACCGCCTATGCGTGCCGTTTGGGCTTGCAGGCGTGCGTGACGCGTTTTACGCGTTTGTCCCAGTTGGACTCTTTTGTAAATAAAGACAGTTTGGTGCTGGCCAGCATAGCGTATCAACGGGGTGAGCTGACCGGCGCGGCCGTTCCCCATACGCCGGGCCATTTGGTGGTGGTGTGCGGTTGGCAAGACGGACACGTTTGGGTGGCGGACCCCGCTGCCGAACAGACCCGGCAGGTGTTACGCCGCTATCCGGCGGAAGAATTTGCCCGCGCCTGGCTGCTCAACAAGCGTGGCGTGGCCTATTTAGTGAGGAAAAAATGAAAAAAACAATGACCGTTTTGTTGGGATGTATTTTGTGTTTGTGCGCGTGCAGCAAACCGCAAACCCAAGACACCTTGGTGGTGGCGCACGCCGGAGAAATGCAATCTTTGGACCCGGTGTTCTCTTATGACGGGGTCACGCAGGGGATGATGCTCAATGTGTATGACACCTTGCTGAAGTTTGACGGCAGCTCCATGACGCATTTGTTGCCCTCTTTGTCTACGCAGGTGCCCTCGGTGCAGAACGGGCTGATTTCCAAAGACGGCACCACATATACTTTTCCCATTCGTCCGGGGGTGCGCTTTCACGACGGTACAGAGCTGACGCCTGAGGATGTGCGCTATTCGCTGCTGCGCTTTATGCTTTCTGATATTTCCGGCGGGCCGTCCTCGTTGCTGTTGGAGCCGGTGCTGGGCATTACGTCTACCCGCAATGAAAAGGGGGAAATTGTTGTAGATTTTAAAGAAGCCGCACAGGCCGTGCAGGTGCAGGGCGATAAGGTGGTTGTGAAACTTAAAAAGCCCTTTGCGCCGTTTTTGTCTATTGTGGCGCGGTGGGGGTACGTCGTGCCCAAAGCCTGGGTGGCGCAGCACGGCGGTTGGGACGGCACAGAGGCCACGTGGAAGCAATTTAATGACTTTGAAAAACAGTCCTCTTACTTGTTTGACCACATGAATGGCACGGGGCCGTTTAAATTGGTGCGGTGGGATGTGTCGGCGCGGCGCTTGCATTTGGCCGCCAACGAGGAGTATTTTGAAGGTGCGCCCCGCATTAAAAATATTCACATGATGACGGTCACCGAGCCCAGCACCTTGCGCTTGCTGTTGGAAGGGGGTGAGGCGGACATTGTGGAAATCCCCAGCCAGTATGTGGACCAGTTGCGCGGAAAACCCGGTGTGGCGGTGTATGACAATTTGCCGCGCTTGCGCACGGACCCGGTTATCTTTTTTACGCTGGATATTAACGCCAAGGGCAACCCGGATGTCGGTTCCGCCCAGTTGGACGGTAAAGGCATTCCACCGAACTTTTTTGCCGATGAAGACGTGCGCAAAGGGTTTTCGTACGCGTTTGATTACGAGGCCTTTTTAAAGCAGGCTTTGTTGGGCCGCGCCACCCGCGCGTATGGCCCGGCGCCCAAAGACTTGGTGGATTACGGGCCCGATATGCCTCATTATGAGTTTGATTTAAAGAAAGCCGAGGAACATTTTAAAAAGGCTTGGGGCGGCCAAGTGTGGGATAAGGGCTTTACGCTGACCATTACGTACAATACCGGCGGCGTGCCGCGCCAAATGGCGGCGGAGATGCTCAAACGCAACATAGAAAGTTTGAACCCCAAATTTAAAATTGAAGTGCGCGGGGTGATGTGGGCTTCGTTTTTGGAAAAGACCACCGCCCGCCAAATGCCCGTGTGGGTGCGGGGCTGGGTGGCCGATTATGCCGACGCGCATAACTTCTATTTCGCCTTCATGCACAGCGACGGACGGTATGCGTTTTCGCAAGGGTATAAAAACCCCAAGGCCGATGAATTGGTGCGTCGCGCCGTGACGGAGACGGACCCGGCCCGCCGCGTGCAGCTTTACCGCCAGTTGCAGAAAATCGCTTACCAGGACGCCATGCAAATTTATACCGTGCATCCGACCGGGCTGTGGGCCATGCGCGAGGAAGTAAAGGGCTTTGTGGATAACCCGGTATATATGGGGATTTACTTTTATCCCATGTATAAATAGAAAGCGTTTGCTGAGGCCGTTTGGATTTTGGTGCGAGGTGCAAAACGGTATGTTTTGCACCTCGTTATTTTTTATCAGCGCTCCGATGGCCGCTGCGTAAACGGCAGACAGGCCGTGTAGTTATCTAATAAGGTCATCCCCGAGAGTCTCAGTCGGGGATCTTCGTCTTATCAAGTTAAATAAGGAAGACTACTCTCTTTGTTCTCAATGTCAGCGGAAGATTCCCGACAACAACATTCGGGAATGACCTTAGTTTTTATAACAGCCTTGCCTTATTGTTTTTGCTGTTTATTTTTGTTTTGTCGTCGTAGAAGTTGGCAACTCTTTCTAAAACGCTTGCACAATGTTTTTTTTTTGATAAATTTTGCGTAGAAGCAAAATTTATCAAAAAAGGAACCCCACTATGAAAAACTTCTCTACGGGCCGTTTAGGCCGGTTATTCCTCAACGCCGTCACCCTGGAGAGTCGTAGTCCAGGGTCTGTTGTTACAAACAAGAGGAACACGACAGATGCTGGACTAAGACACTCCAGCATGACCTTATGTGATGAACGGCGGAGCGGTTTTACGCTTATTGAACTTCTTGTCGTCGTACTCATCATCGGCATTCTTGCTGCCCTTGCCCTGCCGCAGTACCGCGTTAGCGTATGCAAAGCCCGCGCCGCGCAACTGATGCCCTTGATGAAAAGTTTGTGGCAGGCCCAGCAGGTGTATTTTGCGGCCAATAATACGTATGCCAATGATTTTTCGGAGTTGTCCGTGCAAGTACCTTCCGGCTGGAAACCCACTTCGTCCACCGGAAGAACATATTCTTCTGGGGATTTGGCCATAGCATGGGCCGATTGCTTAGAATATGAGTCTGGCAAAAATTGTTTTGAGCATTTTTCCGGGATATCAGATGCTTGTAATCTTCGTCTGTATCTTTATATGAACATCAACCCCGGCCGCATTAATTCGTGCTTGGCTTTTAATCATTCCGAAGTGGCCGAGAAAACATGCCAAAGCCTGGGCGGCGTGGCGTCTGGGGGATATCGGACTTGCGGCAACCTGCAGTGCAAAATTTACCAAATGCCTTAATTTTTCTTCTTGCCTTGCGCGCCCGCTTGGAAAAGTGCTATAATAACAATGCGGGGTAGAGAAGCCTGGTATCTCGCAAGGCCCATAACCTTGAGATCACTGGTTCAAATCCAGTCCCCGCAATAGATTTGTCAGACCGCCCGCCAGGGGGCGGTTTTTTTATGTACAATTTATAGGAGTATAAGGGTTTGGCGCGGCGCGCCAAAAGAAGGTGAATGTATGAAAAGCATGATATTTGTAGGACAACATAAAAATTTTTCCGGCGTCCGTTTGGGGGTGCGTCTGGCGGAAGTATTGGCGGGCAATGGCCAAGAGGTCATTTTGGCCGGGGTAAAGGGAAAACTGCCCGGGCATGTGAAACAGCCCACGGTGACGTTTGCCGCGTCCGCCCAAGCGAAAAGTTTGGCGCAGCTTCTGCAAAAAGAGGGGGTGCAAAAAGTAATTTCTTTGGCCTGTTTGCCCGCTTGTGAGGCGGCGGTATTGGCCAAGGTGCCGTTTGTGTATTGTGAGCCGGAACATTTTAAGGAAGACAAAGCCGTTAAGAACAAAAAAGCGTTGCTAAAGAAAGCCCAAAAAGTGGTGGTCATCGGCACGGGCGATAAGCCGCTGGATAAAAAGGTTTACAGTGCCAATGCCATACGCACCGCCAACCCGGCCGTGTGGGTGGAACATTACAACTACAATAAACCCGCCTGCTTTAAGAAAGAGAACAACATTGTGGCTGCGGGCAAACTGGCCAAGAGCGGCGGCTTTGACGTGCTGCTCAAAACCTGGGCCCGCTTGGCCCCTGCGCATACCACATGGCATTTGACCATTGTGGGTGACGGCACTGCCAAGGCGGCGCTGAAGAAATTTATTGAGAAAAATAAGTTAGGCCCCAGCACGGAAATTGTTTCTGCCGACAGTGACCTCTACAGCTTGTTGCGCAATGCAGACATTTATGTCAGTCCGGCGCGCGAGGCCGAGGGGCTCAATGAACTTTTAGACGCCATGGCCAGCAAATTGCCCGTGGTGGCTACGGACGTCCCCGGTGCCGATGAGCTGGTGGCCAATGCCGTCAGCGGGCTGTTGGTCAACCCGGGCGAAGAGGAGCCTTTGACCGTAGCGTTGGATGAGCTTATGGTCAACTGGGGCAAACGCGTAGGGATGGCCATAGAGGCCTCGCGCCAGAAAGACCGCCGTCCGTTTGAAATTTTTGCATCTTTTTTTGAGGGCGAATGAACTCTTACTCCGGCGACATCCCCCGTTTGGCGTTAAGAACGCTGCAGTCTTTTGCGCAGGTGTACGGGCGCGACTGCCGGGTGGTGCGCTGGGCGTGGGCGTATCGTCGGTTGCGCAATAAAATTTGGTGGCAGTGGCGGCGGCAAGTGTTGGCGTATTTGCATCCTGCGCCGCCGCGGGATAGCCGTCTGCATGTGTTTTGGCATTTGCGCGGCGGGCTGGGCGATTGCGCCGTGGCGCGGTTGGCCGTGTTGGCGCTGCGCGAGAAGCTGCCGCAAGCCGTATTTTATTATCACACCGATTCTCCCCGCGCGGCCGAGGCCTTGTTCGTAGCAGATGACAAAAATGTTTTTCTGCCGCCGGGACAGCCGCTTTATCACCGCTACGATGTAGCGTTTGAAACGTGCCAATCCTTTAAGGTTTTGCGGGTGAATTCCCAACGGGTGCATGCGGTCGCGCCGGAGCTGGAGCCGCTGCTCACGGAAATGGCGCGGCGGCAGGAGCCTTTTGCCTTCTTCTTAGACGACAATTATTTGCTGGAAGATTTGCTGGGGCAGTTTGCTGTGCAGCAAGGGCTGCCGCGGGCAGGGCTGATTTCTTACTTGAGTGCATTGGATTTTGACCCGTTGTCCGCACCGGCTTTGCCCGGGGAACTGACCGCTCCGGCCCGGCTGCAAAAATGGCATTTACAGGGCAAAAAATACATCACATTGCATGACGGTATTGACGCTACTTTCTCGCTAAAAGGCCGCCGTCCGCTTAAGTGCTGGCCGGTGGAAAACTGGCGTGCTTTGGCACAGCGGCTCAAAGAAAAATACCCCGGCGTGTTGCTGGTGCAGCTGGGGGGAAAAAACAGCCCGAAGTTTGATTTTGTGGATGTCAGTTTGGTAGGCCAAACCGCCGTGGCGGATTTGCCCGCCTTGTTGCAGGGCAGCCTGTTGCATTTAGACGGCGAGAGCGGCTTGGTGCAGCTCACGCGCGGGTTGGACACCCGCTGTGTGGTGCTGTTCGGGCCGACGGACCCGGCCTTTTTCGGCCTGGCAAAAAATGTAAATTTAAAAGCCGGGCCATGCCGCCATTGCATGTGGCTGTTGGGGACGGCGTGGCATGTGCAATGCGCGCTGGGCTATCCCTCGTGCAAGAATATGGATGTGCTCACCGTGCCCACGGTGGTCCGCGCCGTGGAACAAGCCTTGGATGAAAAATTAAAATAATTTTTTAACAATGCGCGAGATTTCCGTCGCTTTCAAAAACAGTTGCAAATCCCGGCTTTTGTAAGAAATCACCAGCAGCGCCGTAACAAACACCGACCCGCTGAAGAGCAGATTTAAGAACGGGTCATTCTCTCCTAAAAACACCCGCACCGCCGCCGCCGGCACCAAGGCGATCACGTTAATGGCCAGCAGGCGCAGCAACTCCCAAAACGAACGAAAATAGTTCACAAACGCAAAGTATTTGCGAAAGAACACCGCATTGATAGCAAAGCCCAAGACCAGCCCGCCCAACAATAAATACGGATATGCATGCGCCCCATAACGCGGCAAGACCCACGCCACGGCCGCGGTAAACGCCAGAGCCGAGGTCAGCGCATAAGGGAAGTTTTCCTTGATTTTGCACCACGCGGCAATGGCATTATTTTGCAGATAGGCCGGCACCAACAAGACCAGCATAAAAATCATCGGCCGCAAAAATGCGGTGGTTTGCGCCGCGGCCAAGAGCCCAAATTGCCCGCGTTTGAAAAACAGCGCCACCACATCAGCCGCAAAATACGAGATAAACACCGCCAGCGGCGTCAGCACAAACAGCAGCAAATGATTTGTGGATAGGAAGTTTTTATTAAACACGTTTACTTGCCCGCGCGCGGCGTTTTCCGTCATTTCTATTTTAGAGACGTTGACCACGCGGTTGGTGATGATCTCGGTGGGGGAGTCGGTAATTTGCCGGCAGTAGTTTAGCGCGCTGACCAGCCCGGCCCCCATGCCGCTGATGAGGTAGAGCGGCAACAAATTATTGACAATGTCCACCACGGCCAGGGTCTGCCCGGTCAGCATATTTTTTTGTGCGCGCACCGGCAGCGAGACGGGCCGGGGGACAAAATCCCAATGCAACTTTTTGACCAGCAATCCCGCCAGCAGCCCGATTTGCAAGAGATGGGCCGCCAAAAAGCCATATACCATGCTGATGATCCCTACGCTGCGGCCCCACAGCAGCAAACTCACCAGCGGGCACAAGGCATTAAGCGGTCCCAATAGCGCGGTGCCGAAAAACTTGTGCATTTCCGCTACGGAGGTCAAATAATAGGTCAGCAATTGGGTGGCAAACAATACAAAGGCCAGCCCCAGCAGCAGGCGTTGCTCTTGCAGCAGGGCGGTGGCAAAGCGGGAAGTCCACCCCAGCGCTCCGACGGGGAACATCAGCCCCACCCAGCACAGGGCCAGTGCCAACAGCAAGTAAAAATAAAATCCGGCCGTTAAAAAGCGGCGGCTTTGGGCGGGGTCTTCTTCTTGCAGAAACATCGCCTCCGGGATCAGCACCGTGCTGTTGAGCCGTTGCATAAACGCCACGCCAAAGCCAATGAGCATAATGAGATAAAAATAGATGTCCGTTCCCGTGCCGGCCCCAAAATACAAGGCAATTAAAATGCCGTTAAAAAAAGAGGTAATTTTCCAAAACGCCGTGGAGGCCACCGCCAAGGCGGCGCCTTTTTTATAAGAGGTGGTATTAAAAAGAGAGAACATATTTGATATTATAGTAATTTAGGAGAGGATGCCAAGTGACAACACCATTTGAACCCGTTATCGGACTAGAAATACACGTGCAATTGCACAGCAAAACCAAAATGTTTTGCACCTGCCTCAACGGCATGGACGAAAGCTGCGGCCCCAACAGCGAGATTTGCCCCCGCTGCAGCGGCCAACCGGGCACTCTGCCCGTGATTAACGAAGGCGCCGTGCGCTTGGGCGTGCGCGCCGGGCTGGCCTTGGGCTGCCAAATCAATGAGGTTTCTTCCTTTGAGCGCAAACATTATTTTTACCCGGATTTGCCCAAAGGCTACCAGATCACGCAAAACGCGCACCCGGTCAACGGCCGCGGCGAAATTGAAATTACGTTCGGCCCCAAAGACAAACTGCAGAAGAAGAAAATCGGCATTCATCATGCCCATTTGGAAGAGGACGCCGCCAAATCCTCGCACAGCAGTGACTTTTCGTTAGTGGATTTCAACCGCGCCGGCTGCCCGTTGCTGGAAATTGTGTCCATGCCGGATTTGCGCTCGGCCGATGAAGCGTACGCTTACCTGACGGAAATCAAACGCTTGATGCAGTGGGTGGATGCATCCGAGTGCGATATGGAAAAAGGCGAGCTGCGCGTGGACGTAAACGTCTCCTTGCGCCCGGTGGGGCAGGAGAAGTTTGGCACCCGCACGGAGATTAAAAATTTAAATTCGTTCAAGGCGGTCAAAGACGCCATCAACTACGAAATTGCCCGCCAGACCCAAGTGTTAAACGAGGGCGGCAAAGTCATCCAGCAGACCTTGCTGTGGGACAAAGAGAAGTGCTTCACCAAGCCCATGCGCTCTAAAGAGGACGCTTTGGACTACCGCTATTTCCCGGAGCCGGATTTGCCGCCGTTGATTTTGCGCAAGGACCGCTTGGAAAAAATCAAGGCCGAAATGCCCGAGCTCCCAGCCGCCAAAGAGGCCAAATTTGTGGCCTTGGGTTTGTCTGCCTACGACGCAGGCGTGCTGACGCTTACGCGTAAAACGGCGGAATATTTTGAGCAAGTGTTGTCTTGCGGTGCGGGTGCCAAAGCGGCGGCCAACTGGATTACCACCGACCTCATGGGCCTGCTCAATGCCGATAAAAAAGACATCGGCCAAAGCCCGGTGGCCGCGGCGGATTTGGCCGAACTGATCAAACTGGTGGAGAGCGGCAAAATCTCGCGCAATCAGGCCAAGACCGTGTTTGAACAAATGTACAAAACAGGCGAAAAGGCTGCTTCGCTGGTGGAGAAGTTGGGCCTGTCGCAGGTGAGCGATGAGGGACAACTTTTTGCCTGGGCGCAAGAGGCCATTAATGAAAGCCCCAAAGCGGTGGCGGACTTTAAAAAAGGCAACCGCGCGGCCGTGGGCGCATTGGTGGGTGCGGTGATGAAAAAGAGCCGCGGCAAGGCCAATCCGCGCCGGATGAACGAAATTTTGGTGGAATTACTGAGTAAATAGCGTTCATCTAAAAGGTTTTAAAAAGCGGGGCGAGAGAGAGTTCGCCTCGCTTTTTTATATCTTTTTCTTCGGGGCAGAAAAGTAGGCAAAAGGCCCCGCGGGCCTACGGAGCATAAAAAATAAAATTTTCTTATTCCGCCTTTAACTCGCCGCTTATTAGCGGCTCAGACAAAAGGCGGATTTTTGTTGTAAATTTTATTTTTTATCAACGCTCCGATGGCCGCTGCGCAAACGGCAAACTACGCAACGGCGAAAGCGGTTGAGATCCCCGATAGAAACTTTCGGGGATGACGACGTTTTATAACGACTTGTTCTTCTACGCCGTCACCCTGGAA
>CAVHDF010000046.1:0-11805 GCA_963634865.1 Eggerthellaceae bacterium
GGTTCCTTTTTTGATAAAAATACTCTTACGATAAAAATTTATCAAAAAAAAAACATTGTGCAAGTGTTTTAGAGGTGGGTGCCAACTTCCACGACGACAAAACAAAAAAACAATAAGGCGAGGGTCACTGCAAAATAAAGTGTCATTCCCGAATGTTGTTGTCGGGAATCTTCCTCTGATATTTATATAAAAGTGGCCTTTTCCTTATTTTGTTTAGTCAGACGAAGATCCCCGACTGAGACACTCGGGGATGACCTGATTTAATAACTGCAAAAAAGTCGTTTATAAAAATAGGGTCATGCTGAGGTGTCTCTGCTCAGCATCTTCCATTTTCCCTCGCCGTTCATTCAATAAAGACAACTACCACTGCTAGAAAAATGGAAGATCCTTAAGCAAAAACTTTTCAGGATGACCCCTTATTTGGTAAACAGCAAAAAACAAGTAACAATAAAGTCGTTTACAAGGCCGTCCCGGTAGACGATTATATGATTTTTCAAATTCGCTTTCAGTTGGCTGGATTTAGTTGGGACGCGGCATAGCGCCAGCTATGTAAGCCCCAAGAGACAACCAAATGAACCGAATTTGGAAAATTGTTTATCCACACAAGACAGGCGGAGCAAATCGTTGATTTGCCCCGCCTGCGTAAATGTCAGCTGCATCTAGGCTGCCGCTTCGTTTCCCTACATGCCCCGCACTTTGGCGCACAACTCCGCCAACCCCGCCGCAATATCCTCCTGCTGTACCGCCACCCCCTCCGGCACGCTCAGCTTGACGGGAGCAAAGTTCCAAATGGCCTTAATACCGCAATCCACCAGCGTGTCGGTAATCCCCTGCGCCGCCGCGCCCGGCACGGTCAGCACGGCAATTTTCAATTTCTTTTCGTCAATAATACTCTTCAATTGCGCGGTATGATACACGCGCACGCCATTGATTTGTCCGCCCACGCGCTCGGGGTGCGTATCAAAGGCGGCCACAATTTCCAACCCGTGATTTTTAAAGCCGGAAAACCCCAGCAACGCCGCGCCCAAATGCCCGGCCCCGATGAGAAATGCCTTGTTTAAATTGTCCCACCCTAAGAAATTTTCTATGGCCTCTATCGTACCGCTGACCTTAAATCCGGCCCGGCGTTTGCTAGGTGCGCCGACGGCCTGTAAATCTTTTTTAATCACAATCGGCGGCAGGCGGGTTTCCTCGGCCAGCTCGGTGGACGAGGCCAGCTCCCGCCCATAGGCGTGCCAGTCGCACAAGACGCGCAAATACTGCGGCAGGCGGCGAATGGTCTGCACACTGACGGACTTGCGTTTAAAAAAAAGGCTCATAGAAAGGAAACTCCTTGTCAAATTACTAGATATTTCAATATCTACATCATACCCGTAAAAAAGTTTTTTGTCAAATTTTATTTTTTTATTCTCTCGGTGCATTGACAACATTTTCCAAAACAGGTATCATATGGATATAAAAATATCTACACAATAGATTTTTTTAGATATTTATACAAGGAGATTGACTTATGGCGGACAAGAAAAAAGCAGCTGCGCCGATGGAAGCCACCCCGCAAGAGTTGGCCCATTTGACCGAAGTGGTAGACAAGGTCAAAAAAGCCCAGCGCATCTACGCGACGTACACGCAAGAACAAGTAGACAAAATCTTCCGCGCGGCGGCCATTGCTGCGGCGCAGAACCGTATTCCTCTTTCCAAAATGGCCGTGGCCGAAACGGGCATGGGCGTCATGGAAGATAAGGTAATCAAAAACCAATTCGCTTCTGAATACATTTACAACCAATATAAAGACACCAAGACCTGCGGCGTCTTGTCTGACGACGATGCCTTTGGCTACCGCCAAGTGGCAGAACCTATTGGCGTTATCGCCGGCGTGGTGCCCACCACCAACCCGACCTCTACCGCCATTTTCAAAAGCTTGCTGGCCTTAAAGACCCGCAACGGTATTGTGTTTTCTCCGCACCCGCGCGCCAAAAAATGCACCATCGCCGCGGCGAAGATTGTGCTGGACGCGGCCGTAGCCGCCGGCGCTCCCAAAGACATCATCGGCTGGATTGAAAGCCCGACGATGCCGCTTTCCAACGCGTTGATGCACCACCCGCACATCAACCTGATTTTGGCCACCGGCGGCCCGGGCATGGTGAAAGCCGCCTACTCCTCCGGCAAACCGGCCATCGGCGTAGGCGCCGGCAATACCCCGGCCGTCATTGACGCCACCGCCAATATCAAAATGGCCGTCAGCTCCATTATTATGAGCAAAACCTTTGATAACGGGATGATTTGCGCCAGCGAGCAGTCCGTCATCGTAGAAGACAGCGTGTATGAACAAGTCAAAGACGAGTTCATCGCCCGCGGCTGCTACTTTGTAACGGGCAAAGACCGCAAAAAATTGGCCGAGACCATTGTGGTCAACGGCAAACTCAACTCCGCCATCGTGGGCCAAAGCGCCGTTAAAATTGCGGAACTGGCCGGGATTAAAGTGCCCGCCGGCACCAAGATCTTAATCGCCGAAGCCTCCAAAGTGTGCGACGAAGAACCTTTCGCCCGCGAAAAACTCTCCCCGGTGTTGGGTTTCTACCGCGCCAAAGATTTCAACCACGCGGTGGAATTGGCGCGCGACCTGATTTTGTACGGCGGCGCCGGTCATACTTCGGTGCTCTACACCGACGAATCCAACGAGGAGCATATTGACCTGTTTAAAGATATGCCCACGGCCCGCACGCTGATCAACATCCCCTCTTCGCAGGGCGCCATCGGCGACGTGTACAACTTCAAACTGGCCCCGTCGCTTACCTTGGGCTGCGGCTCTTGGGGCGGCAACTCCGTCAGCGAAAACATTGGGGTGAAACATCTTATGAACGTCAAATCCGTCGCGGAACGCCGCGAAAATATGTACTGGTACAAAGTACCGCACAAAATTTATTTCAAACGCGGTGCGCTCTCGCAAGCTTTGGCTGAGCTGGCCGGCAAACAACGCGCCTACATCATCACGGACAAAACCATGGAACAACTGGGCCACGTCCGCGCGGTAGCCGACGTATTGGAAAACTTGAACATCAAGTTCCGCGTGTTCTCCAACGTATTGCCCGACCCGAACATTTCCAACGTGCAAGCCGCTTTGGACATTGCCAACTTCTGGCAGCCCGATATCATCATCGGCTTGGGCGGCGGCTCTGCCATGGACGAAGCAAAAATGGTGTGGTTGATGTATGAAAACCCGGACACGAGCTTTGAAGACATCGCCATGCGCTTTATGGATATCCGCAAACGCATTTACGCGGCTCCTCCGTTGGGCAAAAAGGCCACCATGGTCGCTATCCCGACCACGTCCGGCACCGGCTCTGAAGTGACGCCGTTCACCATTATCACCGACGAAAAAACGGGCACCAAATACGCCATTACCGACTATGCCTTAACCCCGGATATGGCCATCATTGACCCCGAATTCGTGCTCGGTATGCCTAAAAAACTGACCGCCTGGTCCGGCTTGGACGTGTTGACCCACGCCATTGAGGCCTACACCTCCGTGTATTCCACCAACTTTACCGAAGGGCAAGCCTTGGAAGCCATGCGCCTGGTGTTCAAATACTTAGAGAAATCCTACACCTTGGGTGCCAAAGACATCAATGCACGTGAAAAAATGCACTACGCGGCCACCATTGCCGGTATGGCGTTTGCCAACGCGTTCTTGGGTCTGTGCCACTCTATGGCGCACAAACTGGGTGCCATGTACCACGTTCCGCACGGGTTGGCCAATGCATTGCTGCTCAGCTATGTCATTGAGTTCAACGCCACCGACAAACCGACCAAGCAGGGCTTGTTCCCGCAGTACAAATATCCGTTTGTCAAAGGCCGCTACGCCAAGATTGTGGACTTCTTGCTGCCCCACAACGACATGGGCGACGATAAAGACGCCAAAGTGGAAAAGCTCATTGAAATGGTGGAAGAGCTTAAACACAAATTGGACATCCCCAAATCGCTCAAAGAATACGGCATCCCGGAGAAAGAATTCTTGGATAACTTGGACCAACTCTCCGAGCTGGCGTTTGATGACCAGTGCACCGGCGGCAACGCCCGCTATCCGCTGGTAAGCGAAATCAAAGACTTGTATTTGAAAGCTTACTACGGCGAACCGGTCAAACACGTCAAAGGAAAATAAGTCTTTCTGACAGACAAAACCCCCGCTCTAAACGGCGGGGGTTTTTATTTTACGCAGCATTATTTTAAGTTGTAGTAAAAATAACCGGAATTTGAACTGGCAGAGGGATTCAAGGTTCCATACGTAGCGCAAATGCTTTGGCCCAGCTCTACTTGCGGGTCGGTTTTTAACACACCGCAGTAGTAATATGTGCTCTCTGGCTCAAAGCCCATACCCACAAAGGATGGAATTTGGGACGAACGAATAACCACCCGAGGAGCCCCGCCATAACCGTTATAGAGATACACATCCAATTGTCCCGAAACATATTCGCTGTAAGAAGCCTCCAAAGATATACGCGTAAAATCCCCAGGCAGCTGTATATCCAAATTATCCACATCCACCGTATATTCCCCATTCGCCATATAATACACCCGTTCCGCCTGCACGATAGATGTAGCCAGGGTCATCGCCCCTGCCAGACGCGAGCGGGCCACCGCCTTGGTATATTGCGGAAGCGCCACAGCGGCCAAAATGCCGATGATCAGCACAACGACCAACAACTCAATGAGCGTAAAGCCACCTAAATATCCTATCCTTACGTCATTCCCGAAAGTCGTTATCGGGAATCTCGTCGTGTTTTTAAGAGGCAGAGATCCCCGAGCGTTGCACGCCGCAACCCCGGGGATGACGACATTAAATAAGCCGCCTAAACGGCCCGTAGAACGATTTTTCATAAAAGCCACCTTTTTTGATAAATTTTCTCTTACGATAAAATTTATCAAAAAAAAAACATTGTGCAACCCCTTTAAAATTCCCCAGCCCACTGCCCCGCAAAAAAAGTTCTTTTGGCCAAAGAATTCCGTTGCTAAACGGAGTAGTTTTTGTATAATAAAGTATCTTCGTCTTACGGAGCGAATATGAAAAAATTAATTTATGTTTTTGCCCTGTCTTTGGCCGCAGCGCCCTTGCACGCGGCCGCGTCCACCTGCGAAACCCGCGTGGATAAAAATTTAGATAAATCCACCCGGCAAAAAGTGGAGTTTTGCCTGACCGAGGAGCCGGAAGAAGAACCGGCGCCGACGGAAGTAATCATCTCTGACACCTATTCCGTGCAGTACCCCAAGCCCAAAGAGCCCCAAGCGGCCCCTACGCAGCAGGTCATTGAAAAATATACCGCGGGCCCCGTCTCCCAAGAGTACTTGGACCGGGACGATTACCCCGCTTTCCGCAACGACTCTTTGCCGCGTTTGAGCGACGAGGAAGCGCACGAAACGGCGTTGGAAGCGCTGCATCAGCAGGCTGCCCCGGCACAACCCGCCAAGGCCCAAAAGCCCGCCCGCAAAAAAGCGAGCAAACCGGCCCGCAAAAAAACGCAGTCCGCGCCGGCTCCGGCCGCTGCTGCGCCCGAGGCTGCCTTGCCGCAACAACAGCTGCCTCAACCGCAACAACCCGTGGTCCCTACACAAACCCCGGCGGCGGAACTGGAGCAAGCCCAGGCCCTGCAAAATGACCCGTTGTATACCAATTACACCGACAACGGCGCCACGCCGCAAGGATTTTCTGATAATGGCATCTACCAAGATGACTTTGGCTACAACGCCACCGACCCGGCCTTGCAGCCCTAAAACCAATTGACATTTTCCGTTAGGAAAAATACAATAAATTATGACCAACTTATATCATTTCTTTTCTAAGCCGTTTCAAGCCAAGGGTTTTGCTTGGGGCCTGGTGGATTTGTTGATTAAACTGCTCACGCTGGTGGTGTGGCTGTATGTAACGGGCACACTGCTGGGGCTGGTGTGGCAGTCCATTCAGCTGGACTACAACCCCATGACGCGCATGTGGTGGTTTTCGTATGCTTTTCTGATGTTCTTCGGAGAGTCGCTGCTGGCTTACATCCTGCTCTTTGTGCGCGACTATAACGACGACGAAGAATAAAATTTGTTCCACTAAAAAACCCGCTCTTTTGGAGCGGGTTTTTTAATCGGTTTCCAGCGGTTTAATATACCTTTTTCAATGTCAGCACGCCGTCTTCAAAGAACCATTCCTCAATCAGTTCGCCCGTTTCGCTAAACTTCTTGGTAACGCCGTTGGGCTTGCCGTCCTTGTGCGGAGAAATCAGGGCAATGGTGCCATTGGGGTGATAGACGATTTTATCGCCGATAATTTTATCATTTTTATAGGTGCATTCGGAGCGCAGATCGCCGTCTTGCGTATACACGCGGCAGGGCCCGTTGAGGTATCCCTTTTGGTATTCGGCCACTTCCAGCACTTTACCCGAAGGATAGTATTTGGTCTGGCGGCCTTCTTGGCAATCGTCTACATAGTTCATTTCTTTATGCAGCCGGCCCGTGGGATGATACACCCGCACGCCGCCTTGCAGCTTGCCGTTTTCATAAAATTTTTCAATGCTGACTTTGCCGTTGTCAAAATAAATGCGGCAGCGTCCGCAGCGCAAGCCGTTTTTAAATTCGCATTCAAAATACAGCTTGCCGTTTTCAAAAAATTCCTTCACCGTGCCGTCGGGCAGTGCGCCCTCTTTGCGCACGATGTCCAGATTTTTATCCAAGGTCTCGCGGTATACTTCCTTGCCGTCTACGAAATACGTCCTCAAAAACCCCACATGCAGCGGGTCGTTTAAGCTGGTGGTCTTGCGTACGATGTCTGCCATAATTTACTCCTCCGGCATGGCCTGTGCGGCCACATAGCCGCAGCTCCAGGCAAAATGTAAATTAAATCCTCCGCTGCGCCCGTCCACATTGAGCATTTCGCCCAAAATGTACAGCCCCGGGCAACGCAGCGACTCCAATGTATTATAGTTTATTTCGGCGCAATTTACACCCCCCGCCGCCGCCATGGCCTCGGTCCACGGCCGGGCCGAGAGCACGGTAAAGGGCCAGGCGCCCAACGTTTGCGCCGCTTGCCGCCGGGTGTTTTCCGTCCAGGTGCCGACGGGCGCGCTCTTTTTTATTCCGATAAAATCAATCAGCAAATTGGCAATGTTCTCATGCAACATCCCGGCAAAAAATTCTTTGGCCGGACGGCGGGCAAATTGCTCCGCCCGCTGATGCAAAAAGCCGGGCAAATCGGCTATCTCCGGGAAAAAGTTAATCTCCACACGCACCGGCCCATGGGCCAAAGCCTGCACCACCGGCCCGCTGATATTTAAAATAGCCGGGCCTGAAAGCCCATAATTTGTAAAAAGGATTTCCCCCTCGCTGGACACTTCGTCCGGCGTGCCGCGCCACGCCACAGCCCGCACTTGCGCACGGATGCCTTGCAAGCGCGAAACGGCCTTTTCCTTGACGTTTAACGCGCAAAGGGTAGGGGTAATGCGCGTCAGGCTGTGCCCCAGTGCCCGGGCTAATTTATAGCCGCTGTCGCTGCCGCCCGCCTGCGGATACGCCTGCGAGCCGCACGCCAAAACACAGTACTTGCCTTGCAACGTTTCACCGTTTTGCAATTGCACGCGAAAGAGTTTTTTCTTCTCTATTTTGACCGCCTCACTGCCCGTGCGCAACTCCACCCCGGCCTCTACACAAGCCAGGCGCAACGCCTCCGCCACGGCGGTGGATTTCCCCGTCGCCGGGAAGACGCGCCCCAGCCCCTCTTGGCGGGTTAACACGCCTAAGGAGTGGAAAAAAGATTGGCATTTTGAAAAGGGAAACGCTTTGAGCACGGCCTGCGCCAACTGCGGCGTACCCCGATAGTCGGCGGCCGACACGGTGGCATTGGTCAGATTGCAGCGGCCGTTGCCGCTAACTAAAATTTTCCGTCCCGGCTGGGCGGATTTTTCCAACAGCAATGTTTTTTTGCCGCGGCGGGCGCACTGCAGCGCGCACAGTAGCCCGCTGGCCCCCGCCCCGACGACAATGACGTCATAGCTTTGATTTTCGCTCATTAAATTTACTATAGCAAATTTAACCTGCCGACGGGGAGATGATTTGCAAATAAACCGAAGAAGCCTTTCTTTCAAACTGAAAATTTTATGTCAGCTTTTCTGATTTTTCAGATTTGCGCCTAGTTTGCACCATAAGTTTGCCCGCAGTGTAGCGATAGCTACATAAGGGCAAAGTCGGTGCAAAATAGGCCAAATGTGGAAAATGGTTGAGCGAAAAAACGAACCAACCGAAGAAGCCTTTCTTAAAAAAGGAAGGCCCCGCTTTCGCGGAGCCTCTATATATGGTGTCACCGGGTGGGCTCGAACCACCGACCTAGCGCTTATGAAACGCTCGCTCTAACCAACTGAGCTACGGTGACTTAAATTGAACATATATATTATAACAAAATGCGCACGGCGTTGCAAACTCACCGACGACAAAGCCTAATCTATCATCGTATAGTCGCTGAGTTTTTCCGGCACGGCGCCGCTGGCGGCCACCTTAAAGTCCTCTTCCGCCTGGGCCTTTTGCTCTAACTTAGTATAGGCGGCTCCGCGCGCCCGGTACACATCAGCCGACGGTTGCGCACGCAGCACGCGGGTATAATCGGCCACCGCCTCTTTATACTGCCCCAGCATAAAGTAAATCCCGCCGCGCGTAAAGTACGCCTGCATTTTGCCGGGGGCCAAACGAATGCCCAAATTGACTGCTTCCAAGGCCTCTGCAAAATGCCCCTGCGCCGCCAAGGCGGAAGCAAAAGCGTTGTAGCCGTCGGCCCGATAGGGGTTTAACTGCAGCACGTGCACAAAGTCCGCCTGCGCCGCCGGGAAATCCCCCATAAAGAAATACGCCGCCCCGCGAGAGGAATACACCGCCGGATTGTCCGGGTTCAAGCGCTGGGCGCGGTTGTAGGCCTTTAGCGCCTGCTGCGGTTTGCCGTCCTTAAAATATCCGTCCCCGCGCGCCAGCCACTCCGCCGACGTAGGCAAAGTTTGGCACGCCCCTAAAAAAAGCAGCAACACCATCACTCCCAGCTGTTTCATCGTTTTCTCCTTATGCGTTAAAGTCCCAAAAAATTATAGCACAAAAGGCCCAATTTCATCTAGGCACAAAAAATATGACTTTTGGGTCCAAAGACCCTTTTGTATCCGCCGGGGCAAGTGTTAGACTATGTATGTAGAAAGGATTTCAATTTATTCCCCCAACCGCTGTAGTCCCAAACCCTGCTACAGCGGTTCCCCTTTAAAAAAGCCCCGGGCGTTTACCCCGGGGCTTTTGCTATATACCAAAGTTTATTTGGTCCACTGCACCGGCTCTTGCGGGACGATACCGTCCTGGCCCGTCCACTCCTGCAGCGAGTGCTCTTTCATCTGCAAGCAGATAAAGGTCAGGCCGTCCTGGCCGCTGCGGATGCTGCGCATGCCGCTGGGGCTGACGCGCACCGTCGCGCCCTCTTGCACGTCAAAGACTTGCCCGTCTATTTGCATTTCCCCCGCTCCGCGCAAAAAGATATAGAGTTCTTCGTTTTGCTTGTGCGCGTGAAAGAAAGGCAACGCGGTATTAGGCGGCAATGCGCCCACGGACATTTCGCTGCCGGTGGTGCCCAAGGCCTCTTTTAAAAACACCTTGCCTTGAAAAGGCCCCGTCACATACTGGGCAATTTCCGCCCACGGCCCGACGGCCACGGCTTTAAAATTTTTCCCCTGCGCGATTTCTTTTAATTCTTTGCTCATAAGAGCCTCCTGTATCTGTGTTTTATAGTATAATAAAAATTGTTGGTATCTTTTGTAAAGTAGACACTTTTTTATTCTATAAGCACCTTTTAGTAACTATTGGAATCAACAAAATGAAAAAAAATTACGATATATCCGGCTGCCCGGTGGCGTTGACCGTCGGGCTCATTGGAAATAAATGGAAATTATTTGTCCTGCGGGATTTGAGCAGCGGCACCAAACGCTTTGGGCAACTGCGCAGTTCTATCCCGGGAATCAGCCAAAAAATGCTGACCCAAACCCTGCGGGAAATGGAGCAAGACCGTCTGCTCACGCGCAAAGTATACCCGGAAGTGCCCCCGCGCGTAGAATACACTTTAAGCCGCGTAGGGCGCACGCTTAGCCCGCTGATTGCCGCCATGGCAGATTGGGGCGAAAAATATAAAAAACTCAAGGGCTCCGCTGCCCGCGCGCGGCGTGCCCCGCGCAAGGCCTAGTGCATTTTTTTGCTTGGCAAGGCCCGCACCAAAAGCTACGCTGTAAAAAAGGAGGATTTTATGGAAGACATCATTCATTGCACATACCAAGGAAACACGCAAGTGGAGATAGCCAAAGAGGGGTGCGCTGACACCTTGCACACCGAACACGACGGGAAAAACCGCTATTTTACGCCGGGGGACGTGTTGGCGGGCGCCTTAGGGGCCTGCACGCTGACCATGATGGAAGCGGTGGCCGCGCGCCGTGGCAAAAGCTTGGCCGGGGCCAAAATTACGCTTAAACCCGTTTTTGCGCCCAATGCCGCGGGCCTGCAAAAAATCTCGCTGCTCATCACGCTGCCCGATGGCACCGACGAGGCCATGCGGCAGGTATATCTGTCCGCCGCGCAAAACTGCCCGGTGCATAAAAGCCTCAATCCGGCCATTGAGTTTGACATTCAACTGCAATAATTTTTGCAAAACCAATGTAAAACCCCCGCCAATTGGCGGGGGTTTTATAGATTAGCAACCTGCAGAACTGGGGAATAAGGAACAGTGTGTATTTTCCTTAATATTCATTGGAAAGGTCGGCGGGTTAGCAGGGCATGCAGAACCGCAATTTTCGCGCGACTCTGACACAATGTTTCCGTTGGCATCCACCGTGGCATAGTAGCCCAGGCCATCCCCAGATACCACCTGCAAGCGATATCCCCCATTCACAAAATCCGGTGAAATGTAAAAAAGATTACCTGAATCCTTCTGCCAATACATCACGGCCTGAAGGGTTTCATCGCTGCTGTCACTAAAATGCCAAGCCATCGTATCCCCATTTTCCCGCGTGAGGTCTATTCTAGCTCCATCCCATCCACCAGAACAACTCTCACAAGAAGAGGTCATCTCTCCATACTGCCCCCACCACTCAGAGGAACCGCCCGTTTCGCCCGTGTTACCACTTTCACTGCCCCCAGTTTCCCCGGTATTTCCGCCCTCATTGCCGCCCGTGGAGCCACCATTTAACGTGCCGCTGCCCGAGCCTTCCAACACATACGCCGTGTACGCGCCGTTCGCGCCCACTTCCGTGCCGCCCATACCTAAGCACAATTGTTTGGCGCGTTCGCTGCTGGTCAACGCTTCGCAATGGATTTCTTGCGGGAAGTTAGCACTTTGCGCAAAATACATTACATATTTGTTGTCCAAGCCGTCTTTGCTGGCAGCCACATAATCATTGGTGCCGTCGGCAGAGACTTCCACTTTCACACCGTCACCAAATTCGGCTTTGTTTCCATTGACGGTACCGGGCAATTGAATGTCCAAGTTCTGTAAATCATCAGTATATTCCGCCGAAGCCATAAAAAAAGCTTCTTGCGCATTTTTCACATCCGTAGCCACTGGCATCAATGTAGCATAGCGGCTTTTGTCCACTGCTTTTTGATACTGCGGCAATGCCACGGCAGAAAGAATGCCGATGATGAGCACAACGATTAACAACTCGATGAGCGTAAAGCCGCCTAAATATTCTCTCGCTACGTCATTCCCGAAGGTCGTAATCGGGAATCTCGTCGTGTTTTTAAGAGGCTGAGATCCCCGATAGAAAC
>CAVHDF010000047.1:0-11718 GCA_963634865.1 Eggerthellaceae bacterium
TTACGTCATTCCCGAAGGTCGTTATCGGGAATCTCGTCGTGTTTTTAAGAGGCTGAGATCCCCGATAGAAGCATTCGGGGATGACGACATCAAATAACCGGCCTAAACGGCCCGTAGAACGATTTTTCATAGCAGGGTCCTTTTTTTGATAAATTTTGCGCCTACGCAAAATTTATCAAAAAAAAACATTGTGCAAGTGTTTTAGAAAGAGTTGCCAACTTCCACGACGACAAAACAAAAATAAACGGCAAAGACAATAAGGTTGAGATTCCCGATTACGGCCTTCGGGAATGACGGCATGGATAGAACGGCCTCTGCTGCTCCAAGGGCCGCCACCGCGGGAATGACGATATGGGCAGAACAGCTCGGGGGCTCTGCAGGTCGTCCCTTTCAGGGAATAACAGTATGAACAGAGGCAAAGCTCCTGTTAAATAAACTCATCTTGTAGGATTTCTCTCATTTAAAAACGGGAGCGGCCATTACGCAGCTCCCGTTGCAAAAAAGGCTTCTTATCGGTTACATCCCTAGCGCCAAGCTGTCTATCAGAAAATCCCCCATGCCGGCCGCACGCATTTTCTCTTGGGTTTGGGTAAAATCATACTCCTCACGCAGAAAGTAAAACGTATTTTCTTTATCATCCCACAACCCAAACGAGGCCCGCGTGTCATTATCGCGCGGCTTACCCACCGAGCCGGGATTAATCACATAGCGCAACATCGGCGCCAAATGCAGCCCCAGCGGCGTGCGCACCACTTCTATGCGGCAGGCGTTCTCGTCGCCCGCCATGTAAAACGGCAAATGCGTGTGTCCCACAAAGAGCACTTGCCCCTTCCACAAATCATAGGCCAAGTGATATTGGCGCGCGCTGGCAAAATATTCTTTGATTGGGTCCATGGGCGAGCCATGCACCACTTCAAAATTTTTCTCTTGAATTATTTCCGGCAGGAAAGCAATGCAACGCAATGAAGTGGGCGTCATTTGCTTGGCACTCCAGTCCAATGAATGCACCGCCTCTAAATTAAAATATTCCCGCAGCTCGGGGTGGGTAAAAATGGCGTCGTGGTTGCCCAACACGCCCTTGGCTTTCCCGGAATCTTTAAGCCGGCAAAAAGTTTGCACGCACTTTTCAGGGTCGGGCCCGTAGCCGATTAAATCCCCGCAGAAAATATACTTCTGCGCGCCCTCGGCCCGCAGGCGCGTGAGCGCCGCGTCCAACGCTTCCCAATTTCCGTGGATATCTGAAAGCACGCCCCAACGCATTAAGACACCGCCATAGCTTCTAATTCTTCTTTTTTGGCCTGGTCGGCGCGGTCAGCTAAGTTGACAGACATCACCTTAGATACCCCGCTCTCTTCCATAGTAATGCCGTAGAGGCGGCGGGCCGATTCCATGGTGCGTTTGTTGTGGGTCACCACAATAAACTGCGTGGAGCTGGAAAACTCTTTAATCAAATTGACAAAGCGTTCCACATTGGCTTCGTCCAACGCCGCGTCGGCTTCGTCCATAATGCAGAACGGGGCCGGGTTGTGCGTAAAGAACGCAAACAACAAAGACAGCGCCGTCAGCGTCTTTTCTCCGCCGGACATGGAGGAAATATTGAGCAGTTTTTTGCCGGGGGGCTGGGCGTAAATTTCAATGCCCGTCTCCAGCAGGTTTTCCGGGTCGGTCAGCACCAAATCACATTCCCCGCCGCGGAAGAGCGTCTGGTAGATGTTTTTAAAGTGCATACGCACCTGCTCAAAGGTATATTTGAAATTGTCGCGCGTGGTCACATTGATTTTGTGAATGGCGGAGCGCAAGTCTTTTTTGGCTTCGTCCAAATCGTTGATTTGCGACTTGAGGAAATTGTGCCGCTCGGTCAGCGCGTCGTATTCTTCCGGCGCGGTCATATTCACGGCGCCTATATTCTCAATGCGTTTGCGCATCATTTTGACGCGCTCGTAGTCCACCTGTTTGTCGCCAAAGTTCATCTGCGCCTCTTCGGGGGTAATGTTCCAGCTTTCAAACAAGTTATTGACCACCGTGGTGCGCTGGCGGCGGGCATTGGCCAAGGCATTTTCCAAATCGTTTTGCTTGATGTGCAATTCGGACACTTGCTTTTTGTTGGCGTTGAGCGCGGTCATTTTATCGTTGTAATCCTTCTTCAAGGCTTCCAACGATTCGCGCAATTTATACTCGTCCGTTTCCAGCTTGGCCAGGGTATCACGCTCGGTAGACAGTTTGGCCTGGGTGGAGAGTTTCTCCTGCGCCAACGCCTGCAAGCGGGCACTGGCGGACTTGGCCGCCTCGGCGCGTTTGCCTTCGTTTTGCAGCAGGGTATTGTATTCAAACTCGGTGGATTTCAAATCCACTTCCACATTGTTTTTGCGGATTTTAAATTCGTACAGCTGCCCGTTTAATTGGTTCAAGCGGCTCTTGGCCTGTTCGGTTTGCTGTTGCAGCTGCGCTTTTTGCGTTTTCAAATTTTCCGTTTGGGTTTTCAGGCCCTCTTGTTGCGTCAACAAATTCTGCAAATCGCTTTGCAGTTTTTGCACATTCTGCTTGCGCCGCTCTACGCGGGTCATCAGTTCTTGCTTTTGCGCGGCAGCGCGGGCCAAGGCCTCTTCGGCCTGTTTGAGTTCCCGCTCCTTAGAGGAAAGTTCCCCTTGCACGGCTCCCGCCGCCACAGCCGCCTCTTGGGCCGCCGTACGCAACGCGCGCAAAGCTTCATCAGCCTTTTGCAATGCTTCGTAATTACCAATGATTTCTTTAGAAAGGCTATCCTCTTGCGCCGTTTTTTCGCGCAAGGTTTCTTTGACAGCCTCTTCCTCACCCCAGTACGCTTCCGGCGCGCTTACGCCCGGTGCACCCGCGCTTAAGAAAAATCCTCCTTGCACCGCGCCGTCTTCAGAAGCATTATACCCGCCGATGAGGCAGCGGACCAAATTTTCCAGCTCCGCCGCGTACTTGAGCTGCCCTTTCAAACTGCCGGACGTTTCCGCCGCAGCGGGGACTTTATCCAACAAAATAAATTTGCAGCGGGCTTTGCCATGCGCTTTCAGCCGGTCCGCAGCGGCCCGGGCGGCGGTTTCGTTTTCACACAACACCGCATCTAAATATTTTCCGAAAGCCTCTTCCACAGCGGTGGCCAAATCCGCCTTGTATTTTAACGCTTTGCGCAGCGTCCCTTGAATGCCGGGGATGCCGGCCTCGCACGCGGCCTTTACGCCCACCCAATAGGGGTCGTTCTCGCCCTGGGTGCGAATCATTTCCAGCTTGGCGTTAAGCGCGGCCTTTTCCGAACGCACCGTGGAGAGTTGCTCATTGAGGGTGTTGCGTTTTTGCTGCAACTCTTTTACTTGCACTTCCCCTTGGGCAATTTGTTCCCGGGCGGTTTTGGCGGCGGTTTGTTTCTCGTTCAACCGCGCGCGGATTTCTTCCAGCGCCTTGCGTACGCCGTCCACGCCGCTATCCTCTTGGCTGCGTTTTTCTAAGGTAATCAAATCTTCATTTTCGCGCTGCACATTGGCCTGCTCCAGCGCAATCTTGTTTTGACACTCCATTTGGCTTTGCACCAAGCGCATCAAATCATTGCTGGCGCGCTGGATTTGCCCGTCGGCTTCGCGCAGCTGCTGTTCTTGGCGTTGGGAAAGAGCAAACTCTTCATTGTATTGCTTTTGCAGCGGAGCCAGTTGCCCTTCCAATTCGGCCAACTGGGCTTTTAGTTTGGCAATGGCCGGCTCAATTTCTTTGATGCGGTTTTGGCCGCGTTGCGCTTCGGTGCCGGAAGCGGCCAGCTGGGCGGTAAATTCGGCGGTTAAATTGTCGCAATTTTTAATAGCCCCTTCCAACAAACCCACTTGGTATTTGCTGGCGGCAATTTTTTCGTTGAACTCCGCCACTTCTTTCTGTTTGTGCGTCAAGTTCAAATCCATGGCGGCGGTTTGCCCCTCTTGGGCGGAAATTTGCGTTTCTAAATCTTTCACGCGCGCCAACACGGGCTGCAGCTCTTGGCCGTGCTTGGCAATCAGGCCGTCGGCCTCTTTGATAGAGCAAAGCGAAATGGCAATTTCGCTTTCTTTGAGCTCTTCGCGGTATTTTTGATAGAGGCGGGCCTTGCGCGCTTCGCCGTCTAACTTTTTGATTTGCTCGGCAATCAGCACCACCGTGTCAGACAGGCGGGCCAAGTCCATATCCACGCGTTCCAAACGGCGGATGCATTCCTCGCGCTTGGCTTTGTATTTGGAAACGCCGGCCACTTCTTCAAACATTTCGCGGCGCTGCTCCGGCGTGGCGGAAAGCACGCTTTCTACGCCGCCCTGGTCAATAATGGCATAACCTTCCCCGCCGATACCCGTATCCAAAAACAAATCGCGGATGTCGCGCAGGCGGCACTGCACCTTATTTAGATAGTATTCGCTTTCCCCGGAGCGGAAAATTTTGCGGCTGACGGTAATCTCATTAAAATCCAGCGGCAGGTTGTGCGTGGAATTATCAAACACCATGCTCACTTGCGCCATGTTCAGCGGAGCGCGCTTGGCCGTACCGTTAAAAATGATATCCACCATAGAGGCCGAGCGCAGCGCCTTCCAGCTCATTTCGCCGATGGTCCAACGCACCGAATCAATGACGTTAGACTTGCCGCACCCGTTAGGCCCCACCACGCAGGTGATGCCGGGCTCAAAGTCCAGGCGCATTTTATCGGCAAAGGATTTAAAACCGACGATTTCTATGGCTTTTAAATACATGATGTACCGTCCTCTACTATACGGGGGATATATAATGTATTATAACATTATCCACGCGTGCCAAGCCGCAAAAACCACTCCTTACGCGTACGAAAACGGCCCCCAATTTTCCGCTCCGAGGGAACCCTTTTGCCCCACCGACTAAAAAAACACTTGCAAAAGCGCATAATATTTATTAGACTTTTTCGGTAAGGGCATTGGAGCCCCGCCGCTGACACGGCAACCCCGAAAAGCGAACGGCGAACATTTTTAGTAAATAAATCCGAGCCCTGCAGACATATGTTCCTGAAAAGGAGGAATACTCAAATGGCTGAAAAAGTACTCAAAATTGGCGTAGAACGTGAAGACGGTTTCTTGTACTACATTGACAAAGACGGCGACGTGGCCCGTGTGCAAATGGCCCGCGGCGGCAAAAAAGGCGGCAAGCCCAAAAAAGTAGAAAAAACCGGCATCAAAAAAGAAAAAGGATATCTGTATTTCTTGGACAAGAAAGGCGATATCTCCAGAGCCAAAATGGTCAATGCCAAATAATTTAACGCCCCGCTCACGCGGGGCGCTTTTTTAGTGGTTTTTCTCTACCGAAAAACAGAATACCCGTCCATTTTCACTTTGCGCCAAAAGGACAGTTTCATAAAGCAGACGGGATGCCGCCACCAATATCGTAAGATATCCCTCAAAATTTGGCCGTTTGAACGCACTTTCATGAAGCAATTTTTCCAGGGAGTTTTGCCCATAAACATACGGTATTCCTTGCGGTAAACGCTTGCTCCTCCCCCTAAATGCCAAGGTTTATTGGAACAACAATAATGCAGCAGGTAGGCCGTGGTCAATGCCTGGCGCAAAGGCAGAATACCCTCATAGCTGTCCCATTCCGGACGGGCCCAAAAAATTTGAGCATTCCACCGGGGATCTAACAGGGCAATTTGCTTGTGCAAGACAAAATTGATGACATCTTGGTCGGGGCATTGTAGGGGGTACCGCGGACATGTTACATAATCAAGCAGTTTTTTCTCCACCTTTTGGGTCCGCCATTGAGACACATCAACCAACAGAACTCCTGAATTGATATAAGATTCTTTCCACGGCCAAGGATGTTTGCCCAAGGCGGCCTCGCGCATGATGCCAATATCAATGACTCCGCCCAGCACCTTGCCTCTCAGATTCGTATTCCACAAACTGGAAAGTGAAGTGCGGACAAAAACATCACAGTCCATATAAATTACACGTTTTACCTCTAATGGAAGCAAAGCCCCCAGCAGCAACCGTGCATAACAAGTCCGGGGCCAAGTGGATGTAGTAAACGCTCCGGCAAAAACTTTTAGATCCGGCTTTAGCCAAGTCAAACGGAAGGGACGCATCCGCTGCAAGTTTTCCAGCTCGGCCCTATGTGGTAGGCTGATGCCATCGTCCAATATAAAAAAGTGCAATTGGTCTATAGGGGCAGCCGTTTCCAGTATGGACTGGATTGTCACCCCTAAATAGGGGGCAAAACGATCATCAGAGGACAAACATATACAGATTTCTTCCAGGTCTTTTTCAGGCATATGCACTCTCCCGAACCCCTGCGAAGAACAAAAAAAACGGCCGCCTGCTCCGAGCCGATTCAGGTACCCAGAAACAAACAGCCGTGGCCGTCTGCCCCAAAGGGCAAACAGCTCTCAGCGGCAGAAGCACGGGTAATTAGGCCGCACTCCTGCCGCTTAAGACGACTGTTTTTGGACTGAATCGGACCGCATACACGGCACTCCCGTTCCTCACGGGATTCCAAAAACAGATAAATTTGTAAAGGCCAAAAGCCTTTTTACTACCCCTCTATATTAGCAAATTTAAAGTACAAAATAGTCTGCCCCTGCAAAATAGCAAGTCTAAACGCCACGGCTTCCCCCAACCTGGCCTAAAATAAGCTATAATATATGTACTTAAAAGGAAGGCTCTTCCTTGCGCACCTTTGTGGTGCAAGAGGCGGAGCCATTAAGTGAAAAACATGTACGCAATCATTGAAACTGGTGGAAAACAGTACTGGGTAAAACCCGGTCAAGATCTGCAGGTTGAAAAGCTGGAAGCGGAAGTCGGCGCTAACGTAGAGCTGAAAGTGCTCTGGGCCGCCTCCGAAGAAGGTACCTCGGCAGATACCAAGGCGGACCACAAGAACGCCAAGGTCACCGCTCAAGTGGTCAAACATTTGAGAGGTCCGAAAATCCTGGTCTTCAAAAGAAGACCCAAAAAAGGCTACGAGAGAACCCGCGGCCACAGACAGGATTTAACGCAAATCAAAATCACCGACATTACGCTCGGCTAATCTCAGAGAGGATAAACTATGGCACATACTAAAGCACAAGGTTCTTCCTCCAACGGAAGAGACAGCCACGGCCAGCGCTTGGGCGTCAAACGTTTTGGCTCCCAATTCGTGCGCGCCGGTGAAATCATCGTCCGCCAGAAAGGCACGAAGTTCCTGCCGGGCACGAACGTGACCCGCGCCAGCGACGACAGCCTTTTTGCCCGCGTGGACGGCATTGTCACGTTTGAATGGGCTTACAAAGGCAAAAAACAGATTTCCGTCTATCCCAAAGAGACCACGGAAACCAAAGCCCCGGCCAAAAAGGCGGCTGCTCCCAAAGCGGCCCCGAAAGCTAAAAAACCGGCTGCCGCTAAACCGGCCGCCAAAAAAGCTCCGGCCAAAGCCAAAAAAACGCAAGACAAATAAGCGTCTAGGTTTTTAAGCGGCGGGGGCAACACCCCGCCGCTTTTTTTGCCTACTGCTTTTTACTGCGCGCATAAAAAGCGCGCTTTTGCTAGAATATGAAAGACAAGACGTTACCCGTAAAACAAGACGAGTGGGCATATACCGCCACCAAAACCGCGGCGCGCCAAAAAATCAAACGCGCCCGCAACAAGGCCAAACGGGCCTTGTCCAAGCGGCTGCTCCAAACGCAAGACGACGCGGAGTAAAATAAACCGCAAGACAGATTTTTATAAAAGGATTTATTTATGCAATCAGGCAGCTTTTTAGACCATGTTAAAATTTACATCACCGCCGGAAAAGGCGGGGACGGATGCATGTCGTTTCGCCGGGAAAAATTCATTGAATTCGGCGGCCCCAATGGCGGCTGCGGCGGCAAAGGCGGCGACGTCATCATCCAGGCCGAAAGCAACCTGACCACCCTATTGGAGCTGGCGTACAATCCGCACATTGAAGCCCAAGGCGGCGAAAAGGGCGGCACCTACAACAAAACCGGCCGCGGCGGCGAGGATAAAATTGTCCTCGTGCCGCTGGGCACGCTGATTTATAAAGATGGCCAACTGCTGGGCGATATGACCCACCAAGGCCAGCAGCTCATCGTAGCGCGCGGGGGCATGGGCGGCCGCGGCAACCAATCCTTTAAAACGCGCAACAACACCTGCCCGCACTTTGCCGAGCTGGGCCAACCCGGCGAGGAAGTAACGCTGATTTTGGAATTAAAAGTATTGGCGGACTTGGGGTTGGTGGGCTTTCCCAATGCAGGGAAAAGCACCTTTTTGACGGCCATTTCCAGCGCCCGGCCCAAAATTGCCGATTACCCCTTCACCACACTCAACCCCAATTTGGGCATTACCATGCACAAGGGGACCTCGTTTGCCACGGCCGATATCCCGGGCATCATTGAGGGCGCCAGCGAGGGCAAGGGGCTGGGGCACCAATTTTTAAAACATATTGAACGCACCCGCGTGCTGTTGCACTTGGTAGACCCGGACGGCTTTGAAGATATGGATGCGGCGGAGTCGGTCAAAGTCATTGAACAAGAGCTAAAACAATTTGACAAAGAATTGGCCAAAAAGCCGCGCATTATTGTGGTCAACAAGGCAGACTTGCCCTCGGCGCAAAAAGCGTACGAACAGCTTAAAAAGAAATACAAAAAGCATACCGTTATGCTGATGTCCGCCGCGACGGGGCAAGGCGTCAAACAAGTGTTAGACGAAGTGGTCCAAATCCTCTCCGTCACGCCCGTGCCGGTATTGGAGCCGGAGAAACCGCAAACAGCGCTGCACAAAGTGGAGCCGATTTTTAGCATTCACCGCGACGAAGAAGGCGTGCTGCACATTACGGGTAAAAAAATTGACGAGTTCATTGCCATGACCAACTTTACCCAGGCGGAAGCCGTGGCGCGGCTGCGCGGAATCTTCAAAAAAATCGGACTGGAAAAAGCCCTGCTCAAGGCGGGCGTGCAAGACGGCGAGCCGCTGATTGCAGGCGGACGGGAATTTGAATGGAACGGCAGCTTTGACAATGAAGCGCCGGAAAACCCCGAGCATGCCGGCTACAAACGCCGCGAGACCAAGGCCGAGCGTTTGGCCAAGCGGGCCGACCGCCGCAAGAGCAAACGGGCCGAAGAATAGGCCTGCGCACTTATTTACCAAGCCGCCTTTCGGGGCGGCTTTTTATTTGGATTTTTTGCCGGACGAATTCGCCGCGCGCACCGCCCGGATGATGGCGCGGTGGTCCCGGCGGGTTTTGGTAACGTAGTGAGGGGAAGCGTCCCGGCGGTCCAACTTGTAGTAGTCACTGCCCATGACGCTTTCCATAAACGAAGTCAAATCCGGGTTGAATACGGCAAACATAAAATAATTCTGGTCCGCCTGTCCCGGAGCATGCACGCCCAAATAAGCCGAGATAATCCCCGCCAGTTCCCCGGTGTTGGTCATCACGCCTGAGCCGCTCATCCCTTGCCGCACGCCAAAATTTTGGGTATAAGCAAACCCCAATTCTTTGACATAATCGGTCGGATTGGGATTATGCAAAATCGTCCTTTCCCCGTCAAAAATGGAAATGACCGACAACGTGCGGTCTATGCGGTAGGTCTCTCCGTCAAACACCAGCAGCGGCGGCAACTGCGGGCGCAGCACGCGGTTGAACTCCCGCTGCGCTTGCGGGTGTTGCTTTAAATAGGCGTTGAAAGCCGCGCGGGAAATAGCGATATTTTGCTCTTTGCCGCGGCGGTAGTAGGTAGAGGGGACGCGCTCCAAATCCGCCTTAAACAGGGCAAAATCGTGCACGACGGGCTTTTTAGGGTCATACTGGGGGTGGACAAAGACCTGCGGATTTTTAGGTGTGTGGCGCACCTGAGACAAGACCGATACCGGCTGGTCCAGCAAGTCAATGCGCAGCGTACAACCCTGCGCGCACGCGTCCGCCAAGCAATGCGCCGCCGTGGCAAACCATTTTTTGCCCACACGGGTAGCCTGGCACTTTTTGGCATTGTGGCCCGGCTGCAAAATATAATATTCAAAGGTATGCCAAAAATCTTCTTTTTGGGTGTGGCTGTCCTCATTGACCACCGACAGCACACTCACTTGGGCGGGCAAAATACACGGGACCAGCAAACACAAGCAAATCCACAAAAGACGTTTCATCTTTTTATTATAGCTAATTGAAAGGCGGGTCCGGTCAGCGGGCTAAGGATTGGCGCAAGGCCGCTTGCATCTGCAGAGTTTGGCGCTGCTGCATTTGTGCCTGCTCCGCCAACGCTTGCAGCTGCTCTGGGGGCAGTTGGGCCAGCTCATGCACCTGCGACGCAATGTGCACGTACATATCGGTCAGTTCTTCACTGCGGCGGACAATCTGCTCATCCTGCGGCGTTAAAGAAAGCGCCAAAGACGGGTTTTGTTCTAACCGCTGCGCCATGCGGGACACGGCCGGCGTATCGGAAGCCAAGGTCACCGCCAGCAAAAAAACCAGCGGCCATTTTTTAGCCAATACTTTGGCCGTTTGTTTGGCCGGCGCTTTGGCCACGGCAGTCAGTGCGGGCCGGGCCGTTGCCTTTTGGACCGCGGCAATGCTATTGGTGCGCATATATTCTTTGTAAGCGGCTTTGTAGGCGTTGAGGCGGGCCTCAAAAGGAACGTAACGCTCATTTAAAACGCGCTTGAGGATATCTACCTCCCGCTGTTTACGCGGTGTGAGCGAGGGAGTGATTTCCCAAAAGAAAGTTTTTTTCGGCTGGCGGCGGCGAATCATTTGGCAGATATACTCCAGCTTTTCAACGTCCCGAAGCAAAAAGTTCTTCTCCCGTTCCAAATACCGGGCCGAGCGCGACGTGCCCGTCGGCACCACCAATTCTTCCACCAAGCTGCGCAGACTTTTGCTGCCTTGCCATTTGCGGTATAACATTTTACCGCCGACGGTTACGGCCGCAGCAGCTCCTACAGTCTGAGCCAAATTTTGCAGGAACTGATCGTTATCTTGTTGGAGCTGTTGTTTGGCTTGGTCAAAATGGCTCTGCGCCTCTTGGGCTAACACCGGACCGCCCCAAAGGCACAAGGCCAAACCCAAACAGAAAATTTTACGCGCAAGGGATCTCATACCTTTATTTTTGAAAATAAAAAGCGCGCCGCCAAGGGCCTTTGGACCTAAAAGGAAGTGGGACCTGAGAAAGAGGAAACTTACTAAAAATCCAGTTTATAGACGTTGCGCCCATTATAAACATGGCTTTTCTTGCCTAAAGAAGCACAAACCCGTTCTGCCACGGTGTCCAAACCATAACACTCCTTTCTGCCCGAACAAAAATCAATAACAATCGCCCCCTGCTTGACCTCCGAATATACGCATGAGCTCCCTTTGGGCAACCGAAAATATCCAATAAGCGTTCCTTCATATTCCGTTCCTTCTCCGTAATCGTGTTTGGAAGTATAAGATATCCCTATATCCAAGTCCTCTAAGTCTGTGGAATAACTGCCGTTGGCTAAAAAAGTCCTTTCCCGCGCATCCATAATGCTGCGCAAAACCGGCAAGGCTTTCACTACACGGGCGCGCTCCACGGCCACCCGGTATTGCGGCAAAGCCACCGCGGCGAGAATGCCGATGATAAGCACAACGACAAGGAGTTCAATGAGCGTAAAGCCGCCTATATGTCCTCTCCTTACGTCATTCCCGAAGGAGTGGCGGCCCGCAGGGTTCGGGAATCTCGTCGTGTTTTTAAGAGGCTGAGATCCCCGATAGAAACACTCGGGGATGACG
>CAVHDF010000048.1:0-11645 GCA_963634865.1 Eggerthellaceae bacterium
AATTTATCAAAAAAGGAACCCCACTATGAAAAACTTCTCTACGGGCCGTTTAGGCGGTTTTACGCTCATTGAACTCCTTGTCGTTGTCCTTATCATCGGCATTCTCTCTGCCGTGGCTTTGCCGCAATATCAAAAGGCGGTTTTAAAATCCCGTCTGACACAAGGCATGGTCATGGTGCGTTCTTTACGTGATGCCCAAAAAGTATATAAATTGGCCAACGGGGAAATGGCCACTACTTGGGATGCCTTGGCTTGGGAGAATTGCACCGGGGAAGATATAGAGTCCGTTTATTGTATTTTTGACAAATGGGATTATAAATCCAAATATTCCATAAATGAAGTACAGGGGTGTTATACTCTTAGTGGTTCCGGGAGAGTTTGTATTCAAGGGTATATGGACCGGGAGGGGCTACTTTGTTCCGCTGGCAAGGACGCTGTTTGGGCCAATGAAACTTGCAAGATGTTTTCACCACAAATGCAGGAGTGTCCCGGAGAGGCGGACTATAACTGCTATCCACTATAAGGCTCTATCGTAAAAAATCCCCGGGGTTTGGTCCCCGGGGATTTTTTAAACCACTTATTTGATAATGCTGTTGACCAGTTTGTACGGTTTGGGCTTGGCGGCGGTAATTTTAACGCCTTGCGCAAACAGTTCCGCCCCGGCTTCCAAGCGTTTTTTGTCCGAGGCGTAGAGCGTGGCGATGACGTCGCCTTTCTTCACGGCGTCACCGGCTTTTTTGTGCAGCCAAATACCCGCGCCGTAATCAATGGGGTCTTCCATGGTGTTGCGCCCGGCGCCCAGCAGCACGCCCGCGCGGCCGGTCAGCTTGGCGTCAATAAAGCCCACATAACCTTTTTTGTCGGCCTTAAAGTCCAACTGCAGTTTGGCATTTTTGAGGAATTTTTCCGGCGTATCCACCACGGCCGGGTTGCCGCCCTGCCATTTGACCATTTCGCGGAATTTTTTGAGGGCGCTGCCGTCGGCGATAAATCCCTCAAGCAATTGGCGGGCTTTCTTTAAATCTTTTTCACGTCCGCTGATGACAAGCATATGCGCGCCCGTTTCAATGACGGCCTCGTAATAATCCGGCGCGAGGGCTTTGTTGCCTTTTAAAATCTCAATGGCCTGATACATTTCATTGGCATTGCCCACGGCGCGGCCCAGCGGCTGGTCCATATAGGTAATCAGCGCGCGGCAATTGAGCCCCAGCAGTTTGGCGGTGTTGACGAGGGACTTGGCCAATTTTTTGCTGTCCTCTAACTTTTGCATAAACGCGCCGGAGCCGTACTTTACGTCCATGAGCAGGCTGTCTACGCCCTCGGCGTATTTTTTAGACAAAATGCTGGCCACAATCAGCGGGCGGCTTTCCACTGTGCCGGTTGCATCGCGCAGGGAATAGAGCTTGCGGTCGGCGGGCGCCAAGTCTTTGGTCTGGCCGAACATGCACACGCCCAGCTTTTGGATTTGGCGGTGAATGAGTTTGGCGGGAATGCGGATTTCAAAGTTTTTAATAGATTCCAATTTGTCCAACGTGCCGCCCGTATGGCCCAAGCCCCGGCCCGACATCATCGGCACCGCCACGCCCGCGCACGCCACCAGCGGCGCCAACGGCAAAGACACCCCGTCGCCCACGCCGCCCGTGGAATGTTTGTCCACTTTGGGAATTTTAATTTCCGAGAAGTCCAACCGTGCGCCCGAGTGAGCCATGGCTTTGGTCAGCAGAGCGGTCTCTTTGTCTGAAAGGGGATTTAAAAAGCAAGCCATTAAAAAAGCCGACAGCTGATAATCCGGGACGGTGCCCTTGGCTGCGGCTTGCGCGACAAAATCAAATTCTTCTGCATTGAGCGTCTTTCCATTTCTTTTTTTGATAATCACGTCAATCATTCTCATGGTAACGGCCTCCTTCACCCGCAGAGGGGTGGACTTTCAGCATAGCATATTACGCGCCTTTTGAGAAGTCCCGCTCGCCGGACCCGCGTGGGAAAATGGAAGATACTGAGCAGAGACACCTCAGCATGACCTTGATTTTATAAACGGCGAAAGCGGTTGAGATCCCCGATAGAAACTCTCGGGGATGACGACGTTTTTCAAACAACTTTTCTTCTTACGCCGTCACCCTGGAAAGTCGTAGTCCAGGGTCCGTTGTTGTAAAAATAAGGAAAACGGCAGATCCTGGACTAAGACACCTCAGCATGACCTTATTTGATAACTGCTTTGCCATCCCGTCCATGCCGTCATTCCCGCAGGTTGTTAGCGGGAATCTCAGCCTTATTGTTTTTGCTGTTTGTTTTTGTTTTGTCGTCGTAGAAGTTGGCAACACGATTTAAAACACTTGCCTAATGTTTTTTTTTTGGTAAATTTTGCGTAGAAGCAAAATTTACCAAAAAAGGAAGGCGAATATGAAAAATCGTTCTACGGGCCGTTTAGGCGGCTTTACGCTCATTGAGTTGTTAATCGTTGTACTCATCATCGGCATTCTTTCTGCCGTGGCTTTGCCTCAGTATCAAAAAGCGGTGGACAAAAGCCGCTATGCTACATTGATGCCAGTGGCTACGGATGTGAAAAATGCCCAAGAGGCCTTTTTTATGGCCTCGGCGGAATATACTGATGATTTACAGAACTTGGACATTCAATTGCCCGGCACCGTTAATGGAAACAAAGCCGAATTTGGCGACGGTGTGAAAGTGGAAGTCTCTGCCGACGGCACGAATGATTATGTGGCTGCCAGCAAAGACGGCTTGGATAACAAATACGTAATGTATTTTGCGCAAAGTGCTAACTTCCCGCAAGAAATCCATTGTGAAGCCCTGACGAGCAGTGAACGCGCCAAACAATTGTGCTTAGGCATGGGTGGTACGGAAGTGGGCGCGAACGGTGCGTATACGGCGTATGTGTTGGAAGGCTCAGGCAGCGGCACATTGAGCGGTGGCTCCACGGGCGGCAATGAGGGCGGCAACACCGGAGAGACCGGGGGCAGTGAAAGTGGTAACACGGGCGAAACGGGTGGTTCTACGGGCGGTTCGTCTAGCTGGGAAGATTTGGTAGGAAGCATAACCGGGGAATGTTCGGACTGTTCAAACTATACTGACGGACCGGTTATTGCTACCACCAAAGAAAATGGAGATACACTGACGTGGAATTTTTGGGACGATGGGCGATTTTCTAACCTCATTTACCGCAATGCTAACGGAGAAATTTGGTCCATTACGCCCGATACGGTAAATGGCGGGTATTTTATTTCAACCTTGGGAGACAGAGAGTACTCCTACTGGGCCACCATAGATGCTAACGGAAATGTGGCGTCAGAAGAGAGAAAGTATTGCAACAATAAATGTCCGTCAGATTTAAACTTGCCGTCTTTCCCCACTAATATCAAAGATACCAACCGTTGCAGTTTGTTTCCCTCTGCCTCCGGTTGCTAAAAATTTCCCCCGCTTACCCAAGCGGGGGTTTCTATTTTATCCCCTATATTTCGTATAATAGAATATATCCTTATTTGAGAGTGTGAACCATGGCAAAAAATAAATATTCTTCCACCGTTTTGCTGCCCAAGACGGATTTTCCGATGCGTGCCGGTTTGGCGCAAAAAGAACCCAAAATTTTAGACTTTTGGAAAGAAATGGACCTCTACAATGCCATTTTGAAAAAGAATGAAGCGGGCAAACATTTTATCTTGCACGACGGGCCCCCGTATGCCAACGGGCAAATTCACATCGGCCACGCTTTGGACAAAACCATTAAGGATATTATTTTAAAGAGCCGCGCGCTCATGGGCTTTTATACGCCGTATGTGCCGGGGTGGGACTGCCATGGTCTGCCCATTGAACAGGCGTTGATGAAAGAGCTGAAAATAGACAAAAAGCACGTGACTGACGTGCCGGCCTTCCGTCAGAAAGCGCGTGCTTTTGCCGCTAAATTTATTGACTTGCAGCGCCAAGGCTTTAAGCGCTTGGGCGTGCAGGGGGAATGGGACAATCCGTACCTGACCATGAACAAACGCTACGAGGGGATTACCATCGGCGTGTTTTTGGATTTGATTGAAAAAGGCTACGTCTACAAGGGCCAAAAGACCATTACTTGGTGCTCCCATTGCGAGACGGCCTTGGCCGATGCGGAAACTGAATACAAGGACATAGAATCCTCTTCCATTTATTTGCGCTTTAAAGTGGTCAACCCCACCAAAGAAGTGTTTGGCGATTTGGATTTTTCTAAGCCAGTGTCTTTTGGTGTGTGGACCACCACGCCGTGGACCATTCCGTCCAATAGGGCCGCCGCCGTGAATAAAGATGAGGACTACGCCGTCTTGCAGGACGACGCCACCCAAGAATATTACGTGGTGGCTGATAAATTGGCCGAGGAATTTTTGAAAAATACCGGGGTGCATGCCCATAAGGTGCATGCCGTGCGCGGGGAAAACCTGGTCGGACAAAAGTACTTCCACCCGTTAACGCAAAAGCAAAACCCGGTCATTTGGACTGACTTTGTCACCATGGACGCAGGCGTGGGCATTGTGCACATTGCTCCGGGCCACGGCGAGGACGACTTCCGCGCCGGTAAACAATGGGGCTTGGAAACTTTCTGCCCCGTAGACGAAAAGGGCTGCTATACCAAAGACGCGGGCGTGTTTGAAGGCATGCACGTGTTTGAGGCCAACCCGCTCATGGTCAAAAAATTGGACGAGCTGGGCGCACTGATTAAAGAGCAGACCATTACGCACAGCTACCCGCATTGCTGGCGCTGCCACAACCCGATTATTTTCCGCGCGACGGAGCAATGGTTTATGAGCATTGACAAAGACGGCTTGCGCGAAAAATTGATGAACAATTTGGACCAAGTCCGCTTCTTCCCCGCCGCCGGCCGCGAGCGCATGCGCTCTATGATTGGCTTGCGCCCGGATTGGTGCTTGTCCCGCCAGCGGTTCTGGGGCACCCCGGTGACCATTTTGTATTGCAAAAAATGCGGCAAACCGCAGGTGGACCACCGCTTGTTTGAATTCATCAAGCAACGCGCGATGAACGAGGGCTCTGATTTTTGGTTTACCGACCCGGTGGAAAAATTAATGCCGGAAGGTTACCACTGCCCGTGCGGCTGCCACGAATTCCGCAAAGAAACCGATATTTTGGACGTGTGGTTGGACAGCGGCGTGTCTTGGGCGGCGGTGCTCAAAGACCGCGGTTTGGACTTCCCCGCCGACGTGTACTCCGAGGGTTCCGACCAGCACCGCGGCTGGTTCCAAAGCTCTTACATTCCGGCCTATACGCTGGAGGGGTCTGCTCCGTTTAAGACCATTTTGACGCACGGCATGGTGCTGGACCAGCAAGGCCGCCCCATGCATAAATCTTTGGGCAACAGCGTAGACCCGCAGGACGTCATCAACAAATACGGCGCGGACATTTTGCGTCTGTGGGTGGCGTTTTCGGATTATCAGGGCGATGTGCGTATTTCCGATGAAATCTTGGGCGGCCCGGTGGACACCTACCGCAAGCTGCGCAACACCATCCGCTATGCACTGGGCAACCTGTCTGATTTTGAGCCGCAAAAACACGCCGTACCGGCAGAGAAATTGGCCGAAATGGACCGCTATATGTTGGGCCGGTTGGACAATTTGATTGCCGAAGTGCGCGGTGCGTACGAAGAGTTTAACTTCCGCCGGGCCATGCGCGCGGTGGCGGACTTCTGTATTTTGGATTTGTCCTCTTTCTTGTTGGATGCGTCCAAGGACCGCTTGTACACGTTGGGGGCTTCGTCCCCGGCGCGCCGCAGCGCCCAAACGGCCTTGGCCGAGATTGTGCGCTCCTTGTTGCAGCTGCTGGCCCCGGTGCTGTGCTTTACCGCAGAGGAAGCCTGGCAAGAGCTGCTTAAAATCCCCGCGGGGCAAGGCTTGGCCAAGAGCATTTTCCTCTCGGATATGCCGCAGCATGCGTCCTTACAAGCGGACCCGGCCTTGGAAGAAAAATGGAACCAAATCCGCCGCATCCGCGAGGAAGTGCAAAAGGCACTGGAAAACACGCGCCAGCAAGGGGTCATCGGCTCGTCGTTAGAGGCAAAAGTCACGCTGAAAACCAATGACGCCAAAATGCAACAATTCTTAACGGACAATGCCGCCTTGTGGCCGGAAATCTTCATTGTTTCGGCGGTGGAAGTAGCCGCCGGAAACGCCGCTTTAGAGGTGGCCGTGGCCCACGCCGAAGGGCAAAAGTGCGCCCGCTGCTGGCAGTGGAAAACCGAAGTCGGCCAACCCGGCCGTGCCCACAGCGACTTGTGCGACCGCTGCGCCGCCGTGCTGGAGCGCGAGGGACTGACCGTGCCGCAGGAGACTTCCGTTGCGTAAGCTCATTTGCCAGGCGTGGGACTGGTGCAAAACCCACCCGTCTATTTGGGTAACGATCTTGGCGCTTTTGGCCGTAGACCGGCTGACCAAGCGCTTGACCTTGCAGTTTTTGACGGACAAAGATTATATCGTCGCGCCGTTTTTGCATTTGCGTTATGTGCAAAATACCGGCGCGGCTTTTGGCGTCATGCAAGGGGGAAACCTGATTTTAATCGTTATTACCTTGCTGATTGTGGGGTACTTGCTCAAATCTTGGAAAGAGTTGTGCGCCTACGGCCCGTGGGTCAAATGGGGCTTGGTGCTGATTTTGGGCGGTGCATTGGGCAATCTTTATGATAGAATAACCTTAGGGTTTGTGGTGGATTTTATAGATTTACGGGTGTGGCCCGTGTTCAACGCGGCCGACAGCTTTATCACCGTGGGCGGGTGTATGCTCGCCGGGGCGCTCTTTTTCCCTAAACGCGCCGTAAAACAGGAGGAGAAATGAAAAAGGTATTTGGGTTGTGCCTGATGTTGGCTTTGCTGGTGGCGTGCGCAAGCAAGGAAAGCGCCCAATTTGGCCAAGCGCAACGCTTGGCGGAAAAGGGCCAGTTTGCCAAGGCAATTCAAATTTATTCCCGTATTATTAAGGATAATCCCGAAAATTACGCCGCGTGGGCCAGCCGCGGGCTGCTTTATGAGCGCTTGGGCGGCAAAGACGGCGCAGAATTAAAAAAGAACAAACAGCTGGCCGAGCGGGACTATTTGCGCGCGCTGGGGTTGAACTATTTGCGCCCGGAAATTTTGAACAACTTGGCAGCTTTGTATATTGACGAGGGCCGCTATGAGCAGGCCATCGGGTATTTAAACCAAGCCTTGGCCCTGCGCCCCAACTATTTTATGGCACTGATTAACCGGGCGGTGGCCTACAGCCAGCAGGGCAAAATCGGCTCGGCTTTGGTGGATTTTAGCGCTGCGCAAGAGCTGGATAATTTTTCTCCGCTGTTGTATTTAAACCGCGGTCTGGCGCAGTTTGCCGCGGGGTATTACGCCGGTGCGACGCAAGACTATACCGACCTGGCGGAGCTGGAGCCCAAAAACCCGCGCCCGTATTTAGAGCGGGGCCGCGCTTTTGTGAAAATGGGCCATTTCCAAAATGCCATGGACGATTTCCAAAAGGCCATGGCTTTGCGCCCGGACTATGCCATGCCGTATTTTTATGCGGCGGAACTGCTGTTTAATAAGGGCGAAACTGACGAGGCCATTGCCTATGCCGAGCGCGCCAAACAGCTCGCGCCCAATTATGCCCCGGTGTATGATATGTTGGGGGATATGCTGGCGTTGGAGTCCCCGGTGGACGCGACCAAACATTATTTGGCCGCCCGCCGTCTAAACCCCCGGCACGCCGCTTATTACCAAAATAAAATCCGCTTGATGACCACCGAAGAAGGCCGCAAACGCGTGGTGGCGGGCCGGTTCTTTACTGTCGGCGGGAAGTAGGTGTTTTATGGCGTCTTCTCGTGCGGCGCAAGAAGCCGCCGCTTTGCGCGTCCCGGCCAAGGCCTATTCCTATAGGTTCTTTTTATCCGTTTGTTTTTTAGTGGTTGTCATGTACTCCCTGGCAATGGGTAGCTCTGCCAGTGGGGTTTTTGTGTTGGCACTGCTCAACTTACTTTTCTGCGCGGACGTGCTGTTTAAAAATGCTTGGCAAGATTTGCTGCTGCCCAGGGTGACGGTATCTGTGTTGGCGGCGGGGAGTGTTTTGGCGGCGTTTTGTTACGGACTGTCTAAAACCTTCTTTTTAACCGCTCCGCTGGCCGGGGCCGCGCCGGATTTGTATGTGCCGCTCTCGGCGGTGGTGGCCGTTTATTTGTGGACTTGCCTGCGCGCGCGCCGCGCCAAAGAACGCACCAAAGTTTTTATCAAAAAATTAGATGATTTTTTGCCCAAGTCCGGCCGGTTGATGCAGGGCCAGCGGGAGATGATGGTGTTTGCGCGGGAATTAAAACCCGGCGATATCATCAAGGTCAAAGCGGGCGAACGCATCCCTTGCGAGGGAAAAATTGCCCAGGGCGAAACGGCCATAGACGAAAGCCTCATCACGGGCAATATGTTACCCACGGCCAAAGCCACCGGCAGCACCGTGTATGCGGGCACGCTCAACAAAGGGGCGCAAATCATGGTGCGGGTCAGTCACGGGCTGGACGAGTCAGTCATTGCCGGGATTATCGGGGCAATTAAAAGCAGTGAGCGCCGCCGCTGCGTGCGCAAGGACCCGTTGGACGGCTACGCTTCCGCGGTCTTGGGCTGGGCCGTGCTGGCCGCGACGGCTGCGTATCTTTATTTTTATTGGACGGGGGACTACCGCCGGCCTTTTCACACATTGGGGATTTTCTTGCTGGGGTTGGGGCTGGCTTGCCCGCTGTCTTTTTTCTTTAGTTCGGCCTTGGCCGTAGCTTGCGTGCGCGTCGGTGCGCGCCGTAAAAAAATTGTGTTGCAGGCCTTGGGCGCTTTGGACGCCTTGGACGAGGCCGATGCGGTGTTTTTTGACAAAACGGGGACATTAACCTATGGCGAATTGCGCGTAGCCTCGGTGCACGCGGCGAGTGATAAGCTGCGCCAAGAGTTGCTCTCTTGTTTGGTCAGCGCCGAGCAATGGGTGGACGGTCCGTTTGCCAAGGCCATTCAGCTCTATGGGGCCGAGCAAAAAACCGCGCCGCGCAAATTGCTTTGCTTTGACGTTTTCCCCGGTATGGGGGTCAAGGCGGTGGCGGGTAAGGATGTTTTGCTGGCGGGCCGCGCGCAGTGGCTGCAGGAGCAAGGGGTAAAGGTTCCTAAAACCTTGCAAGAGGAGCAGACCTTGGTTTGCGGGGCCAAAAATGGCCGTTTTTTGGGTTATGTGCTGTTGGATGATAAGCTGCGCCCCGGCGTGGCCAAAATGGTGCAGCGGCTGAAAAGAATGGGCAAAGAAGTCATTTTGATGTCCGGCGACAACGAGGCCTCCGTGCGTGCGATTGCGCAAGAGGCGGGCATTGAAAAAATCAATTTTGGCGTACTGCCCCAAACCAAAGCGGAAATTTTGGGCAACTATGCCGCCTTGGGCAAAAAGGCCGTCATGGTTGGCGACGGGTTTAACGACATTACCGCTCTGCTGCGTGCCGAGGCCGGGGTGGTATTTTCTTCCGGCAAAAATGTGTACAATAATTGGGTGGACATCATTATCAAACGGGCGGATTTGGAAAGTGTGACGGATTTGTTCCGCATTCGCCGCCGTTTGACCGCCCGCGTGCGCGGCAACATTATTTTAAGCGTGCTGTGCAACACGGCCCTGTTGGCGGCGCTGCTGTGGCTGCCGGCCCCGCTGTGGCGGGAGGAATGCTGGCTCTTGCCGGCGGGAATGCTTTTGGGCGTCTTTTTTGTATTTTTAAATTCAGCGAGGTTACTTAACATAAAATGAAAACACAAGATCTTGATTTTGGATATACTTCCGCGCATGCGCGCAAGAACGCCGATGCGGTCCTGCCGGACATTCAATGCTGGCCCAACCAGTACAAACGCGATTACAATATCAAAATTGAATTGCCGGAATTTACCTCTGTCTGCCCCAAAACGGGCTTGCCGGATTTCGGCGTAATTACCATTGAGTATATTCCCAATGAGTTGTGTTTGGAGCTCAAAAGCTTGAAATATTACTTGTTGGAATACCGCGATATGGGCATTTTTATGGAGAACATCGCCAATAAAATTTTGGACGATGTGGTCAAAGCCTGCCACCCCAAATGCGCCAAAGTGACGGGCACCTTTACCCCGCGCGGCGGGCTGCGTTCGGTCATCGTGGCTTCGTACGATGAAAAGGAAGGCTATGGCAAATAAGACCAAGATTTTGGCGCTGGGCCTGACGCTGGTGGCGGTGTTTGTCGCGGGCGGGTGGTTTTTTAGCGCCTTGCCGCGGTGGATGGCCTCTCGCAGCGAAGTGGGCCGGCTCTACCAAGCCGACGGCGAACGCGTGGGGATTTTTGACAATATCCCGCCCGAGGATTTGGCCGCGGCGGAGGCGGTGGCCAGTTATTCCTTGGGGCAGGAGATTGTCTTGCCGGAGGACCGCGCCGCCGCGCAGGAGCGGCAAAACGGGGCCGATTTGCCTACGCAAATTGCTTTGACCCCGGTGGCGGATATTGCGGCCATTGCGCCCAAGGCACCCACCCCTGAGGAAGAAACACTGCCGCGCAAAGGGACGGGCGTATCCCTGGATTTAAAAGGGGGCGAAGTGGCCGTGCTGCCCGGGCAAGACTTAAATGCCTTGCCGGAGCAAGAGAGCAAGGTGAGCATGATTGCCGTCCCGGTGAACTATGTGCTGATTAAAAACACAGCTGACTACAAGGCCTTTAAAACCCGCGCCCGGGGCAGCTACCCGGCGGCGGATTTTAACAAGCAAATGGTGGTGGTGCTGGAGTCTCAAAGTGATTTTCCCGACAATGTGTTTGAGATAGACTCTGCCCGCGTGGTAGACGGCAAATTGGTGGTGGCTTACCGCGTGAATGTATTTGGGTTGGATAAAAAGACCAACACGCACGCCGCGGTGCTGGTGGATAAAACCTCGGCCCCACTGGAGTTGAAACAAGTGCTGTAAATTTTTAAGGCCGCCAGGGAGAGGCCTTTTTGCAAAATGAAAAAATGGTTGAATAACAAATGGGTCCGGGAGAGTCTGCTTGTCCTGGGTGGTTTGGCGTATTGGGTGGTGATGATATGGGTTTTGCGCCGCTGGGGGCTGTTTTTACTCAAAGCACCTTGGACGATACACCAATGGCTTTGGCACGGGGTCGTGAGTGGGGAAATGTCGCTGTGGGGGTTCTTCGGCGGTTCTATTTTGGTCTTGATAGTTTGGGAGTTTTATGCGTTTGTCGCTGCGCAGATAGTGCGGTGTTTTTCTGGAAAAGTGGGAGACTTCCTTTGCGTGGCGGGGGCGGTATTGATTGGGGGCGCCTTTTTGGCTTCGCTGGTTTATGGCTCAAGCTTTTTTGGACACCCTGGGCGAATTTGGCTGGCCTGTATTTGGTGGGCGTGGTGTATGATAGGGGTTGGAACCCAAACCGTGTTGATGTTTATAGTGGCGTGTTGTTCTAGCCGCTAGAGGAAGAGACCTTTTTGGCGCGGTTTTTTCCCTGCTAAATAGTAAGGGCCCCAAAACTTTCGCGATGTATTCCTACTCTTCTCTGGGGCAGAAAAGGACCCAAAGGCCCCGCGGAACATCTTACTTTTCTCCGGGGCAGAAAAGTAAGCAAAAGGCCCCGCGGGCCTGCGGAGCATAAAAAATAAAATTTTCTTTATTCCGCC
>CAVHDF010000049.1:0-11378 GCA_963634865.1 Eggerthellaceae bacterium
CGTCATCCCCGAGTGTCTCTATCGGGGATCTCAACCGCTTTCGCCGTTTATAAAAATCAGGGTCATGCTGAGATATCTCTGCTCAGCATCTTCCATGTTTCCGTTATTTAATTTAGGCGACTACCAAAACTGTAAACCCGCAGAAAGTTTAAGGCCCTTTTCCGTTAAGTGGAAAAGGGCCTTTATAAATCCTACCGCAGTTGGAGCAATGCAAAGTGCAAGTAATCCGTCTCCGGCATTCCCATTAAAATGGGGTGGTCCTTGGCTTGCCCGCGCAGCTCCACCAACACGGCGCGCTTGCCCGATTTACTCACGCCTTGGCGGATGATGTCCATAAACAGCTCCCGCGAGATATGGTGCGAGCAAGTGGAAAACGCCAAATAGCCGCCCTTTTCCAAACCTTCCAGGGCCATTTTGACCAACTTCACATACAGCCCCACGGCTTTGGGCAAATTCTTGCGGCTCTTGGCAAAGGCCGGCGGGTCCAGCAATACAAAATCCGGCTGGTCGGGCAATTCCTTTTTCTTCATGGCCGACAAAATGCGCTCGGCATCGTCGCGGTGGAAGACCGCCAAATCTTTGACGCCGTTCAATTCGGCATTTTTATTGGCAAATTCCACGGCGGCGGCAGAGGAATCACAACCCCACACCTGGGCGGCGCCATCTAAAGCGGCCGTAATGCCAAAGGAGCCAATATAGCTGTACAAATCCAACACCAATTTATCTTTGAAATAAGGTTTTAAGAAGGCGCGGTTTTCGCGTTGGTCGTAGTAAAAGCCCGTCTTTTGGCCCACGCGCAGCGGCACTTCATACTTCACCCCGTTCTCCTCAATCTGCACGGTGTCGGGCACTTCGCCCACCACTTCGGGCGTATTGCCTAATCCCTCCAAAGTGCGGAATGCGCTGTCAGCGCGGTACAAAATGCCTTTGGGTTTGTAGATTTTTTTCAGAGCGGCGGTGATGGCCTCTTTTTGCTTCTCCATGCCGGCGGTCAAAATTTCCACCACCAAAATATCTCCGTAGCGGTCCACAATCAACCCGGGCATATTGTCGCTTTCGCCATAGCACATGCGGCCGTATTTGCGCACGCCGATTTCCTTGCGGTAATCGTAGGCCATGTCTAAATTTTGAAAAATAAAATCTTCCGGCAGCGGCTCGGGGCCTTTTTGCACCATGCGCACGGCAATCAGGCTGTGCGGATTAAAAAAGCCCGTGCCCACGCAGTTGCCCTCGCTGTCCAGCACGCGCACCAAAGTGCCCGGCTCTATAGAGGTGTCCAAGCCGTCAATTTCGTTGGAAAAAATCCAGTAATGCCCCGCCTCAATGCGGCGGTGTTCTTTGGGTTTGAGTTTAATTTCCGTCATGTTCTTCTTCCTTATTCAAATCGTCAATTTCCTGCACGGGCACGCGGGAGGCGCACAAAGGGCAATCCTTGGCGTGGAATGTGCGAATGGGATAAGCCAGCAAGGCCCGCAGCGGCAATTCCACCGGCAAAATACCCATAGAGCGGTCCACCATCACGGTCACGCCCAACACTTTGGCCCCGGCGGCCTTAATCATCTCTTCGGCCTGCAACACCTTGCGCCCGCCGACGGTAACGTCATCCACCAGCAGCACGCTTTCACCCGGTTTAATGACAAAATTGTGTTTTAAAATCATACGGCCCTGTGCATCTTTGGAAGCAAAAATGGCCCGGGCGCCGCGCACGCGGGCAACTTCCTGCGCCAAGACGGAGTTGGACGGCGTCAGCGCCATCACCACATCGGCATGCGCGGGAAATTTGTCCGACATGGCCTGCGCGATTTTCTGCGCTAAATTGGGGTGCTGCAGCAGCAACGAGGTTTGAATATACGTTTGGCTGTGAAAGCCAGACGGCATTACAAAATGGCCCTCTACAATGGCCCCATGCTCCTGCAAAAGCGACAACAAGTCTAAGCTATTTCTTGGCATTGAATTCTCCTTTCAAAAAAGCGCGGCTTTTTGTAAATTCGGTGCGCAGCCCGCGGCGGCGCGCAGCGTCTATCTGCACCCCGGTTTTTTTGGCGCGCAACATTTCCAGACGCGGTTTTAACATGGACGACGACACCTTAAACGCCAGGGCCGGATTGCCCGATTCATCGGTTAAATTCTCGGCCAGCAGCCCCGCCTTAGAAGACGGAGTGAACATCGTCCAAATGAGCAACTCAAAAGTTTCCCGGACCCAGTCCGTCCAGCCAGACACCGCGGCCGATATCACCGGACCTTGCGTGTAGGCGTTGTTAATAATCATCGTACCATTTTTGAAATCCACAGAGGCGGCCATTTCATTAAAGGCCACATCCTTAAGCACTTCCCCCACCTTAAAGCTTCCGCTGCGTTCCATACGGTGCATCATAATAAACGGCGTGAAAGTAATGTTGAGCGCTTGCTGCTCCTCGGCCAGTTTTTCCATTTGGTGGATAACCCCGTCTTTGAGCTCCACGTCCAAGGTGCCGTTTAATTTGGCCGCACCGGGCAAGAGCCCCGTGAAAGCAAACTCCGCATTAAAATCCCGCCCGGAGAGCACCGTGCTGGCAAAGGTGTCTGCATACAGCATGCCGGAGAAGTTGGGCATAAACTGCGGCAGCCGGTCGCGGAAGTTGCGCAGCCAAGCCAGGTCCCCGGTTTGCACGGGGGAGGGCTTGTGCTTGGTTTTGGGAATGTCCATAATCACGTCGGCAAAATCTTGCACCACCCGGATAAAGGGCATCGGCTCAAAATGTTTCAAATAAATGGAAGTGCTGATATCGCGCCGCGGGCTTTTGATACGGTCTATGGACAGGCGCATCTTCAAGGGCACGCCGTCTAACGTGCCCGAGCCGATATAGGCATACACATTGCCCTTGCGGTAAGAGCCCGTTAATTTGAGCTTATCAAAAACGGTGTCTTTGATTTTCACGCGGCCGTCCGTCGTGGCGGCATACAAATCCGTCCCGTTTTTCTTGGCGATAAAACTGCCCGACACTCCGGACGTTTCAAACCCCCAAAAGTTGCCGCTGACTTGTTTGGCGTTGATTTGCGCCACCGGCAAAGAAAATTGACCCTCTTTGCGTATCAGCTCGGCCGAAGCCTGGCCCTGCCCGGTCAGCTGAAAACGCGCCAAGGCGGGCCAATTTTTGCTGAGCACCGCCAAATCGCCCCACCCGGTTTTGGCCTGCAAAGAGAACGCCAGCGGCGTAGCCGCGGCAAAATCCATCGTGCCAGAAACGCTGACCGTCATATTTTTGGTTTTGGCGCTCAGCTCGTCTAAATGCAGTTGCGTGTATCCGACGCCCAAGCGGCCGCGGGCCGTCCAACGGCTGCTGGGCACTTGAAAAACGGGCAAATCTTTTTGAAATACGCTCAAATCCTGCTGGTCAAAGGCAGGAGCCTCGGCCTGTACGGTAAAGAAAGGCGTTTGCAAATTGTCTATATCCACCGTCAGGCGTACCGGCTTGCGGAACAAAGCCACCTGCGTTTTGAAATTGCGCAAAGCAAACTTGCTCCAATCAAAATCAGCGAAGTTAATTTGCCCCGTCCCGCGGATTTCCAAATCGGAAATATTATCCTTCCAGCGGTTGCGCAAAACCGTCTCCAGCCGAAAGCGAGACAACTCATTGAACCGCAAATGGGAAAAGTGCACATTCAGCCCGTACACCGCATGGCTGACCCCGGCGCCCAAATCTTTGTAACTCAGCACGCCGTCGCGAATGCGCCAGTCCTCTATGCTGACTTGCAGGCGCTCCCCCCGCACCCCGCTAACGTACGTCTCTTGCGCAGCTGCCGTGCGCACAGGCGGGGTATTGTAGGTGCCGGCTTCGTCGCGAACAATTTGAATGCGCGGGCGCTGCAGAGTCACTTCGTCAATAATCAGCTTATTTTCCAGCAGCGGCAACACTTTGTAGCGGATGAGTACAGACTCGGCCGATAAGAACGGTTCTCCCGGGCGTATTTGGTCATCCAAAACGGCAAAGCCCTTGAGCTCCACCGTGTTTAAAAATTTCAAATCCAAAGAAGAAATAACCACCGGGCGGTCAAAAAGCGTTTGCAGGCGGCCGGCCAACGCCTCGCTGATCTGCTGGGCATTAAACATCTTTAGCGCCGCCACCCACAGCCCCGCGCCGACCAGAAACACCAGCATAATCACAAACAAACTCAGCCGCAGCACCCATTTACACAAACCGCCCGTCCAGCGCAAAAGCCTCTTGGCTAAGCGGGGTTTTGCAACGGTTGATTTGGTTTCTTTTTTACTCATAGTTTCTTATGCTTGCGCCTGGTGAATATGTTCCATGATATAGTTTATCACAATTTTCCACGTGTTATAGGTGCTAACGGCAATGGCCCGCGCCATGGCCACCAGGGCCACCCGCTCCGGGAACAAGGTCTTGAGCACCAAGGTCAACACCACCGCATTGCACAAGACGATCATCACCACGGAAAAAATCCGTCCCCCGGCCAACTGCAAATCCGGCTGTTGGGTTTCCCATAAGGTTTTGACCGTCTGCACATAGTGAAAAGCCATCAAAAAGCCCGCTACAAACACAAACACCGGGCGATAAGGTGCTGCGTCTATACACAACTCCAAAGCCAAATACACCAGCCCGGCCATTAAGGCATACAGCGGCACCACATACGGGGCCAGCACCACGGCGGCGTTGCAGCGGTCCATTTTTACATTGCCGCTGTCCTTATTGACCGTCATGGAATGCACGCGAAAGCCAAACAACATCGCCGCCACGGCATGGGTGGTTTCATGTCCCCACACATACATGCGGTCAAAATGAAATCCGGCGAAATGGATGACCCCGTACAAAGCACCCCCCGCCAAAAATCCCACGGCGGTTTGGAAATCCTTGAGCACGCTCCAACACGCGCCAAAAGTCTCCGCCAGTACGAAAAAGACGGTAGGCAATAAAATGACGGCAACGATTAATTTCCAACTGTTCTTCATTAAAATTTCTCATTCCAAGCCGGCGTGGCGTACTGCGTTTGCGCCAACTGCCGGGCTGCGGCCAAAACCGCTGCGGGCACGGCCGTTTCTTCCCACGGTGTTTGCAAGGCCTCACTCAGCCCCGCCGCCACCGCTTGCGCAAAGAGCGGGTTCTCCCGCGCCTGCGCGCATTGCAAAGAGCCTTGATACAACACCCGCTGGCCAAAGCGGCGTATGGCCCCGCCTAAAATTTTTTTATCCCCGCACAATAAATCATCCTGCACCGGGTTCACAAAGCACCCGCTGGCGCTGCCGCCGGATTGGGGCAAATACGCCTGATTGGGCACGGTCCCCTGCCGATGGGCATGCACCGCACCGAACCGGTCCAAGGCGGCCTCTATAGCTGCGTGCAAGCGGGCATAAATTTCCTTCGGGCGCGGCTGCGCGCTGGCAAACAACACGCTAAAAGTTAAATCCTGCCCGTGCAGTACAATGCCCCCTCCCGTCGGGCGGCGGCACAGGGGCCCGGCCTGCGCGGGAACATCCCGGCGCACAAAATCATAAAACTGGGCATAGCCAAACGTCACCGCCGGGCCGGGCGTCCAACAGTAAAAGCGCAATAGCGGCTCGGCCAGCGGGGCCTGGGCCAGTATTTCGTCCAGGGCCATTTGTTCAAATACGGACAAGGCCGGCGTTTGTAAAATTTTTCCCATAAAGAAACGGCGCGGCACTCTCCGCGCCGTTTATCAATTTACCAGCGCAAGTTCGGCTCGCGCGCCGCACCCACTTCGTCAATACGGCCGACGGGTTGGTGATGCGGGGCCTCGTGCACGGTTTGCGGCTGCGTGGCCGCTTCGGCAAAAATAGCCCGCAGGGCTTGTACAAACAAGTCCAACATTTCTTTATTTTCCGTCTCGGTGGGCTCTATCATCAGAGCCTCAGGCACAATCAACGGGAAATAAATCGTCGGTGCGTAAAAACCATAGTCCAGCAACCGTTTGGCAATATCGGCCGTGCGCACGCCGTTCATTTTGTCCTTTTGAATGGTCAGCACGCACTCATGCATGCAGGGGGCATCAAAGAAAGCCGGGAATTCATCTTTCAAGCACACCCGCACATAGTTGGCGTTCAACACCGCCTGCTCGGCAATGTTTTTAAGCGTTTTCCCGTCAAACTGCCGCAAATAACAATACGCACGCACGCAAACGGAAATATTGCCAAAAAACGCTTTCATTTTGCCTAGGCTTTTAGGCATTTTTTCATTCAAAACATACTTGCCGTTCTTTTGTTCCACCAACGGTTTGGGCAAGAAAGGCGCCACATGCGCCGCCGCGCCCACCGGGCCGGACCCCGGGCCGCCGCCCCCGTGCGGAGCGGCAAAGGATTTGTGCAGATTCAGGTGCATTAAATCCACGCCAAAGTCCGCCGGTTTGGCCACCCCCAACAAAGCGTTAAAGTTGGCTCCGTCCATATACAGCAGCGCGCCGGCTTTATGCACCCTGTCCGCAATTTCGCGGATGTCCTTTTCAAACAACCCCACCGTATTGGGCACGGTCAGCATGACCACGGCCGTACGCTCAGACAAGGCGTTTTGCAATGCCGCTTTGTCCACACAGCCGTCCGGGCCGGATTTGATGTTAATTACCTGATAGCCCGCCATGTGCGAGGTGGCCGGATTGGTGCCGTGGGCGGTATCGGGCACGATGACTTCGGTACGTTTTTTATCTTTGCGGTGGTCAAAATACGCCCGCGCGGTCAAAATGCCCGTCAGTTCGCCGTGCGCCCCAGCCGCCGGCTGCAAAGTAAAGGCGGAAAGCCCGGTAATTTCTTTGAGCATTTCCTGCAAACGGTATAAGATTTCCAGCGTGCCTTGCACGGCTTCCTGCGGGGCAAACGGATGCGCCGCCGTCAGCGGAGCCAAATTGCTGAGCACGTCGTAGGCTTTGGGGTTGTACTTCATGGTGCACGAACCCAGCGGATAGAAATGGCTGTCCAAGCAATAGTTCTTGCGGGACAAATTGGTAAAATGCCGCACCACATCCAGCTCGCTCAGTTGTGGCAAGCGCGGCGTGTGGCTGCGCAGGTACTTGGCCGGCAAATAATGGTCCGGCGTGTATTGGGGTTTTTCAAACCGCACCGCCCGGCGGCCCGGGACGGATTTTTCCAAACTCAGCATACTGGGTTGCAAAATCTCTTGCATATTAAAACCCCCTCAGCGCCTGCACATAGTTTTGCAGGTCTTCTTCCGTCTTGGTCTCCGTGACGCAAACCAGCAAGCAGTTCGCCAAATCCTTGCTGACGCGGCCCAAGTCAAACCCGGCAGCAATGCCTTTTTTGGCTAACTTCTTAATGACTTGCTTGGCCGGCGCGTGCAACTGCAGCACAAATTCATTGAAGAACAGCCCGTCAAATTTGACTTTGTGTCCGTCCGCCACCAGCATGTCCTTAAGGCGGTGGGCACGCTCTAAATTCAGCTCAGCCACTTCCCGCAGCCCCGCCGGGCCCAATAAGGTCAGGTAAATCACGGCGTTGAGGGCGCAGAGCGCTTCGTTGGAGCAAATGTTAGAGGCGGCGCGTTCGCGGCGGATGTGCTGCTCGCGCGCTTGCAGGGTCAGTACAAAGGAACGTTTGCCGTCTTTGTCCTTGGCCATGCCCACGATGCGTCCGGGCACTTGGCGGACATATTCTTTTTTGCATGTAAAAATGCCCAAGCCCGGACCGCCAAAATTCATGGCATTGCCCAGAGGTTGCCCTTCGGCCACGGCGAAATCCGCCCCATATTGGCCCGGCGTATGCAACACACCCAAAGCCAATGGTTTGGCCACCGCCACCAGCAAGGCCCCCGCTCCGTGCACCAAGGCGGAAATGTCCTCCAGCGGCTCCAGCTGGCCCAAAAAGTTCGGCCCGGCCACGGCAAAGCAAGAAACCTCCGGGGTCAAAGCGGTTTTTAATGCCGTTAAATCCACCGTGCCGTTTTGCAGAGGCACTTCTTGCAGCGCCAGCCCGGGGACATGTTTCAAATAGGTTTTAAGCACCTGTTTGTAGTGCGGGTGCAGCCCGGCAGAATACAAAATTTTAGTTTTGTTATTCACGCGCAGACAGGCGGCGCAGGCCTCAGCCAGCGCAGTGGCCCCGTCGTAATGGGAAGCGCTGCACACGTCCATATCAAACAGTTCGCAGATGCAGCTTTGGAATTCGTAAATCGTTTGCAGCGTGCCTTGGCTGGCTTCGGCCTGATACGGCGTGTAAGCGGTTAAAAATTCGCCGCGGCTGCTGAGTGCGTTTACGGCGGCCGGGATAAAATGCTCTTCGCACCCGGCGCCGATGAAATTGGACAAAGGTTTATTTTTGCCCGCCAGTTCTTGCAGGTGGCGGGTTAAAGCGCCCTCGGTCAAGGCCGGGGGCAGCTGCAAGGCGGGGTAGCGCACGTCGGCGGGAACAGCGGCGAACAAATCCTCCACTTTTTCCACGCCGATTTTGGCCAACATTTCTCGGATATTTTCGGGGGTATTGGATGTAAACATGAAAAGCCTCTTTAAAAATCCCCCGCCGCAAAGGCGGGGGAGGAAGATGTTTGCTTAGGCAATGGTTTGTTTATATGCGCTCAGGTCCAGCAGAGCTTCGTATTCCGCCGGAGCCGAGGCTTTGATTTTAAACAACCAGCCGTTGCCGTGCGCTTCGCGGTTGACCAAGGCCGGGTCGGCATTTAAGGCCTCGTTGACTTCCACGATTTCACCGCTGACGGGAGCGTAAATTTCGCTGGCGGATTTGACTGATTCCACCACGCAGCAGTTCTGCCCCGCGGTTACCTTTTGCCCCACTTTGGGCAAGTCAATAAAAACGATATCGCCGATTTCCTGCTGGGCGTGCTCGCTGATGCCCACGGTGGCGATGTCCCCTTCCATATGGGCCCATTCGTGGGTTTTGGCGTATTTGCTGTTTTCTGCCGTATGCATCGTATTCTCCTTGAACTGAAATTATACCCGGTTTTTATAAAACGGTGTTTTGACTTTTTTGGCCGGAATTTTCCGCCCGTGCACTTCTATTTCCACTGCGTCGCCCTCTTGCAGGGCCACATCGGCATAGCCTACGGCAATGCCTTTAAACAAAGGCGAATAGGTGCCGCTGGTCAGCAGCCCCACTTCCGCCCCGTCCTTAAAAACTTTGCAGCCCCCGCGGGGCACGCCGGCCCCCGTTAACACAAAGCTCGTCAAACAGCGCGGGAACCCGGCGGCCTTTTGCGCCTGCAAAGCGTCCTTGCCGATGAAATGGTCTTTCATCAGCTTGACCACCCAGCCGCAACCGGCCTCGTACGGGGTTTGGCGGCCGTCGGCGTCTACGCCGTTAAGCAGGTAGCCCGCTTCCAGGCGCAGCACGTCGCGCGCGCCCAAACCGCAGGGTTTGACCCCGGCTTTAAGCAAAGCATCCCACACTTTTACAATTGCCTCGGGGCTGGCCATAATCTCTACGCCGTCTTCCCCGGTGTAGCCCGTACGGGTGACATAACCCGGCGCACCAAAGAGGGTTATTTCCTTTATAGTAAAACGGGGCATCTCTTGCACGCCCGCAATCAGGTTAGATGCCTGCGCCAAGGCCTGCGGCCCCTGCAGGGCAATCATGCCCCAGCGAGCGCTGTCGTCGGTAATGGTCACGTTAAACCCGGCGGCGTGTTTTTTAAACCAGGCCACATCGGTGTCTATGCAAGCGGCGTTGACCACCACCAAAAATTTTTCCGGGGTTAAGCAAAAAGAAATGGCGTCGTCTATAATGCGGCCCTGTTCGTCAACAATATGCGAATACGTACCCGCCGCGGGCGTATTTTTGATTTGGTTGGTGTTGATGTATTGCAAAAATTTCCAGGCGTCGGGCCCTTCTACAAACACTTGCCCCATGTGGGACACGTCAAACATCCCGGCCCCCTCACGCACGGCCTTGTGCTCGGCAATAATGCTGTCAAACTGCACGGGCAAAAGCCACCCGTGGAAATCCACCATTTTTCCGCCGGCGGCCTCACAAGCGGCGCAAAGCGGGGTTTTTTTAAGGTTGTTTGAGGTCACTTGGTTTCCTCCCGATATAGGACTATTGTATAAAATATTCGCCGGTTTTTCGCCATTTTCTGCGCGGGCGGGCGCAAAGCCGCAAAAGGAAATTGCTATAATGAAATTATGGCAGATACACAAACCGTCATCAGCGACGTAAAACTATTTATTGAACGGCTTAAAAAAGAGCTGCCGGAAGTGTTCGGCGGCCCGAGCGAAAACGCCGAGACCGAATCGGGCAAAATCCTCTACGAGGGCAAGCTCTATCCCGCCCACGTCCACGTCACCCCGGACCAAGAGGAAGGGGTGGATTTTGCCGGGGATTGCTTTCAGATTTATCTGCAAACTCCGCAGGCCGACCCCAATGCCTTGGCCGACCATTGGCTGCGCGAAAAAGCCGGGGAAGTATTGCGCGCCAAAACAGCCGAATGGGCGCAAAAAATGGGCGTGGAATTTAACAATATTACCGTCAAAAACCAGCAGTCGCTGTGGGCCAGTTGTTCCGCCAAGAAAAACATCAACTACACCTATCACATCATCAAAATGCCCGTGGCCGTGCGGGATTATTTGATTGTGCATGAGCTGTCTCATCTGGTGCATATGAACCACGGCACGGAATATTGGCAATTGGTGGCGCAGTATTGCCCGGAATACAAAGCGCACCGCCGCTGGCTCAACGACAACCGCGGGGCGGTGTTTGCCGCGTTGGATTTAAAACACACCCCGGAAAAGGAAACGGCGGAGCCTGCGAAGCCGGAACCCACTCCGGCAGAAAGCGTACCACCTGAGCAAAAATAATTTAATATCAAGAAGCCGCCTCTTCGGCGGCTTTTTTATTTGATTTCACAGCCATACTGCCCGCTGCCAAACACTTGGTGCAATTGGGTGGTACCGCATAAACTTTTGCAAATGCGGTGGGCTATGGTGTCTCCATCCCCTGGTATCTGAGCATTGCAAGTAATCCCTCGAGTATTCCAAGCATTCCCTTCATGTTTAAAGGTATCGCTAATCACATAGAGCACAGGGCTGTTTGCATCTTTTTCCAATCCGATGTAAACATGATTATAAAAACGGTAATGAAACCCTTTCACATCCTGCACTTTGATATCCAGCCCCATGCTATTGATGAAAGAAGCTGACGCAGCAGCGCATTTATTTGTTCCTTGGTCCTGGCAAGTGGGATATTCCCCATTAGCCATATAATAGCGCTCCAATGCGTCGGACAAGGCGCGTACATTGACCACCGCTTCGACGGCCCGGGCCTTTTCTACCGCCAAACGGTATTGTGGCAACGCCACAGCAGAGAGTATGCCGATGATGAGCACAACGACAAGAAGTTCAATGAGCGTAAAGCCGCCTATATGTCCTCTCCTTACGTCATTCCCGAAGGAGTGGCGGCCCGCAGGGTTCGG
>CAVHDF010000050.1:0-10222 GCA_963634865.1 Eggerthellaceae bacterium
TCCGCAGGCCCGCGGGGCCTTTTGGTCCTTTTCTGCCCTGGAGAAAAGGACATAACAAGCGCGGGGCCTTTTGCCTACTTTTCTGCCCCGGAGAAAAGTAGGGATACATCATGGCAGTCCTTTGGTCCTTTTCTGCCCCGAAGAAAAGGACATAAAAAGAGTGGGACCCTTTCCCTATTTTTCGTCGTCAAAGCCCTTGGGGTCGGGGATGAGATGCTTGGCCATATCTTTGAGCGTTTTAAGCACGCGGCCCTTTTTGGTCATGCGCTGCGCCTGTTGCGGGTGGTCGTAATCCACGGGCACGCTGAGACCGGATTTATTTTTGTCAAAAGACACGCGCTGGCTGGCGTACACGCTCTGTTGCCCGGACATCAAAAAGCTAATCACACACGCCACTGCGGCATACGGGGCGATTTCCGCGCCGAAAAGTTCTATGGCCATAATGCTGGCCGACAGCGGCGTATTGGCCGCCCCCGCCAGCACCGCCACCAACCCCAACGCAGCCATGGTGGCCGGGTCCGTTCCCAAAAAAGACGCCACCGCGGCCCCCGCCTGTGCGCCGATAAAAAAGATCGGCGTTACAATGCCGCCCACGCCGCCGGCGGCAAAGGTGACCGCCGTGGTAAACGATTTAATCAGAAATCCAAACGGGCTCTCCAACGCGCCGCCGGAAAGCACCCCGTTAAAGCCGTCCACGCCCAAGCCCAAATATAAAGGGGAGATAAACAACCCCACCAACACCAGCACCACCCCGCCGATAAAGCTGCGCCAAAACGGCGAAGTCTTTACCGTAAAATAGCGGAACAGCACCTTCATTAGCTTAAGTAGTTCCGTAAAAATAATAGACACCACGCCAAAAAACAGCCCCGCCACCAGCACCTTTAAAAAGAATTTCTCGGCAAATACCGGGGCAAAATTCATCGGATGATAAATATAATCCACGCCCAAATAGGTGGTCACCTGAAAGGCCGTAATCCCAGCAATAAACGCGGGGAACATCACTTCATAAAAAATATGGCCCACCCACAGCACTTCCAGCCCGAACAGCGCGCCGGATATCGGCACACCAAACACCCCGGCAAATCCCGCACTCACGCCGCAAATCATCATCTTGCGCTGGTCCTCTAAATCCATGCGAAACAGCCGCGCAAATACCGAGCCTAACCCCGCGCCCGCGTCGGCGCAGGGGGCTTCTTTACCGGCCGAGCCGCCCACTACCATGGTAAAAATAGATAAAAAGAGAGACTTTAACACCGACACAAACCCCACCGGGCGGTAGGTGTTGATTTTGTTAATCACGGCGTCCGTGGAATAATCCTGCGCCTTGGGTGCGGCCTTGCGGGAAAGCAGCCAAATCACATACAAAAACACCGGCAACCCTATATAATACAGTGGGAATTGGTTGCGCCAATGAATGGTCTTGTCCAGCGCCTTCAAAAAGGCGGCGTCCACCGCGCCCACCACGATGCCGATGAACGTAGCCAAAAAGAACCACTTGGCCAAATGATAAAAGCTGCTTCGTCTGCGGTCAAACATAGGTTTATTTTACAAAATCGGTTTTTCGGCGTACACCCCATTTTGGGTTAGGCGTTTCTCGCCCCAGGGCGGAAATGCTATACTATATAAAAGCCGCCGCGGCTCCGCCGCGCCGGTGGTTGTGTATTGCAAATTAAGGAGCTGTTATGGAACTTTTCATCTCTTCCGTCATTACCCTGTGTTTGGTCATGGACCCGTTTGGTAATATTCCGCTGTTCATTTCCGCGTTGAAAAAAGTCGCCCCGGAGCGGCGCAAAACCGTGCTCATCCGCGAATTATCTATCGCGCTGGGCATTACTGTAGCCTTTTTGTTCTTGGGCAAATGGTTCTTAAACGCTTTTGGCATCAGCTCGTATTCGCTGAGCATCGCCGGCGGCATTATTTTGTTTATTATCTCCGTCAAATTGGTGTTTAGCAACGACGACGAAACCCAATCCAGCCCCAAGGAAGAAGAGCCCTTCATCGTGCCACTGGCCATTCCGCTGGTGGCGGGCCCGGCGGCCTTGTCCATTGTCATGATTTTGTCGGCCCAACAACCCAACAAACTCATCACGTTGGCGGCGGTATTGGTGGCCTCGGTCATCAACTCGGCCGTGCTGATGTTGTCTTTCCCTATCAGCAATTTGCTGGGCAAACGCGGCTTGGCCGCCATTGAACGCCTCACCGGTATGATCCTGGTGTTAATGTCGGTGGACATGGTGATGAAAGGCGTGTCTGAGTTTATGAAAGGAGGGCTGTAAGATGAAGAAACTGCTGCTTGGCTTTTTAGCTGCGCTGTGCGCCACCGCCGTGTGGGCAGCCCCCGCGCAAGAAAAGGTGGACTTTGCTATTTTCGTCAGCCCCACCTGCGTGCACTGCAAACATTTTGAAAATGAATACCTGCCCGTCCTGCAAGAAAAATACAAAGACAGCGTCAACTTTATCATCTATGATATTTCCAAAGACGGCAACAATCTGATTTTAGCGGAAACCGCCAAGGCCCACGGCAAAAGCCCGGCCTACCCCACTGCTATTGTGGGCGACACCTACATGATGGGCTATCCGCATGAAATCAAAACCTATGCCGAAGCCGCCATAGAAAAAGCCCAACTGCTGCAACAAAAAACCCAAGTGGCCGCCCAAAAACAAGATACCCAAACCGCCTTTAAAAAGATTACCTTTTGGGCCATTATCGGTGCGGGCTTGGTGGACGGGATTAACCCGTGCGCCTTTGCGGTTATTGTGTTCTTTGTGTCTTTCTTAACGGTGTACAAATACACCCGCAAAGAGATTATTGTCGTCGGCACCTCTTACTGCGTGGCGGTGTTTATCGCCTATGTGCTTATCGGGTTGGGCATCTTTCAGTTCCTCTACGCCATGCGCGGGTTTTACTGGGTCATCAAGGCGTTTTACTGGATTACCGCCCTGTTGTGCCTGGGCTTTTTCGTGCTGAGTCTGTATGATTTTTGGATTTACCAAAAAACCAAAAAGTCAGACAAAATGCTCCTGCAGCTGCCCACCAACCTCAAGGTGCGCATCCACAAAATTATGGGCTTCTTCCTGCGGGAAAAACACGACAGCGTTTGGCGCTTGACCTTGGCCGCGTTGGCGGTGGGCTTTTGCGTATCGCTGGTGGAAGCCGTCTGCACCGGGCAAGTGTATATGCCCACCGTGGTGCTGATTATGCAAGACCCGGCCTTCCGTGTCAAAGCTGTTATTTATTTGCTACTATACAATTTGATGTTCATCGTGCCGCTGATTGCCGTGTTTGCGCTGGCGGTGGCGGGCTACGAGTCCAAAGGTTTTAATGACTTTTTGAAAAAACATTTGGGGTTGACCAAGCTGCTCTTGTGCGTGGTGTTCCTGGGTCTGTTTGCTTTGTTGGCCACCAATCTGTAACACATTCGGAGCTTATTATATGATGAGTTTCAACACAAAAAAAGGGTTTACACTCATTGAAATATTGGTTGTGGTCATTATTATCGGTATTCTCAGTGCGTTTGCCATTTTGTCCTTTGGCCGCGCTATTGAGCGTACCCGCGCCGGCGAGGCGGAGAACCTCATCGGCTTAGGCATTTACGCCCAAGAGCGGCAAGCGATGCGCCAAGGACATTACACGCTCAGCTGGGCCCGGCTGGACACGATGCCCCGCCAAGTGCAGCCCGGCAGCGATTATTTGTCTTCCAATTCCCAAATTTACTACACCAAAGGAGGAGCTAAAGGTTCTTCCGAGCCGCAAGGTGGGTATAAAATGTACTTCCAAAATTTGGGCGACGAGTGGTTTGTCGTGGCCGATCGCATTGGCAGTTTCAACTACGGCTACACCTTGTTGCGCAATTTTAAGGACGATAAAGTCTACTGCATTCCGCCGCAAGGCAAACGCGAGGACGGTCTGTTCTGCGCCGATTTTATGGGGCTGGACAGCCCGGATGAAATCCCCGCCGACCCACGCATTGCGTTGCAAACCCCGGAAGGAGAATAAGCGGCGCTCCGTCGGAGTTTTCCGTTTTTAGACCGCCGCGCAATGCGACGGTTTTTATTTTTAAAAAAAGCACTTGATTTTCTGTTTCATTACTGCTAAACTAAAGGGGTAGCCGCCAAGGCTACATATTCTATTCAAAGTAAAACTGTAGGAGGTTTTATGAATAAAAAGGGTTTTACCCTGATTGAATTGCTGGTGGTCGTGTTGATCATCGGTATTTTGGCCGCCATGGCCTTGCCCGCTTACTTCAAAGCGGTAGAACGCGCCCGCATGACCGAAGCCCAAGGGCTGCTCGGCAACATTGCCCAAGCGCAACAAAGACGCTATATGAAGATGAACACCTATGCCGCCAAATTCAGCGGTTTGGATGTCTCTCCGACGTCTGAAGTGGTGCCGACCTTCTGCACCAAAGGCACCAACCCGACGACCGCCGTTGAAGCTTCCGGCACCTCTGATGGCTGCGGCAATGGTTTCGCCATCACCTTGGACCAAACCAACACCACCACCGCGGGTTATGACACGGCTGCCGCCACCGCTTACCGCGTGAACAACAGCCAGTATAACTACTACCTGAGCCGCCCGTACCAGAGCACGACTGTGACCTGCACGGCTGGCGGTACCGGCAAAGTGGCGGAAGCTTCCAAAGCTTTGTGCGCTGACTTCTGCGGTATTGATGAACTCTCGGGCGATTCCTGCGAGATCTAATCCAAGCAGACGTTTTAAACCCCGCCTTCGGGCGGGGTTTTTTATTTGCCTGTTTTTATTTTCGCATACTTGCTTATCCACTCAGATCCTGCCAAGAGACCCGGCCGCCCACGGCATTCGGGCCACCAACCACTTTCGTCAGTTATCAAATGTCGTCATCCTCAAGGGCTAGCGGCGCGCAGCGTTCGGGCCCCCAACCTCTTTCGCCGTTCATAAAATGCTGTCATGCTGAGATGTCTCTGCTCAGCATCTTCCATTTTCCTAAGTCGTTTATTTAATAAAGACAACGACAACGACTAGAAAAATGGAAGATCCTGAACAAAAACCTTTCAGGATGACCTCTATTTTATTTAACGGCAAGTCCGTTATAAAACAAAGTGTCATTCCCGAGGAATGTTGTCGGGAATCTTCCGCTGATATTTATATAAAAGAGGTCTTTTTCTTATTTAACTTAGTCAGACGAAGATCCCCGACTGAGACTCTCGGGGATGACATTATTTGATAACAACAAGGGGCTTTCGCTGTTGCGCCGTTACGCCGTTACGCCGTTCACACAGCGGCCATCGGAGCGTTTATAAAAAATAAAATTTCATTCAAAAATCCACCTTTTGTTTGAGCCGCTATGAAGCGGCGAGTTAAAGGCGGAATAAAGAAAATTTTATTTTTTATGCTCCGCAGGCCCGCGGGGCCTTTTGGTCCTTTTCTGCCCAAGAGAAAAGGACATAACAAGCCCGGGTTAGGAGTTCGATTCTGCCCTAGAGGGCATAAAAAAAGCCCTGCATCGCTGCAGAGCTTATTTCAAATGGCGCCCTCTAGGAGAATCGCCCTTTGCCTCCCGGCAAAGGCGCAAAATCCATTCGCCCTCTCGGGCGCGAACGGCTGGATTTTGCTCCTATTTTACCCCGTCGACCTCGCTGCCGCTCCGGCGCGGGTTAGGAGTTCGATTCCGCCCTAGAGGGCATAAAAAAACCACATCATCTGATGTGGTTTCAAATGGCGCCCTCTAGGAGAATCGAACTCCTCTTTTCGGATTGAAAATCCGACGTCCTAACCGATAGACGAAGAGGGCATTAAAAAGTGCGCCCGGTGAGACTTGAACTCACGGCCCCCCGCTTAAAAGGCGGATGCTCTACCACTGAGCTACGAGCGCTAAAATTCGGTCAATGAACTTCAAGGGTTTGTGTGCTGCGGGTCAAACCCTCAACATAAATATTATACTAATTTTTTTCCGTTGTGAAAAGTTTTTATTTTTTCCGTCGGAATTTGTTGATATTATTATAACAATTTTTCACCCCGTTTGTCTTTTTTATTTCGCCGCGGCGCGCCGTTTTTGCTAGAATGTTTATATGCGCTATGTTTTATATCTTTTCACTTTGGGGCTGGTGTTCACCGCCGGCATGATGGTGGGCAATTTTTATTTGCCCGCGCACAATGCCAGTGTGGCGGCGGCGGTGTCCGTGCCGGATATGGACCGTATCAATCCCGCCATAGACGAGGCCAACGCCCAGCAAACCCAGCATAATTTAGATGCGCTGACGCAGGCCTTGAGCTCTTGCTCTGTGGTGGTGGAAACCGAGCGTGAGCGCCTGTTTAACCAAATTATGCTTTTTTTGTCTGTGCAGGATTTTGAATTGAAAAAAGCCATTTACGAAGCGGAAATCGCCAAAAACGCCGACGGTTCTCCCACCACGTCGCAATTTTCCCGCGCGGCGCAAGACTACACAACAGCCAAAGAAAAGGCAGAACAACTGGCCGACCAACTTTTCCCTCCCGAGGTAGTTGAGCCGTCGGCCCAAACACCCGAAGAGCCAGCCGCAGCACAGCCCGTGCAGACCTCCACCACGACCGTCGCCGCTCCGGTGGGACCCGCTCCGGCTCAGGCCGAAGAACCCACCGATAAAAAAGCCCCCGCCCCAAAGGCAGAGGCTGTAGCCAAAACCAAGTAATCTACCGATTGTATTTATCAAAAATTTTGTCTTGGGCTTGTTTGCCGTCCAGGCGTGTATCGGGCGACACAATGACATCTTGCAGCTGACAATTTTTAAGCACCGCCCCTTCCGCCACCGACACATACGGCCCCAAGCGGCAGCCGCTCAGCTGAGCCTTTTCATCAATCCAGCACGGCGGGATAATTTGATTGTCTTGCAGAAATTTCTTTGGGACAGAGCTGTGCCGTTGCAGCAAAATGCGGTTGGTCTGCAACAAAATTTCCACAGTGCCGCAGTCAAACCAGTTTTCCATTTTTTGCGCCGTAATTTTTACCCCACGGCGCAGCAACACGGAGAGCGCATCAGTCAGCTGGATTTCATTTTTAACGGTTTTGCCCGACGATATCACTTCTTCCAATGCGGAAAAAAGCTGTGCCGAATCCAAAAACGTATACGCCCCAATAAGAGCCAAGTGGCTCTTGGGCTGCTCCGGCTTTTCCTCAAAACCAACAATATGCTCTCCCCGCATTTCCACCACGCCAAAGCGGCGCGGGTCGGCCACTTCCTTTACGCCCACGGCGTTTTGGCCACCTTGCACCAACGGGCGCAAATCACCGTCAATAATCGTATCCCCCAGCACAATCAAGCACGGGCCTTGCACCAAGGGCTGGGCCAAATAAACCGCCTGCCCCAAGCCCTTGGGTTCGGGCTGTTCTACAAAACACACCTCTAACTGCGGATAATGGGCACGCACAAAATCTATCAAAGCTTCTTTTTGGTATCCAACAATAAAAACCACTTTTTGAATACCGCACGCTTGCACCTGCTGCAAAATATGCGCAATGATCGGCCGCCCGGCCAAGGTCAGCATGGTTTTTGGACAATGGGCCGTATAGGGCAACAGGCGCACGCCCTTGCCCGCTACGGGAATAATGGCGGTATACTGGCTATTCATTTATTTGTGCCGCCCTGTTTCGGTAAGCAGCTGCTGGTAGCTCTGCAGTTGGGCCTGATACACCTGCGCGGCCTCTTGCGGCGTATACGCACTGCGGTAGGTCCAGTTTTCATCACTGACCACCCCCGGCGTATTGACCCGCTCCAGCGTGCCGATGATATCCTGCCAAGAGAACATGGTAATAGCCGAGGCGCTGGTCAGCACCCGGCGCAAAATGGCGCGTTGCGTGTCTAAATTAAAGGGTACATTGCCGTCGGTTTTTTGGGCGGAAATCATTTCCCAAATATTCGCACGTTCCTGCTGGGGTTGGGTTTCCCACCAGCCGCGTACGGTCTCGGTATCGTGCGTAGACGTGGTAGCCAAAGAGACCACCGGGTAATTGCGCGGCTCGCGGTAATAACCGTTATCCTCACGCTCCCAGCGCAGCACTTTATAGCCCGGGATTTTCAAATCCACCAGCATCCGGCGCACGTAGTTGGGGATAACGCCCAAATCCTCGCCTACCGGCAGGGCCCCGCGCGCACTGTCTAACACCATGCGCAAAAAGGCGTAACCGCGGTCAATTTGGGCTTGTTCGTCCTGCAAATCAAAGTGGCCCGTTTCCTCGCCTTGCGCAAAAATATACGTGCGGAAAAAGCCCACCAAATGGTCCAGGCGGAACAAATCGTACAGTTCCACCGCACGGCGGATTTTGCGCCGCCACAGGTCAAACTGCGTGGCTTGAATATGCTCCCAATTATAAGCGGGCAAGCCCCAGCATTGGCCCTTGTCGCTAAACTGGTCCGGGGGTGCGCCGACGGAGCAATCCAAGCGGAAGTTTTCGCGTTCGCTCCACACTTCGGCGCTGTCCAAATTGGTACCGAAAGGAATATCTCCAAACAAAAAGACACCCGCTTGTTGGGCGCAAATCTTGGCCCCGCGCAGCTGCAGGTCCGCCTGCCACTGCACGTAAGAGAAAAAGTCCACGTATTCGCGGTACTTTGTTTCAAACTCGTCCACGGCGGCTTTTTGAAATTGGGCCAGCCCTTCGGGCCATTGCGTCCAAGTCTGCCAGCGGTAAAATTCTTTCAGCGCGCGGAACAAGCTGTAGGGCCGCAGCCACTGGCGTTGGGCGGCGCAATAAGCGGCAAAGGCGCGCGCATGCGGTGTGTCGTGCGCCATTTCTTGCTCTAAGAAAAATTGATAAGCCTGCCAAAGCACCTTGAGTTTGGCTTCTTTGACGGCCTTGAACGGCGCTTTGCGCGATAAGCGCCACGCCGTAATGTCCCCCTGCAAATCTTGCAGCAACTGCCGGACGGCCGGGCTTAAAGTGGCTTCCCTCACGGCTGTTACGTCAATATACACCGGGTCTATGGCAAAAGCGCTCAACGCAGAATACGGGCAATTTTGGCCGGGAGCGGTCTCCTGCAAAGGCAAAATTTGGATGATTCTAGCCCCCAAACCGCCCAAAAAACGCGTCCATTCCCGCAGCGAGGTAAAATCCCCCACCCCCCAGTCCTGCTCGGTCTTCATGGCGGCCAGGGGCATCAAAATACCGTTGCTGCGTTGGGCGAGCAATTGCTCATGCACGGTGGTCATAGTTATTTGCGGACAATGGCTTCTATTTCAATGCAGCTGCCTTTGGGCAGTGCGGCCACTTGCACCGTGGTGCGGGCGGGCGGATTGTCTTTAAAAAACGTAGCGTAGACGGTATTCATCTCCGCAAAGGCGGTCAGGTCCGTCATATACACCGTGGTTTTGACCACGTGCTTGAGCTGGGCTCCGGCGGCCTTTAAAATATTTTCCAAATTTTTAAGGACCAATTCGGTCTGCACCTTTACATCCCCGCCGAAGATTTCCCCCGTCACCGGGTCCACGGGCAACACCCCGGAAGTAAAAATAAAACCGCCCTCTTCCACCGCTTGGGAATAGGGACCAATGGCCTTAGGGGCCTGGGGCGAATTGATAATTTTTTTCATAAAAACTCCTGTATAGATAAAATCCTCTCTATCATATGGTATAAAACCCCGCAAAGCGTGTCAAACGCACTGCGGGGTTAGGGTGGGTATTGTGACAGTTAGTGGTTTAAAAACATCAAAATAAAAGATACCGTTTAATGCTTTGTCCGTCGTTTGAGGTGGAATTTCCCTTGTAAACCCCGCCTAAACTTTGGCAAACAGAATTAGCGTCGGCATTATCGGCATAAGCCATACACCAAGTTCCCAAATAATCTGACGCCAAGTACAACCCCGAGGAAGGATGCATATAAGCAGTAAAATACATCTCCTTGTGCTGGATTTCAAAATTCTTTATCTCCAAGGTTTCATATCCATCACTGTTTGCTTTGTAATTTTCTATGGGGTAATTCCAGCCCATATCCTGCAAACGGGCACATGTGCCGCCGGCCATTTTGTCTACTTCACATAGGTCGTTGAAATGTTTGACAAATACCAGCAACTGCGACGCGCGGGATTTTAATACCGCCCGGTTATATTGCGGCAAAGCAATGGCAGCGAGGATACCGATGATAAGGACAACGACTAAAAGTTCAATGAGTGTGAAGCCGCGCAAATATCCTCTCGCTACGTCATTCCCGAAGAGGTTGCGGCCCGCAGGGTTCGGGAATCTCGTCGTGTTTTTAAGAGGCTGAGATCCCCG
>CAVHDF010000051.1:0-9932 GCA_963634865.1 Eggerthellaceae bacterium
ACACAGCGGCCATCGGAGCGTTTATAAAAAATAAAATTTACAACAAAAATCCGCCTTTTGTTTGAGCCGCTAATAAGCGGCGAGTTAAAGGCGGAATAAAGAAAATTTTATTTTTTATGCTCCGCAGGCCCGCGGGGCCTTTTGGTCCTTTTCTGCCCCGGAGAAAAGGACATAAAAAGTGTTCTTTTGCCTACTTTTCTTCCCTGGAGAAAAGTAGAAATACCGCAAAGCCTTTGTGCCTTTCTTACCACAGAAAAAACAAAAAGCCGAGGGGCCCAAATAGGCTCCCCCGGCTCTTTCCTTATATAAATATTATTTCAATTCCGAAGTGCAATGCGGGCAGCGCGTGGCTTCCAGCGCAATTTCAGAGCAGCAGTACGGGCACTTCTTGGTGGTCGGCGCAGCGACCGGAGCTTCCTCTTTTTTCAGGCTGTCCAATTTATTAATTGCCTTAATCAAAAGGAAAATACAAAACGCCACAATCAAAAAGCTGATGACGGCATTTAAGAAGTTGCCGATATTGAGCGTCGTAGCGCCGGCGGCCTGGGCGGCCGTCAAAGTGGCATACGGCCCGGCGGTGGAAGCGCCGTCTTTGATGACGATGAACCAGTTGCTAAAGTCCACCTTGCCCATCAACAACCCCAAGGGCGGCATCATTACATCGGCCACCATGGAATTGACAATTTTGGTGAACGCACCGCCGATGATAATACCGACGGCCATATCAATCACGTTTCCGCGCATGACGAATTTTTTAAATTCGCCCAGCATATTTTTAATCATTTTCTTCTCCTGTTTGTCAGTCCCACCGCCTTCAAAAGCGGTGCGTATAAATCCTGCTCCGGCGGATATTGTATTTCCTCCGGGTCCGTCTTTGCTACAAATTTAATAGGCGCTCCCTCTATCACACACAAGGGCCGGCGCTCCTTACACTCCCCCATGGTCACAGAGGCAGCCGCCGCCAAAGCATCGGCCAAATTGACCAAGGTCGTTTCCAACGGTTTACCGAAAATATCTTTTTTACCGCGCTCATCCCGCACGCCGGAAAATCCCGCATAGGCCACCGCCGCGCCGATGACCCCGGCCCGCAGCGGTAAAATCATACTGTCGGTAATGATGAGCCCCAGCTTTTTCCTCCCATAGGCCCGGCACAGCGCCGCACGCAATTCGGCAGCGCAAGCATACAGGTCCGGCGGCAAGAGCAGCAATTTGCCTTGCGCGTTGGACTCGTCTATCCCGGCATTGGTCATGAGCATACCCGCCTTAAGGGTCAACCAGGCCAACTTCGTTTTAAGAGCGGCGTCACTTTCGCGGCGAATGAGATTTTCTTTCTGCCGTTTGCTTCGGTAATCAACACTCGTCCCCTTCCACAAGCAAACTAATTTAGAGGACACCACCAGCACCGCCCCGTTTTTAAGTGCGGGAATATACCGCTTAATAAAGGAAACCAAATCCTGTTTTTCTTTAAAAATTCCGGTGTGGATGGGGGTAATAATCATTTTTCGTCCTCAAAGGGGCCCACAAAAGCCATAAAAACCTGGTTGGCCAAAAAAAGCCCCTCTAAAGATAATTTTAATAAATCCCCGTTTTGCTCCACAAGGCCGCGCTGCACAAGCGGAGCAATTTCTTTGTCAAAATAGCGGTGTTGCAAGGGAGACAAACGAACCCCTGACAACTGCCGCAGCCCCAGCATTAGACTTTCGCCCTCTTTGGCTTGCCCCTCTAGTTTTTCGGAAAAATCCGTTGGGTCCTGCCCGGCGTTCATCCGCTGTAAATAAAGACGGAGCGAGCGGACATTGCTGCGGCGCACCCCGTTTTGATAAGAGGCCGCCGCACTGCCCAAGCCAAGGTATTCGCCATTCAACCAATAATTTGTATTGTGCCGGCTTTGGCGGCCAGGGCGGGCAAAGTTGGAAATTTCATAATGTACAAACCCCGCCTCCTGCAGATAAAAATGGGTCTGCTCCAGCTCCCGGCGCAGCAAATCCTCATCGGTTTGTACCCCCTCTTTATAAAACGGGGTCCCTTCTTCTACCTGCAACCCATACACGGAAATATGTTCCGGGGCCAACTGCACCAGCCGGCGCAAGCCGTCGGCAAATTCGGCCTCGCTTTGACCGGGCAACCCGGCAATTAAATCCACGCTGATATTGTCAAACCCGCTTTGCCGGGCCCAGTCATACGCTTGCAGAAAAGTTTTAACGTCATGCACACGGCCGATACGCCGCAAAGTATTATCCGAAAAACTCTGCAGCCCTAAGCTCAAGCGGTTTAATCCGGCCGATTTTAAAAGCTGTAATTTTTCGCGGGTTAAACTTTCGGGGTTGGCCTCTAACGTACTTTCCCCAAAGGAAGAAACCGGAGAAAAGTGCCGCTGCACCAAGGAGCATAATTTTTCCAGCTGCTCCGCCGGGAGCAAGCTGGGGGTACCGCCCCCTATATATAAAGTATCAAAAGCCATCCCGGCATGCCGGGCGGCCTCTTGGTCCAGCGCAGATAAATACGCCGCTATCAACTCTTCCGCCCCGGCCAGCGAGGCAAAATCACAATAGCGGCATTTCTGACGGCAAAAAGGAATGTGGATATATAATCCGCGGCTCATGCTTTGCGTTCGGCCTCGTGGCGCAGGTAAGCAAAAATGAACGGGTCCAAATCGCCGTCCATGACCCCGGTGATGTTGGACGTTTCAAAATCACTGCGCAAATCCTTCACCAGCTGATAGGGCATAAACACGTAGGAGCGGATTTGGTGTCCCCAGGCAATTTCGCCCTTTTGGCCATAGCGTTTCTCGGCCTCGGCGCGCTTTTTATCCATTTCCAACTCATACAAACGCGCCTTTAACATTTTCATAGCGGTTTGGCGGTTTTGCAGCTGGCTGCGCTCTATGCGGCAGGATACCACAATGCCAGTCGGTTTGTGGAGCAGACGCACGGCGCTTTCCACTTTATTGACGTTTTGCCCGCCATGGCCCCCCGCACGGGAAGTTTCCAGTTCAATATCACGCTCCGGGATGTCTATGTTGATTTCATCTTCAATATCCGGCAACACATCCACCGAAGCAAACGAAGTATGCCGCCGGGCATTGGCGTCAAAAGGCGACACGCGCACCAAACGGTGTACCCCGTTTTCACCCTTGAGGTAGCCGTAGGCATACGGGCCTTCAATAATCATAGAAGCGTTTTTAATACCGGCCTCTTCCCCGGGCAAAGCATCCGTCACAGACACCTTCATTCCATGCTGTTCGGCCCAGCGAGTGTACATACGCAGCAGCATTTGCGCCCAATCGCACGATTCTGTGCCGCCGGCCCCGGCATGCACAGTCAAAATAGCGCGCAATTTATCATGCGGGTCAGAAAGTGTGATTTCAAATTCTTTCTTTTCCGTTTGCTTTTCCAGCTCTTTTAACGACTCCGCCAGTGCGGGCAATTCGCTCTCGTCCTGCATTTCGCGGGCCAAATCATACAAAGTTTGGGCGTCTTCCAACTGTTTTTGCAAATTTTTATACGTTTCCAACGCGGTTTTCAGTCCGTCAATTTTTTGGGTAACGGCTTTGGCTTTTTGATTGTCATTCCAAAAGGACGGGTCAGCCGCTATTTTTTCTTGGGCGGCTAATTCCTCGGTCTTGGCGGGGATATTTTCCATCCGGCCGATTTTGGCAATGCGGTCCGTAAGCGAGGACAAAGCATTTTCTATGTCTTTAAATTCAATATTATTCATAAGCAAACACCATCACGGAAAGTAAAATGGTAAAGTAAATTGCCGCACAGACCCAAGCAAACCAATCCCCCCACTCCACGTAAAAACTGGCCTGCTGCCCCAGCGGCAGCGCGGTATTGGCGGTTAATACAGCTTGGGTGTTAAGCTCGGCCCGGGCCAGCAGCCGCCCCGTCGGAGCGATGACGGCGGAAATGCCCGTATTGGCCGCGCGCAGCACCGGGCGGCGCAGCTCCACCGCGCGCACCACGGCTACCGCCAAATGTTGGTATGGCGCATCGGTATCAAAAAACCAGGCGTCATTGGTAATCTGCACAAAAAATTTGGCCCCTTGTTTGGCCTGTTGCCGCCACAAGGTGGAAAAAAGAGACTCATAGCAAATAGCGACCCCAAAAGGAATTTGCCCCGTTTGCAACAGAGGCTGTTCCCACTTTCCGGGGGTAAAGCCGCCCAATTCCCCCAGCACCTGCACCTGCGGGAACCAACGCCGCAGGGTGCTTTCTAAGGGGATAAACTCCCCAAAGGGCACTAAGTGCGTTTTATCATAATACGGCAATTCTTCCCCCACCGGGGAAAATAAAAAGGCGCTGACGTATTGCCGTCCGTCTTCCTCCCTGTTGGAGCCGACCAACTGCCACGCACCACTGTCTTGGGCGATACGCTGCATGAGTTCATTGTACGGAGCCTGCTGTACCGGGCCCGGGGTCACGCTTTCGGGCCACACGGCCAGCATGACGTTTTCCTGCGGCAGTTGCTGGCCCATTTGCTCCAAGGTGTCTACAATTTCTTGTTCAAATTCCGGGGACCATTTTTTGTACTGGTCTATATTGGGCTGCATAACAGCCGCACGCAAAGAAAGCAGCGCCCGCGGCGCCGGGCGGCGCAGCACCCAAGTTCCATACCCATACACGGCGCCAAAAACCGCCGCCGCCAATAAAATCTGCAGCACCCCACGCTTGAGCTGCGGAGTGGCAAACGCATATCCTACACAAAACCCCGTTAGCGCCACGGCGGCACTGACCCCGGCCGCCCCGGTAAAGGATGCTATTTGCAGCACCTCGGGCAAGTTCCATTGTGAATACGCCAAAGATACCCACGGGAACCCCAATGCATAGGTGGCCAACATTTCATGGGCCCACTCCAAAGACGCCCACCCCAAAGCGGCCAACACAGGGTACACCCACTGCAAACGTTTTAGGTAATAGCAACTGCCGCCGAAAATGGCAAACTGTATTGCCATCAGGGCGGACAAACCCAGCCAAGCGGCATTGGCCAGCGGATAGCTCAACCCACCCCCGGCCAAGCAGGTAACAAAAATCCAATAATACAACCCGGCGTATACCAGCCAGCCGCACAACCAACTGTAGAAAAAAGTGCCCCAAAAGCTGCGCAGCCGCGTAACGGCCAGGGCAAACGGAGCCAAAGCCAACCACGCCAGCAAACTGTAGGAAGGTTTGGGATAGCTGAGTTTAAACAACACCGCCGTTCCCACTGCGCAGAGGGCTAAAAAGAACAGTTTCAGCAAAAACAACACCGCCCGTTTGAGGAAAATCCAGCCGCGGGAAAGCTCCCCGGATGGTTTTTCATACACAAACGGACGGTGCAACAAACTCATGGTTTATCCTAATATACAATTTGGCAGCGGTTCTTGCGGCAAACCGGGCGCGCCGTCGGGGCGCACTCTTTTTCCGTAGAAGCCACTGAGGGACACGCCGTAGCGGTGGCAAAGGTTTTCTCCATCAAGCGGGAAAATTCCAAAGACAGCCCCGCATTAATGGCCGTAACCCCTTTGGGCCCCTTCAGGCAGCCGCAGGGGTCTTTGTCTACAATAATGCAATCCTCATCGCTTTGGCACTGATACAGACGCACCTCCAGCTCGGCACGCCGTTTGGCCAGCAAGGTATTCTGGCGATGCTGTTGCTCTTGCTGGATTTGGGCTTGATTTTCTTCAATCATTTGTTTGGTGACCAGCGGCACTTGCACCTCAATGGCTTGCGAGCGGGAAAAGAAAGACACCGCCAACACCGCCGCCACGAAAGCGCACACCAATAAGAACGTCCCTTTAATCATTTGACTCATGCTTTGGCTCCGCAACATTTTTTATATTTTTTGCCACTGCCACACGGGCAGGGGTCATTGCGACCGATTTTGTGCACGGCGCCGCTATCGGCCGAGGTTTTCTCCGGACCTTTTTCGGCCGCTTGCTTCTTGGGCGACACCGCTTGACGCACCGGCGGCAGCTGCAAGCGGAAGATATACCCCACCATCAAGTCACGCACTTTGTTCATCATGGCGCTGTAAAGTTTGTACGCTTCTTTTTGGTATTCAATCAGCGGGTCTTTCTGGGCATATCCGCGCAAACTGACGCTGTTTTGCAACTGGTCCAACTCATACAAATTCTGCTTCCAGGCATTGTCTATAATCTGCAGCAAAAGCATCCGCTCCAACTCGGCGAAGTTGACCCCTTGCTGCAAGAAGAAATCCGAGCGTTGATGATAGAGCTTTTCCACCAAGGCCACAATTTCGTCCACCAGCTGGTCCTCGGTCTTGCCGGATGTATTTTGGGCATTATAGTCAAACGCATACGGGAACAAAGAGCGCAAGGTCAGGTTCAAGGTGTCAAAATTAGACTTGGCCGCGTCGCGGTGGTGATAATGCATGTGCACAATTTCGTCCACCACTTCTTCAATCATCTTCAGCACGGTACCCGTCATGTCCTCACCGTCCAAAATGGCGTTGCGCAATCCGTAAATGGCGGTGCGTTGCTGGTTCATCACCTTGTCATAATCCAACAAATGTTTGCGAATGTCAAAGTTATGCCCTTCCACCATGCGCTGGGCTCCTTCAATTTGGCGGCTCATCAAGCGCGACTCTATGGCCTCGCCGTTTTTCATCCCCAATGTGCTTAAAATGGAGCTGATTTTGGCCGTATTGGCAAACAGGCGCATCAGTTCGTCTTCCAACGAAATGTAAAAACGCGAGCACCCCGGGTCCCCCTGGCGGGCGCAGCGGCCGCGCAGCTGGTTATCAATACGGCGGCTCTCGTGGCGCTCCGTACCGATGACGTGCAAACCGCCCTGCTCCAACACATAATCTTGCTCGGTCTTGTCCGCCGGGCTGCCGCCCAGCACAATGTCGGTACCGCGGCCAGCCATGTTGGTGGCAATGGTCACCGCGCCTTTGCGGCCGGCTTGGCTGATGATTTGGGCTTCCATTTCATGGTATTTGGCGTTGAGCACCTTGTGCGGAATGCCCTTGGCGCGCAACATATTGCCCAACTTTTCAGATTTTTCAATGGAGCGCGTACCCACCAGCACCGGAGCACCCTTTTTCCACAACGCTTCAATTTCTTCCACAATGGCGTTGAATTTGTCTTTCTCCGTTAAAAACACCAAATCCGGGAAGTCCTGGCGGCGGGAGGGGCGGTTGGGGCGGATTTCCACCACGTCCAATTTATAAATTTGCCAAAACTCATTGGCTTCCGTCATAGCGGTACCCGTCATGCCCGAGAGCTTTTTATACAGTTTGAAAAAGTTTTGGAAAGTAATGGTGGCCAAGGTCTGGTTTTCTTCTTTAATTTGCAAGCCTTCTTTGGCCTCTACGGCTTGGTGCAAGCCGTCGCTCCAGCGGCGGCCTGGCATCAAACGGCCCGTGAATTCGTCCACGATGACCACTTCGCCGTCCTTGACCACATAGTCCACATCCCGCTCGTACAAATGGTGGGCGCGCAAAGCCTGGTTGATGTGGTGCACCCATTCCGACTGCACGTCATCATAGAGGTTGGACACGTTCAAAAATTTTTCCGCCTTGGCAATACCCGTTTCCGTCAGCGTGGCGGTGTGGTTTTTTTCATCCACAATGGCGTCGTAGCCGGCGGACAAATCCACATGTTCGTATTTGGCTTTCACTTCGTCATTTTCGGTAATCAAGCGCACCTTGAGCGAGGGAATCAATCGGTTGACGATATAGTACTTATCCGTGCTCTGCTCCGACGGACCGGAAATAATCAGCGGGGTGCGGGCCTCGTCAATTAAAATGGAGTCTACTTCGTCCACAATGCAGTAGTTCAACGGGCGCAGCACGCGGTCGGTGCGGCTGATGACCATATTATCACGCAAGTAGTCAAAGCCCAGCTCATTGTTGGTAACGTAGGTAATGTCCTTGGCGTACATTTCGCGGCGTTCTTCATTGTCCATGTCGTGGTTAATATAGCCGACGGTCAACCCCAAAAATTCGTGAATCGGCCCCATCCATTGGCGGTCGCGGCGGGCCAAGTAATCGTTGACGGTTACCACGTGCACGCCCTTGCCGGTTAAAGCGTTTAAGTAAGAGGGAAGCACCGCCACCAATGTCTTCCCTTCGCCGGTGCCCATTTCGGCAATTTTGCCTTGGTGCAACACAATACCACCCAGCAATTGCACATCGTACGGGCGCAACCCGATGACGCGTTTGGCGGCTTCGCGCGCGACGGCAAACGCCTCTGACAAAATATCATCTAAGGTTTGGCCTTGGGCCAAGCGGTCTTTAAATTCTTGGGTTTTGGCTTTGAGTTGCTCGTCGGACAACGCCTCTATTTGAGGCGCCAGGGCATTGGCTGCATCTACAAAGTGTTGGATTTTTTTGAGGTCACGTTCGCTCTTGGTGCCAAAAATTTTGTCTATTAACATTCTAATCATGGGAAGATATCCTTATAAAAAATAATACGCCTAAAAAGGGCTATGGTTACATTAAACCAATTTATGCAACGGGAGTTCAACCTTTGTCCGCCGAAAAATGGGCAGACAAAACGCCGCACCCGCTAAAGGGCGCGGCGCAGAAAGGAAAATATTTATTTTGCCACCGGCTTTTTGTGGTTGGCTTTTACGTCGTGCGCGGCAGACTGCTCCACCTGCAATTCCTGCTCCGGGGCTTCGGCGGCGGCGTGTTGTTTGTCGTACTCGCTGCGCATATCGGCAAAATACACTTTGGCCGTATCTTGGATTTTCTGCGAGGAACTTTTCTTCAAATTGCGCACTTCCGTCTTTACGGCACGGATTTGAGCTTGCAAGGCAGCGACCTGCTCCGTCTTTTGCTCCGCCGAGAGAGAAGCGTCGTTTTTCGTCGCTTTGATTTGCTGTTTATAGCGCTTGATTTGAATTTGTTTGACCTGCAGCGTTTGCTTAAAAATATCTTTCACCACCGCTTGCAACTGCTGCGTGGTGCGCTCGTCCAAATCGGCCAACTGCGTGCCGGACATTTGTTGCAAAGTGCGGCTGTTGGCATAGGTCTCTTTGACCGCCTGCAAACGCAAGGAATTGTCAAAATTTTTCACCAAAGCAATCAGCTGGTTTTGGTTTTCATCCGTCTTGGGGGCCGTATAAGCGGCGGCCACCTTTTCCAGCAAATCCCGGTACGCGGGGGAAGAAGCCGCCCGTTGCAAAGCGGCCGGATTGTATTCTTTAAAAGCGGCAAAAACATCGTCGCGGGTAAAATTTTGCCCCTCTTGGGCGCACAAGGCCGAAGAAACCGCCAGCGCGGCTAAAAACAGCAAACTCTTCTTCATGCAGGGCCTCCCCTAAAATAAGATACTTTTATTGTGCCAGTTATAAGCCGCGCCGTCAAGTGAAATTTTTATTTAATGCAATAGGCCTGCCACTCCCAGGATTCGCCCATCAATGCGCCGCCCAAGGACAAGCACGCTTGCTGGTATTCTTTCTTGGTTTTGATAGCACGGCAGACAAAGGTGCAGCCTTTCCACATCCCCCCTTCCAGGTAGGGCGCTTCTATACGAAGACTGGCATCGGGCAGCGCGCCGCCTACATAACCGTCTTTGTCCAAGTCATAAAAGTTCCTGTTGCGGGTTCGGATCAAATTATCCGTCCCGCCTTCGCTGCCTTCTATGGAAACATAGGGAATTTGGATATCCATTTCGCGCCAACTGGTGGGGCGTGTGCCATTGGCATAAAAATAAACGTCACTGGCCTCCCGGGCGGCTTTAACATTGGTAAAAAGCTCCACCGCGCGGTTTTTGATAACGGCCACGCGGTATTGCGGCAACGCAATAGCGGCGAGGATGCCGATGATAAGGACAACGACTAACAACTCAATGAGCGTAAAGCCGCCGACATATTCTCTCCTTACGTCATTCCCGAAGTTGCGGCCCGCAGGGCTCGGGAATCTCGTCGTGTTTTTAAGAGGCTGAGATCCCCGATAGAAACACTCGGGGATGACGACATTAA
>CAVHDF010000052.1:0-9254 GCA_963634865.1 Eggerthellaceae bacterium
AGCGGCTCAGACAAAAGGCGGATTTTTGTTGTAAATTTTATTTTTTATAAACGCTCCGATGGCCGCTGCATAAACGGCGAACGGCCCTTGTAGTTATTAAATAATGTCATTCCCGAAGGTCGTAATCGGGAATCTCAGCCTTGTGGTTGTTTGCTGTTTTGTCGTTAATAAAACAAGGGGTCATCCTGAAAGGTCGTAGTTCAGGATCTTCCATTTTTCTAGTAGTTGTCGTTGCCTTTATTAAATAAACAAAAATGGAAGAGGCAGAGCCGTGCCCCCTCGTCACAACCTCATTTAATAAACAGTGGTTTTTCTACCCTCTTTTTGTCTATTCATAAGCCCTTGAAAAAAGCTACAATGGAAGTATCTTTTAGCCCAAGGGGGACGTATGCGTCTGTCTAAACTCGTTTTTGCCGTTTTGTGTGCCGCCATGGCCTTGCCGCTGTGTGGGGCTCCATTGAAAGTGGTGTCTGCTTCGCCTAAAGGGGACAATGCCCGCACGGGCATGGCCGCCGTCAGCGTTACCTTTAACCAGCCTGTGGCGGTTCTGTCTGAAAAGAGCGCCTTTGCCACGGCGGATTGCCCGCTGAACATCACTCCGGCTGTCCCGGGCAAATGCCGTTTCTCCGGTACGCAAACCTTGCAATTTGAGCCTGAAAAACCATGGCAGAGCGCCACGCAATACAGCGTCACGCTGCCGGGCACCTTCAAATCCCGCGTAAATGGCCAAACCTTGGGGGCCGATTACAGCTGGACGTTTACCACGCCCCGCCCATACGTGCAAAGCGTCACCCCGGCCCATAACGAGCAATTTATTGACGTGCGTCCGCTAATTTATGTCACGCTTTCCCAGCCGGTGGATTTGGCCACCGTGCCTGCCGCCGTCAGCCTGAGCTACCAAGGGCCGCAACCCCTGCGCTGGTGGGAAGAACTGATGAACCGCTGGAACAATAAAAAACCCGCTCTGCAAACGCTTTCCGTCCCCTTTTCCGTACGCGGCCTGACCGACGAGGAATACAAAAATGATTTCTCTTGGCTTAAAAAGGACCAAGTCTTTGTCTTGCAGCCCAAAACCGCCCTGCCCACCGACAGCAAAATCACGCTGAGCGTAACGGAAGCTTTGCGCGCCCAAGAGGGGGCCTTGGGGCCGGAAAAGACCTATACTTCTGATTTTTATACCTATCCCAAACTGCAAATTGCCGGGGGAAATTACGACGGCTGCCTGCCCTTTGACGCACATATGGATTTTTCGTCCCCGGTGCGCTTGGATGAACTGCTCAAGCACATCCAGGTCAGCCCGGCCTCGGCCCTGCGCGAAGTCACCGAGCAGGAACGCCAAACCTTGGGCTACCAACGCTACGAAAACGCGCCCGCTTCCGACGATGAAAAAGAAAACGCCGTTTTGCGCCGGGGTTATTTTGCCATGCCGCTTTCTTTCTTGCGGCTGGACCCCAAGCAAACCGTTACCGTGCTGGTGGACAAGGACCTCAAGGACATTTATGGCCAACGTTTGGGGCAAACGCAAATTGTGACTATCACCAACAGCGGCTATTGCCCCGCGACGGTTTTTAAAGGCGGCACGGGCGTGCTGGAGAGCTATTTGCCCTTGCGCCACCCCATTGACGTGCTCAATACGGCGCAGCTGGACGTGCAAGCCGCCCGCTACAGCAAGGCTGATTTCATTCCGTTTTTTACCAAAAATGTGCCGTATTGCCAAGCGGCCGAGCTGTCCAAAGCCAATTTGCAATACAAAGGCAAATACCGCTTTGCCGACCCCAATGACAAAACCCAAAAGACCTATTTGGACCTCAAGAAATTCAACCCCACCGGGCAGAACAGCATTATTTATTCGCAGGTGCGCGTGCCCAGCAAACACCGCGTGGACGGCTACTGCTGGGTCGGAGCCACCGATAATATTACTGATTTGGGCGTTACGCTCAAGACCTCGCAAGAGAATACCTTGGTGTGGGTGACATCCTTGCAGGACGGACAGCCCCAGGCCAATTTGAATGTGGAGCTCAAAGACGACGCCAACCGCACCTTGTGGACGGGCAGCACCGACGAAAACGGTCTCGTGCACGCGCCGGGTATGCGTCAGCTGGCCCCGCAAGCCAAAAACCGCTGGGGACAGCCGACCTTGTACGCTTTTGTTACCTCCCCCGGGGGGGACGCCGTGCTGGCCAGCAGCTGGAACGACGGCTTGGAGCCGTGGCGGTTCAATGTGTCTTATGATTATTCGCCCGAGCAAGCCCCGGTCAAAACCGCTTTGTTTACCGAGCGCGGGGTCTATCGCCCCGGCGAAACGGTTTACTTAAAGGGGCTCACGCGCCAAATGCAAAACGGCCAGTGGGCACTGCCCGCCGCCCAAAAAGGCACGCTGAAAATTTATAATTCCCGCGGCGACGAGGCGCTCAAAAAGACCGTGCGCTACCAGGCCCAAAGCGGCTCGTTTGATTACTCCTTTGCGCTGCCCAAAGACGCGGTGACGGGCTCTTGGCAGGTGTATTTTGAGCCCGAAAAAGGCTCCGGCGATGCATATATTTCCTTTCAGGTAGAGGCCGTCAAACAGGCCGATTTCTCCGTTACGCTGCGCGCCCTGCAGGATATTTATACCGGGGGCGAAAAAGCGCAGTTTACCGCGGCGGCCGCGTATTTGTTCGGCGCTCCGGTGGCGGACGGAAAGGTTAAATGGACCGTGCGCCGCACATTCTCTTTGTTTACGCCGAAAGGGTATGAGGAATACGATTTTATCCCTTCTTTCCTGGAGCGGGATTTTAACGACCACCTGCTGGGCGAAGCGGGCGGACAGCTTAATGCCCAGGGCAAGTTGGATTTTTCCGTTGCCTTGCCGCAACTGACCACCCCGCAAGAGGTATATGCCGAAGCGGGCGTGCAGGCCCCCACGGGCCAGCAGCTCTTTGCCCGTACGCGGGTGACGCTGCTGCCGGCTTCTGTGTTGCTGGGCGTGAAGTTAGACTCTTATAATACCGAAGTGAACCAGCCCCTGGTGGCGCAGCTGGTGGCGGTCACCCCGCAAGGCGAGCCGGCGGGCCCCGTCAAAGTGCAGGCGAAAATCCAAAAGCAGGAATACTTTAGTGTGCGCAAAAACGGGCTGGCGGGCCGCTTGGAATGGGTCAGCGAAAAGCGCGTGAAAGACTTCCCCGTGCAACACCTGAGCGTAGGGGAAAAGGGCGCGCAATTTAGCTTCACCCCGCAAGAGGCGGGCTCTTACCAAGTGCTGCTTTCGGCCAAGGACGCGCAAGGCCGCCTGGTGCAGGGCGGGTTTACCTTTGTGGCGTTGGGCAAAGGCGAAGCCACCTGGAAGCAAAACGACGACGATATTTTGCTCTTAGAGCAGGACAAAAAGGAATACGCTCCCGGCGATACGGCGCGCATCTTGGTCAAAAGCCCGTATGAAACCGCGCAGGCTTTGGTCAGCGTGGAGCGCGAGGGCGTGCTGGACGCGTGGACCACATCCGTGGCGGCGGGGGCCGATTATATAGAGGTGCCCGTCAAAAAGGAATATTTGCCCAATGTGTTTGTCAGCGTGACGTTGGTGCGCGGCCGCAGTGCCCGCCCCGCCTATGACAAAGAAGGTTTGGACTTGGCCAAACCGCAAGGGAAAACGGGCTACGCCAACCTAAAAGTTTCTCAAAAGGACCGCCAAATTGACACGCAGATTTTGCCTGCCAAGACGGTCTATCGCCCCGGCCAAGAGGTGCGGGTCAAACTGCAAACCTCGGTGCAGGGCCAAGGGGTGCCGGCGGAAGTAACCTTTATGGCGGTGGACGAGGGCGTGCTCTCGTTGACCGGGTATAAAACGCCGGACTTGCTGGACCTGTTTTACGGGCCGGCGCGTTTGGCCGTTTCTACGGCGGATAACCGGGTCTTTTTAATCGGCCAGCGCAACTTTGGCGAAAAAGGTGAAAACCGCGGCGGGGGCGGCGGAGCCGAGGCCAAATTGGGCGGCGTGGATTTACGCAGCCACTTCCAATTTGCGCCGTATTACAATGCCCAAGTCCGCACGGATGCCAAGGGCCGCGGCGAAGTGAAATTTAAATTGCCCGATAGCCTGACCACGTTCCGTTTGATGGCCGTGGCGGCCACCGTGCGGGAGTTTGGTTCTTCCGCGGCGGAGGTTAAGGTCTCTAAGCCGCTGATGATTTCCCCCAAGTTGCCGCGTTTGGCCCGCCTGGGGGACCGCTTCGCTTGCGGGGCGGTGGTGTTTAATTATGAGGATGAAAAAGGCCTTATTACCTTATCCGCCCGCGCCGACGGAGCGGTGCGCTTAAGCGGCAGCGAGCAAAAGTTGAAAATCGCCAAAGGGGCCGCGCAAGAGGTCAGCTGGCCGTGCGAAGCGGTGGACGAGGGCCCGGCGACGGTGTCCTTTACCGCCCGCGGCGCGCAAGAGAGCGACGGCGTGCAAACGCAGTTTACCGTCAGCCCGGTGGAAAAGAAACAGACCTTGGCTTTGTATTCTGCCACGCAGGACCAGCAAGAGCAGCTCTTGCAAAAGCCCGCGTCTGTCAATGAAAAGGCCGGCAGTGAGGTCAGCCTGAGTTTGGCCTCTACCGCGCTGCTTAATTTGCGCGGCGGCATGCTCTATTTGCTCAGTTATCCTTACGATTGCTTGGAGCAAAAAATGTCTAAAATTTTGCCCGTGATTGAAGGAGCGCAATTGGTGGAAGATTTCCACTTGGGCGACCCGGCGCAATACAAGCAAAAGGCGCAAGAGATTTTAAAGGAAATCCCCAACTATCAGACGGCCTCGGGCGGGCTGGCCTACTGGCCTGACGCTTTGCCGGACCCGTATGTGACGGCTTACACCTTAGAGACGGCCCACCGCGCCCAACGGGCCGGATACAGTGTGCCCACGGCGCAGCTGACCCGCGCGGCCACCTGGCTCAAAGGTGTGTTTGGCAAGAACCTGCGTACGGCCTATCCGTATTCGGCCGCAGAGGATAAGACCGTCCGCGCCTATGCGGTGTACGTGTTGAGTTTGTATGGGCAGAAATTAGACGCGGCGTTTAATAATCTCTACGACCAGCGCAACAGCCTTTCCGTGCCGGCGCAGGCGTATTTGCTGTTGGCCGCCAAGGCCTTGGGCAAAGACCCGGCGGTGGTGGATACGCTGACGCAGCAGCTGCTCAATCACGCCGCCTACGGTGCGCAAACCCTGCACTTTAGCGCCGGGGAAAACCAGCCGTGGTTGCATATGAGCGAGGTCAAGGTCACGGCCTTGTGCTTAGAAACTTTGTTGCAAACGGGGAATGCCTTGGCCCAGCCTTATCAGGCGGTCAAATGGCTGACCGACCAGCTGACGGCGCAGGGGCATTGGACCAATACGCACAGCAATGCAGCCGTGTTCAGCGCGCTCAATACCTATTACCGCACCCAAGAGGCGGCCGAGCCGGACTTTAAGGCGCAGGTAGCTTTGAACGGACAAAACAAATACGACGCTGCCTTCCGCGGCCGCAGCGTGGCCGCCAAGCAAACCGCCTGGCCGTTTGCCCAGGTGTATCAGGCGGGGGATGAAGTGCGCGTGCGCGTGAGCAAAAAAGGCCCCGGCACGCTCTATTACACCTTGGCCCAGACCTATGCCCCGCAGCAATACACCGACGAGGTGGACGCCGGATACCGCGTGTCGCGCCGCGTGGTGGATTTGCAAGGCCAACCCGTTACTTCATTTAAAGAGGGCCAACGCTACAAAGTCACGCTGCAGGTGCAAAACAGCGCTTCGGCCTCGTTTGTGGTGTTGGAGGATTTCATCCCGGCCGGGTTTGAAATCGTCAACACGTCCTTGGCCACGGAATCCGTCGCACAGGCTGACTTGGTGCAAAACAGTGGCTGGGGCGGGTTCACGCGGGATGAGAAATACGACGACCGCATTGCCGCTTTTGCCGATTACTTAAGCGCCGGCACGCACGAATACAGCTATTTGGTGCAGGCCTCCGTGAGCGGGACGTTTGCCTACCCGAGCTTGTGGGCCAGCCAAATGTATGACCCGGCAGTGTTCGGGCGCAATGCCACGACGCACATTACCATAGAACCCTAATGAAAATTTGGCGCGCGGCTTTGTTGGTGCTTTGTTTGCTTCCCCGTCCTTTGGGCGGGGAAGCGTTTTGCGCGCCGCTGCCTGCCGCTGAGCAGAAACCTTCTTTGCATTTGTATGACCGCACGGGCCGGCCCTTGCGGGCTTTTTTGTCTGCGCAAGAAACCTATCAGGAGCCGGCGACTTTGTCAGAACTTTCGCCGTGGTTGATTTTGGCCACTTTGGCCGCCGAGGACCGCCGCTTTTACAGCCACAGTGGAATAGACCTGCGCGCCATGGCCCGCGCCGCGTGGCAAAATGTGCGGGCGGGGCGGGTGGTGTCCGGCGCGTCCACCTTGACGCAGCAGCTGATGCGCGCGCGGCGGCATTATCCTAAAAACAGTTGGGGCAAATTGGCCGAGGCATGGGCAGCGTTGCGTTGGGAGCGCACCCATAGCAAAGACGAAATTTTGCAGGATTATTTTAATACTTTGCAATTTGGCAACTTGACCCAAGGCGTGGCCGCCGCCAGCCGTTTTTATTTTGGGGTGGATGCGGGGGAGCTCTCTTTGGCGCAGGCGGCCACTTTGGCCGGGCTGATTCAATCTCCCACGCGTTTAAACCCGCTTAAAAACCCGCGGGGCGCGCTTTTGCGCCGCGGGCGGGTGCTGGGCGCTATGCTTGCCCAACGCTTCATTACGCCTGAGCAATATGATTTGGCTATGAAGGAACCGTTGGCCCTGTCAGCCGGGGAACGGCCCTTTGCCGCGCCGCACTTTGCCCGGCGGGTGCAAGCCTTGGCTCCGGCGGCCGCGCAGGTGTATACGACCTTAGACCCGGATTTGCAGCAATATACCGAAAAGGCCATACAAAACCACCTCAGCAAATTGACCGAGCACAATGTGACCAATGCCGCCGCCGTGGTGCTGGATAATGCCACGGGCGAAGTGTTGGCCTATGTGGGATCGGCCGATTTTGAGGATGAGGAGCACAGCGGGCAGGTGGACGGGGTGATGGCCTTGCGCCAACCGGGCTCTGCCTTAAAACCGTTTGTGTATGCTTTGGCTTTGCAAAACGGCTTGACCGCCGCCAGCGTGTTGCAGGATGAAGACACGTTTTTTGAGGGGGGGTTCCGCCCGCGCAATTACGATGAAAAATTCCACGGCGGCGTATCGGTGCGGCGGGCGCTGGCGTGCTCTTACAATGTGCCGGCGGTCAAGGCGGCTGAACCCGTGGGCGCGGCGCGGTTACTAAATTTACTCCATGAGCTGGGGTTTGCCTCGCTGCGGCGGCCGGCGGAGTTTTATGGGTTGGGGTTGGCCTTGGGCGGGGGGGAAGTGACCTTGCTGGAGCTGGCCAACGCCTATGCCACATTGGCCCGCGGGGGCCGGGTGCGCCCGGTGGTCTTTGCCCAGCAGCCGCGTTTGGTATGGCCGGTCAAAGAGCGGCAGGCTTTGCCCGCGGAAACGGCCTATATCATCACGGATATTTTGGCCGACAACGCCGCGCGGGCGGATGCCTTTGGCTTAAACTCGCCGCTGCACTTTGCTTTTCCCGCCGCGGCCAAAACGGGCACCAGCAAAGACTATAAGGATAATTTTGCCATCGGTTATACTCCGCGTTTGACAGTGGCTGTGTGGGCGGGTAATTTTGACGCATCCTCTATGCAAAAGGTGTCCGGCATTTCCGGCGCGGCGCCGATTTTGCACGACGTGCTGAGCTATGCGTACAAAAAATATCCATCGGGCGGTTTTGAAGTCCCCCAGCGCGTAGTGCATGCGGTGGTGTGCGAAGAAAGCGGCCTATTGGCCGGGGTGCATTGCCCCCATACGCGCGAGGAAGTGTTTGTGCAGGGGCAGCTGCCTACCCAAGTGTGTGACGGAAAACATGAGGGGAAAACGGGCCCGCTGAAAATAGTTGCTCCCGTAGAAGGGGACGTGTTTAAGTGGGATGCCAGCTTGCCCGCGGCGGCCCAGCAACTGCATTTTAAAACTTCGGGTGCCGCTGGCCCGTGTCTGTGGCGTTTAGACGGGCAAGAGCTGCCCGGGCAGGAGCCCGACCAGTGGTGGCGGCTGACGCAGGGGCGGCACGAGCTGAGCGTGGCGTGCGGGGCAGAAACCGCCCGCGTACACTTTACAGTGCTGTAAAAAGAAAGTTAATGAACATAGCCCGAAAAGAGCCCCAAGGCACTTTTAGGTCCAAAGACCCATTTAAAAAAATGCTTTTATCTGTTAGAATACTTGTAGAGACACAGATGCCTCTATAGGAGTATACCATGAAAAAAGTATTTGCATTAGCGTGGGCTTTATGCGGAATGTTGACTTTTTCTGGTTGTGTCACGGAAGATCAACTTTCCACTTTTTTAGATGAAACTTTGCCCGTCGGAGAACAGTGGGAAAGTTTTACTTTTCAACCGCTCACCGCGGCCCAACCCCTCGTGGTGACCCGGGTTTCCCAAGACAAGGCTGACAAACTGGCCATTTCCACTTCTGACTACGAACAAGACTATTTAGCAGTGGCCGTTTACAAAAAAGATTGTCCAACTTGCCAGCAGCAGGCGCCTTGGTTTGATAAATTAGCCAAAGACTTTCCGCCGGATATGTTTGGCATGGACTTTATCGTCATCTTTTTGGACATTAACGAAGATTCCAGCGATACGAATGTGCCTTGGCTGCACGATTTATCCAACGTGCAGGCCTATGCCAACGCGGCGACGGTTTGCGCTGGCGGCGCGTGCCAACAGGTTTTTATCCCTTCGTTTGTGCCGCTGAAAGCCGGGACCGTGTATTACGTGAATAAAAAGGACGTTTTGAAAACCCGCAAGGGCTTGACTTGGGAAAGCACCCGCTCCGCCGAGGACCAGTATGAAACCTTGCGTGCACAGGTGGCCGATGTGCTGGACTTGCAGCCTATCACATTTGACCCAAGCGTCAACCCTTGGAAAGATGTGGAACAAGGTACTGACTTGTAATTTAAGGTGATATTTACTCATCTCCCTATCTACCCAGGTAGGGAGATTTTTGTTTTCTGCGGTGCAAAAAACAAAAAGGCCCGCCGTTTTTATGTCCTTTTCTCCAGGGCAGAAAAGGACCAAAAGGCCCCGTGATATATTCCTACTTTTCTCTAGGGCAGAAAAGTAGGCAAAAGGCCCCGCGGGCCTGCGGAGCATAAAAAATAAAATTTTCTTTATTCCGCCTTTAACTCGCCGCTTTATAGCGGCTCA
>CAVHDF010000053.1:0-8774 GCA_963634865.1 Eggerthellaceae bacterium
AGACGAAGATCCCCGACTGAGACTCTCGGGGATGACCTTATTTAATAACTACAAAAATGCCGTTTATAAAAATAGGGTCATGCTGAGGTGCCGCTGCTCAGCATCTTCCATTTTCCTAAGTCGTTTATTAATAAAGACAACGACCACTACTAGAAAAATGGAAGATCCTTAAGCAAAAACTTTTCAGGATGACCCATTGTTTTATTAACAACAAAAAAGCAAACAACAATAAGGTTGAGATTCTTTCTATTTTCTTCGGCTGAAGACGCAGCCACAATAAGTTTGGTTGTACAGCTGCATATCTTTGATGAGCAAATGGCGCAATGCTTCGGTGCCGCCCTTGCGCCAATTGGTTTCATCATAGGGCAGTCCCACGGCGGCCGACGCGCGCGCCGCAGCCGCATTGACCTGCGCCAAATCTTTGTAGCGTGAAAGCCCCAACACCGACGAAAACCGGGTAAACCCGTGCTCCTTGGCGTATTGCGCTGCGCGTTTTAAACGCAGCTCAAAACACACGCTGCACCGCCGGCCACGCTCGGGCTCCTGCTCCAGCCCAGCCACGGCGGCACGCCACACCTCCGGCTCGTAAGGCAGCTGGGCAAAGGGCACGCCAAAACGCGCACAAACCCGCTGATTTTCGGCCAAGCGCTTTTGATATTCCTCGGCGGTGTCTATATTGGGATTGTAAAACAAAACCGTAAAAACGCGGCCCTGCGCGGCGAGCATTTCTATCACCCCGCACGAGCACGGCGCACAACAAGAGAGCAAAAGCAGTTTTTCTTCCGGCATAGGTAAATTATATAAAACCCTACGCGCCTCTACACGCAAAAAGGGGCCCCGCGGGGCCCCTTTGTATACATTACTATCTAAACTATTTTTCTTCTTCCGTCGTTTTGAAGGAATCTTCCAACAGCTGACCCAAGGTCGGGCGCGGCGCTTGTTTCAAGTACTGCGCAACGACTTTGCGGTTTTGCACCTGGTCGTATTTCTTGACGGAGAGATTGACCGTGAAGGTTTCCGGGTCTACACCCACCACCAAGGCGGTAATCACATCGCCGACCTGGGCGTTGAAATCGCGGCCCATTTCAAAGGGGCTGATGTGGCCTTTGGTGTTGTTTTTGCCGATGGTGCATTCCACACCTTCTTCTTCGGAAATCTTCTCCACTTTGGCTTTGACGGAGCTCTTGTACGGATAGCGGCGTTTGAGCGCGTCGGCCGGGTTCAAGAACAGCTGTTTCAAACCGAACTCCAAGCGCGGGGTTTCCTTGTCCAGCTTCAAGAGTTTGGCTTTCAAGCGCTGGCCGCGGCGGAAATTGGCAATGGCCGTCTCGGGTTCTTTCCAAGCGATGTTTTCCAAGTTGACCACGCCCTCAATGCCGTGAAAGCGCAAGAACAAGCGGTCCTTGTCCACTTTGGCTACGACCACGCGCAGCACTTCGCCTTCTTTGATTTGGCCCAGCACTTCGGTGCGGCGGACGGCTTCGTCCTCTTCCAACACTTGTTTGCGCGAAACGATGAGTTTCTGTTTTTCTTTAGAAAATTCAACGATGACGGCTTTGATTTTGGCGCCCACGGGCAAGTAGTGTTTGTAAGCGGTGTGCAGCTCAGACAAAGACAGCGGCATAAACCCGCTCACGCCCAACACGTCCACGATATAACCGCCTTTTACCGTCTGCAAAATCACGCCTTTGACGCGTTCTTTGTTTTCATAGGCTTTCTTGCAAATGTCCCAGCCCTGCATTTCCAAGGCTTTTTTGTGGGACAAAATGGAATATCTTTCATCGCTGCCGCGTTTGACCAGCACGGCCGACACCTTTTCCCCCACGGCGGGCAGGGTTTTACCGTCAAACTCGCTCACCAAAATAGCGCCTTCTTTTTTGGCGCCGGTGTCCACCAAGATATAATCCCCCGAAATCTGTACAACGGTTACATCCACGATTTCGCGTTTGTTGAGTTGTTCCGATAAAGACTCTTGCTGCGCGAGCAACGCATCCATGGTCATTTCGGCTTCGTTGTTCGTTTCTTGTGTATTTTTGGTTTCTTCGTTGGTTGTCATAAGTCCTTATTTACGCAGGGCCTTTGGGGCCGGGCGCGTATCCTCCGTTTAGATAGTAATTGAATTTATGCTTTCCATGATGGTATTAGCAAATTGTTTATACTGCGCTTTGGGTTCCAAAGCGGGGTCCTTCTGCAAGGTAATGGGCCGGCCGAATTTCACGCGGATTTTGCGCACCCACGGCCAACCAAATGTGCCCTGCACTTTCACGGGCAACACCTGCGCCCCTGTCTTATACACCAAAAATCCGACGCCGCTTTTGGGCTTTTGCGGTTTACCGGTTTTAGAGCGCGTCCCTTCCGGGAACATCACTACGCTCTCCCCCCGGTTCAACGCGGCGATGGCGCCTTCCAGCGCGCCGAAATCGCCAATCGTGCGTTTGCGGTCCACCGAGATGTACCCGCACCGCCGGAAGAACCAGCCCAACACGGGCACGGCAAACAGCTCCTTTTTGGCCATAAAACGCGAGTCGCGCACCAGCCCGGCAAAAGCGCCAATGGCCGGGGGATCGGCGTTGGACAAATGGTTCCCCGCAATAATTAAGGCGCCGGTCTTGGGAATGTTTTCCAAGCCCTCCGCCTTAAAGTTATAAAACGTTTTAAAGAACACCCTTGCACTAAATTTTACCAAATTAAGCAGCATACTTGTTTATTTCCTTTACCACCGCGGCGATGACCTGCGGCATATTCATGGCGGAAGTGTCTATTTGCACCGCATCCGCCGCGGGTTTCAGCGGGGCGGTGGCGCGGGTCATATCCCGTTGGTCGCGGTCTTTGATAGAGGCCAAAATTTGCTCGTAATCGGCCGGGGCCCCTTGAGCCAACAACTGCTTGACCCGGCGCTGCGCGCGCACCTGCGGCGCGGCGGTCAGATAAATTTTTACTTCCGCATCCGGGAAAACCACGGTGCCAATGTCGCGTCCTTCCAAAATAATGCCGCCGTCGCGGCCCACTTGGCGCATTTTTTCCGTCAATACGGCGCGGGCCGAAGCATGCGTGGACACTTTGCTGGCGGTTTGGGCCACTTCATCCAACGTCAATTTATTGCCCAAATATTCACCGTCTACAAACATTTTTAATGTAGCGTCGCTTTGCCGCTCAAAGCGAAATTGCAGATTTTTCGCCACTTGCAGCACGGCCTGTTCATCGGCCGGGTTGACCCGCGCGGCGTAAACTTCATACGCCAAGGCGCGGTACATAGCCCCCGTACTCAAAAAGCCGTACCCCAGCTGCTGCGCCGCCGCTCTGCCGACGGAGGATTTGCCCGTGCCGGCCGTACCGTCTATGGCCACAACGGGTCCGTTCAAACGGCTCATGCCGCCTCCAAATTGTCCGTCACGCCGCGAATGGCCATCATCAAGGCGTCGGGGCTGGAGGCCGCGGCCATAACCTGTTCCATGTCCACCTTGTTGGTTTTGTACAAGTTGGCCAAGGACTGGTCAAAGGTGTTCATGCCGTAGAACTCACCGTTTTGCAATGCTTTTTGCAAGTCGCTGGCGCGGTTTTCCAAAATCAGTTTGCGGATTTGCGGCGTATTGACCATGATTTCCAACGCCGGCGTCATGCCCGGTTTAATGGTGGGCAACAAGCGCTGGCACACCACGCCGCGGATCAGCTCAGAAAGCTGCAAGCGCACCTGCTGGTGCTGCTCAATGGGGAAGGCTTCCGTCAAGCGGGCCAGGGTCTGCACCACGTTGACCGTGTGCATGGTGGAAAGCACCAACTGCCCTGTTTCCGCCGCGCCGATGGCGGCCTTCATCACTTCCGCGTCGCGTAATTCGCCGATCATAATTATGTCGGGGTCTTGACGCATGGCCGCGCGCAAAGCACCGGTATACGAGGGAGTGTCCACCCCCAGCTCCAACTGGCTGACGATGCATTTGTTCTCGGTATGGACGAATTCAATCGGGTCCTCAATGGTCAAAATGTGGCCGTTGCGGGAGCGGTTGATGTAGTCAATCATCGCGGCCAGAGTAGAGGTTTTGCCCGAGCCGGTCATCCCGGTGACAATAATCAAACCACGGCGGTTGTCGGCAATTTTTTTGAGCACTTCTTCAGGCAAAGACAACTCTTTAAAAGAGGGAATCTTCAGCGGAATATGGCGAATGGCCATGGCGATTTTGGCCGACTGGCGGAACACGTTAAAACGAAAGCGCCCGTAGGATTTGGCGTCCAGCGAAAAGTCCACCGTGCTGTACTGTTCAAAAATTTTGCGTTCGCGTTCGCCCATGCACGCATAGGCCATTTTTTTAGCTTCGTCGTTGGACACAAACGAGTCGTCAATCGGCTTGATTTGCCCATTCAAACGCACATACGCGTTGGAATTGCCGCGGATATGCAAACCGCTGGCTTTGTTGTCTACTACCGTACGCAATAAACTTTGTAATCCGACCGCCATACTTCCTCCTTGTTAACGGGCTTGGGTGGTTTTTTTACGACGCAAAAACGCGGGGATTAACATATTGTCCTCCGGCTCTTGCGCGGGTTTAGACGGGGGTTCGTCTTCAAACGTCGCAAAAACATTTTTCTTCAAATCGTAGGTTTGATTTTGCTGCGCAGCCAAGGGCCGCCGGGCAATAAACACATTGGCTTTCTCGGCGCTAAAGCCCGTAGCAATGACCGTAACCTGGAAACGGTCCCCCAGCGACGCATCGTAGGAATGACCATACATGATGATGGAATCATTACTGGCGTACTGGCGGATGAGGCTCATGGCCTCGCCCTGCTCCACCATGGTCAAATCAGACGCCAAAAAATGTACGATGAAGCCTTTGGCGCCGCGAATGTCGGCATTTTCTAGTAGCGGCGAAGAAATGGCCTTTTTGACGGCGGCCAAATGCCGCCCGGGGCCGCTGGCCTCGCCAATGCCGATAAGGGATTTGTGCGAGTGGCACATGACCTTGCGCACATCGTTAAAATCAATATTGACTTCGCCGGGTTTGGTGATGACCTCGGCAATGCCTTTGACGGCCTGCAGCAAAACTTCATCCACCATTTTAAACGCATCGCGCGAAGAGGTCTCAGGGTCAATGTTGGCAAAGAGTTTTTCGTTCGGCACGATAATCATGGAATCTACGTATTTTTGCATTTCCTTGATGCCTTCATCGGCCTGTTTTTCACGCACGTAACCTTCAAAATTAAACGGCCGCGTCACAACCCCGACCACCAGCAAATCATCGCCATAAATCTCTTTGGCCAGCTTGGCCAAATACGGCGCCACACCCGTACCCGTGCCGCCGCCCATCCCGGCGGTAATAAACAACAGGTCCGTTTGCCCGATGATCAGTTTGAGCTTTTCCTTGGACTCTTCGGCAGCGCGGCGGCCCTTCTCCGGGTCTCCGCCCACGCCCAAGCCCTTGGTAATTTTCTCCCCCACTTGCACCAAGTAAGGGGCCTGGTTGCGGCGCAGGTCCTGCGCGTCGGTATTCACGGCAATAAAATCTACATCCTTCAGCCCGGCGTTGACCATGTGGTTGATGGCGTTTCCGCCGCCACCGCCTACACCGATGACTTTAATTTTGGCCTTTTTGGTTTCAAACAAATCGGCCGGCATAAATAGGTCGCTCATACAAATTCTCCCGGCGAATCAACCGCCGAACAAATCCAATCCCTTAAACAACCGCCCCAGCTTGCCAAACAGCGAGCCGCCTTTATCGTAACTCTCGCGGGCGTATTCGTCGTAGCCCTCGTTGTCGGCGGCGTAAATGGCTAAGGCCAAGGCCGTGCTGTATTTCGGGTCAAAAAATTCGTCAGCCGCCGTGACCAAATCCCGCTGGACGCCGCCGCGGCGCACTTCTTTGAGCCCTAAAATATTGACGGCATGGTCCGTCATGCCGGGCATTTGGCTGCCCCCGCCGGTGAGCACGCCCACCACCGGGTAATTCTTATAGCCCGAAGTGGCCACGCAATGCTGGATTTGCTCAAAAAGCTCCTCCACGCGGGGCTGGATAATGTCTAAAATGTAGCTCTTCTTAATATTGTGCGTACTGCGCCCGTCCAAAGACGGCACAGGGATTTCCCCTTCCTCGTCTAAGAACGTGGGAAAAGCCACGCCATATTTTTCTTTGATTTCTTTGGCGTTTTGGCGGCTGGTGTGCAACAAGCGCGACAAATCACTGGTAATCAAATCACACCCGTAGGGAATGTCACGCGAAAATTTCAAAATGCCGTCCATGTAAATACCCACGGACATCGTCTCCCCGCCCAGGTCAATAATCATGGCGCCGATGTCTTTTTCTTCGGGGGTCAATACACTGTCGCCCAGCGGCACCAAACCGTAAAAGGTGCCGTCTATTTTATAACCGGGACGTTGGATGGCTTTGGCCAAATTGTTCAAATGCGTAGAAGAACCCGTGGTAATATGCACATCCACTTCCAGCAGAGAGCCTTCCATGCCTTCAGGGTTGGAAATGCCGCGCAATTTATCAATAGAAAAGCCCTGCGTGATGACATTGACGATTTCATTGTCGTTCTTAATAGGCATCGCCTTGGCGTTTTCCACCGCCAGGCGCATATCGTCTTGCGTAATTTCTTTATCCAAACGGGAAATATTATACGTGCCGTGGCTGGAGAAAGACTCCAAATGCGCCCCGCGGGCCGCCACAAACAGACTGCTGATGTTTTTGTTTAATTCGCGCTCTATACCGCCGAGCAAATGGTTCACCACGGCGGACGTTTCCCGAATGTCGGACACTACGCCCCCGCGCACCCCTTTGCAGGGCAAACTGCGCCCGGCCAAGACTTGTAAGGTATTTGTTTCGGAATCATGCGCTGCGGCGATGGCGGTCAGCTCGGCGCTGCCTACGTCCAACCCCGCAACAATATTTGTTTTTGCCATAAATCACCTGCTGCTAAGAAACTCTTATGTATATTATAAAAATTAATGGGCCGTCTGTCTTAAAAAAACTTTGCCGTCGTCAAAATAGGTAAAATCCAACTCGTGCGGATGGACGAAATGCTCTTTGGCCACCGCCTCTATTTGCGCGGCGCGGCGCGCCTTTTGCCGCAGCTGCTTGGCCGGGCCAAAGTTGATAATGCATCCGTCGGGCAAGTGCATACGCACGGTGTCTTTGTCCACATTAAAACGCAAAAAGGCAAAATCCAGCTGGTCCTTGAGCTTTAGCGCACTTTGCACTAAATCCACAAATTCGTCGCCCAACTGAGACGGAATGCGCCCCTCCAGCTCCACAAACGGCACGGGGTGCAGCGGGTCGGGGTTGGGGTCTACGTAAATGGTGCTGTCTTGGTCAATGTAGCGCACGGACTGGTCCGGCAAGATAAACTTGGCCACGGGGCTGCGCCGCTGGGCGGAAATTTTTAACTTGCCAGAGAGCAACCCGCGCCGCACCGAAACACGGCGCAACTGGGGATATTTTTGGGTCAAAGCCGTCTGCAAAGCCGCGGCATCCTGCGCGGAAAAAACGGTATCTATTTTTTGTTTGGCTGCCGCCTGCAGCTCTTTGGCCAGCACGCCTTCCACGCCCGATACCGACGCAGAAGAAGGCTTCCACGAGCCCAAACGCGACGCGGAAAACGCTGCATACGCTTTAGACACGCCTACATAGGCGGCCAAACACAAAACCGCAAAAACGAGAAAAAAGAAAAAAGGCTTTAAGAAGGAGAGAGAGAATTTCTTCCGGATTTTTTTCTTCCTGCCGAGCGTCGCCGCAGACGGCCGATAGTAATCGTACTTTTTCATCTCAGCACCCGGAAAAAAAGAAATGGGCGGAAAGGGAGTTGAACCCTTAAGGACTTTCGTCCACACGGTCCTGAGCCGTGCGCGTCTGCCATTCCGCCACCCGCCCATCACTGTAAATATTATAGAATTTTACGTCCGCTTTGACAACTGTTTTTGCTTTTCCCGACGAAGAAAGCCTAGGCCCGCCTAAAAGCGAATGGAATTCTTAAACCCTTGCTCCATTTCGCGGTTGAGGTCTTTTTTCTTGAGCGCTTCGCGCTTGTCGTAATTGTGTTTGCCTTTGGCCAAGGCCAGTTTGATTTTGGCCCAACCCCGCTTGAAATAAATCTCCAGCGGCACCAGGGTCTGCCCCTTGATCTCCGCCCCGGCATGCAATTTGCGCAATTCCCGCTTGTTGAGCAACAAACGGCGCGGGCGGGTAGGATCCGGCTCGGAAAGGGAATTGAATTTGTACGGCTTGACGTACATATTCAAAATCTCCGCCTGGCCGTTTTCTATATGCACAAAAGCCCCCTCCAAGCTGACCTCTTTTTGCCGGATAGACTTTACTTCCGCCCCCAGCAAAGAAAGCCCCGCCTCAAAGGTTTCCAATACAAAGTAATCATGGTAGGCCTTACGGTTGGTGCATACGACCAGCAGCCCTTCTTTTTTCGTCATGGGTATATGATAGCAAATTTAAGCCCGCCGCTACCCGGGCAGAAAAACGGCGGGCCGTCCACTGCCCGGCCCGCCGTTTAAGAAAAAGACCTTTAGCCCAACTGCTCCAGCATGGCGGGGATAACCTCGTACAAGTCCCCCTCCAAAGCGTAGTGGGCTATTTTCATGATAGGGGCATTGGGGTCTTTGTTAATGGCCACAATAACGTCCGCCCCCGAGCAGCCGGCCATATGCTGAATTTGGCCTGAAATGCCGCAAGCAATATAAAGCTTGGGTTTCACCGTGCGTCCGGTCAGCCCGATTTGGCGGCGGTATTCTATCCAGCCGCTGTCCACCGGCGCGCGGGACGCACCCACGGCGCCGC
>CAVHDF010000054.1:0-8604 GCA_963634865.1 Eggerthellaceae bacterium
AAGAAAATTTTATTTTTTATGCTCCGCAGGCACGCGGGGCCTTTTGGTCCTTTTCTGCCCCAGAGAAAAGGACGTAAAAACATCGGGGCTTTTCACCTCTTTAGTCAAAAAAACGCGAGGTGCAAAACCCAACATTTTGCACCTCGCTCCTAAATCAAAAGCAGCCAAACTTTACTGCAAAAAGCTCAGCGCTTGCTCCCGGTTTACAATCCGTCCGGCCCACTGCAGCTTGCTAAAGCGCTCCATGGCAGACGAAATTTTCCGGCCGTTCATCCCCATATCGCGCAAGTCCCGCCCTTTGATAAAGCACGGCTCCAACGCGGTATGTTTCAACCCCGGGCACATGGCACGGATGACACTCTCTTGCAGCGGCGTCAGGGCAGACATGGGCGATTTCTGCGTATCCACCACATTCCACGCCCCCAGCAGTTCGTGCGTCAGCTCTTTGCCCAAATGCAAGTGCAGCAAAAACTCCGGCCCGCTGGCCTCCAGCAGGCACGCGCAAATGCCCAGCTTGGCCTCTACGCTTTTGCCCTTGGCAATCACATCGGCCCATTTGAGCCCCGGGTACACATACGGCAACAGTTCATATTGCTCCAGCACGCCAAACACCTCGCGCAGTTTTTTCTCTTCCAGCACTTTGATGAACTCTTGCCGCACGCGCTCGCGCGATAAGATAAACGGGTATTCCTCACGCGAGGCATCCAACATCAGCCGCGCCGTGTTGCGCTCGGCCGTCCAGCCAAAGCGCCCCATAAACCGCGCCGCGCGGTACAAACGGGTCGGGTCGTCGGAGAAGCTGCGCTCGTGCAGGATTTTAATGACGCCCTTGTCTATGGCTTTTTGCGCACCAAACGGGTCATATGACGCACCGAAGTTTTTGGGCAAAATGCTCAAGGCCCAGGCATTGGCCGTAAAATCGCGCCGGAACAAATCATCCTTGATGTTAGACGGCGTCACTTGCGGCAGCGCCCCGGGCCGCGCATAGGTTTCTTTGCGCGCTTGCACCAAGTCTAATTTTAAGCCATTAGCTAAGGTAACGCGGTAGGTGTTGAATTGAGAGAATTTGCGTTTCTCGCCGCCCCAGGTCCGCACGCAAAAACCGGCAACGGACTCCGGCGAGCCTTCAAATGTCAGGTCAAGGTCTTTGGTGTCCTTGCCCATATAAAAGTCCCGAACGGCTCCCCCAACCACCCAGGCCTTTAATCCTAATTTATCGGCGTATTTGCCGATGGTTTGCAACAATTCTTTATGCTTTCTCGGTATCATAACACTTCGGGCGCTTGTGCGCCTGCCCCCTCCATCTCGTCGGCAAAGTGTTTAAGCAACGGGCTGTTCAGGCCCGACTCAAGCACCTTGCGGGCGGAATCGGCAAAGCTTTTCGCCGTTTCATCCGCCCCGGCGGCCGTATAAATGGGGAACCCCCGTTCCCGCGCCCAATCGGGCTTTAGCCGCGCGACCTTTAGGCCCAGCGCGGCGGCGGCTGCCGCTACAGCTTCGGATTCGTCGGTACGTTGTTGTTCTTGTTCTACCACCTCCTTTAGCTCCTCCAGGCCGAAAACGCACATCGGCCCAAAGTCCAGTTTCAGCTGCTTAAAAAGTGTATCCTTGAGCAACGCGTAATCGCGCTGCATCTTGGCAAGCAGATCCCCTTTGTCCTTGCGGTTCTTGTCCGAGAAAACAAAAACCAGCAGGCTGCCTTGTTCGTCCAAATAGATAAAGTCCGTATCCGCGTGGAAGAAAGTGCTGCAATGGGGGCAGCAGACCAAATTAAGCTCTCCGCCCAACACGGCGTCTTTAAGTTCGGGGTTTTGGGTTACGTTGACGAACGACCAGCGGTCTGCGTCAAAAGGTTCGCAGCCGTTGGGGCAGGTCAGGGTTTCTTGTGATTTAATCGACCTCATATTTACTTTATACCAAATATACAGTGCTTTGGGAAACACTATTTGGGCCCAGGGCCCTTTTTTATTTACAGACGAAAACGCCCCCGCAAAAGCGAGGGCGTAAAATCAATACCACCGGCTCAATGTCCCTCCGGCAGCGGAGTAGGCAGCAGCGGCACAGGCGCCAACTTCAAGGCAGGCACCGTCAGCCCGGGCCCCATCACGGGCACCGTAAAGGCATTGGGCTGCGCCATAAAAGCGCCATTACCTTGGCGCAAGGCCTGCACTTCGGCCTTTTCGGCCTGGTGCTTTTGGTAGCTTTGAATGCCGCTTTGGAATTTGCCGTAGCGGTTTTGGTTAAACTGGTACGCCGCCGATTGGCCGTACGGCCACGGGTTAAACGAGGCCGGTCCGTCCACCAGCAGTTTAGTGCCGCCTAACAACCCGGCAGGCAAGCTAAAGTTCAACCCAATGCTGCGCGAGGCAAAGGCCAAGCTCAAGCCCAAGGAGCTCAGCGGAATCCAAATGGTAGACAGAGGCCCTTTGCTGGAGCTGGTCACCCCTTGCGCCACTTCTTTATCTACGTAGTGGCTCTGCAACAAGGGCACCGCGGCCAAACCGATTTGAGACCAAGAAAAGCCCGTCATCGTCATGGTTCTTAAATCTTTGAGTTTAGCGGCTCTTTCCGCCTCGGCCATTTGCGGGAACAAGCGCAAGCCGACGGCTTTGGAAGAAACTCTCAGGTTGGCCAATTTCTGCAAAGATTGCGTCACGTTGGCCGTACCAAAGCCCATTAAGCCGATACCCAACAACATGTCGCTCACTTGCGGGTTTTCGTCCATACCGTATTTCATCAACATCACGCCGCCGGCGGTGTTCATGGCGTAAGACAAGCCCAACATGCGTTTGTATTCAGAGCCCGGTTTCAAGGGGTCAGACAAAGCGCGCAAGGTCGGCTTGGCGGCCATACGGGTGATGAACGGCATCAAGGCCACCGTACCGCCGGTCAACAGCGAGACCAAGTTTTTGCGGTTGCCGGGCACGGAGTTTTTAACAAATTCCATATTTTCGTAGCGCGGGCGCAAGGCCTGGTTGGAGGCTTTGCTAAACGCCGCCGCTTCAAAGCCCGTGAAGAAGAAGGCGGAAGTGGCCAGGGGCAGCACTTCTTTATACGTAATCGTCTTCCACGAGTCTAACATCGCACGGCCGAAGCGGAATTGCTGGGCCGGGTCTTTAATTTTAGCCGCGTTGATGACCGATTCGCTGCGGCCGATGGCCGGGCTGATACGCGCCAAAGACAAGTAGGCCAAAATCCCCGTGGTCAAGCCCGTCAATACCGGGAACGCCAAGGAAAAGTCCGTCGCGGGTTTGGCCAGTTCTTCTTCACTTAAAGGTTGGTTTTTCAACTTCGGTTCAACGGCCAATTTGTATCCGCCGTAGACGAACGACGGCGCCAACAGGAACAAAGAACCCAAGTTTTTAAACGCCATACTCTTAAGCAAACCGCCGCCACCGCCCAAGGTGTCAATCAACACGTTCAAACCCGAGCGGCTGAGTGCGGAGGAAATACCAATAGCGGTACCGGACACAAATAGCGGCCAAATCGGCGGCAGGTTGTTTTGGTCCAATTTACCGTTAAAGCCCATGCCCCAAGTAAAGGCCAATCCTCCCGCCACAGACAGCAGCGCAAATTGCACCACGCGCAAGGCGCCAAAGCGCATCACAAAAGGCGAGAGCGCCGGAGCCATCAGAGACGGCAAATACGGGAACGCCAATGAAATTAACGTCTTATCCGTATCCGTCACGCGGTCGCGGTAAGTGGTTTCCAGCGGGGCAATCAACCCCACGGAAGCAGAGCTCAAGCTCAACCCGGTGGAGAGGTACAAGGGCAGCAATTTATTGTTGCCGGATTTGACCGTCAAGGTCAGCGGGCTGGTCCATTTACCTTTAGACACCAAGCCCACAAACGGAGCAATCTGTTTTTTGGGCAAGCTAAAGTAGAACAGTTTATCGTTGATGAGCTTACCGCCTTGCAACAACTCCAGTTTGTTATCCCCGTTGAGTACAAAACGCGCGCCCTCTAAGCCCAGACGTTTGTCGGCCATGATTTTGACCGGGGTGGCCAATTCGGTGCCTTCCGCCGCACGCATAAACACGGGCACTTCATGCACCCAAATCTTTTGTTTATTGCGCAAGGTGGACAAGGCATTGCCCAGCGGATTGTATTTTACTTTGCTAGCCGCCTGAGTGCTTTCGCCGCTAATAGCCATGGCCTTGCGGAACGCCTTGGCTCCGGCATACGGGGTCAGTTTAAATTCCAGCGCCTTTTCCAGCCCGGCGTCCGTCGCCGCGCGGATAATGGCCGGCATATTGTATTCGGGCACATTGATTTTAAAGTTGGCCAAATTGGTCGGCTTGTCCATGCCGTTAAACAGCCCCATAAAGTAGCCGTCTTTGCTGGGGGTAAACACCACCCGCTGGTAGGAACCGTCCGCCGCAACGCCGCTGACGCCACGCTCCACGCGGAAGTTGACCGGCAGGGCCGGGTGCGCTTCGGTCTTGCTGCCCAGCAACAGCGAGCTCATCTCTTTGTATTTATGCGGGTATTTAACGCTTTCTTTTTGCAAGCCCACATAAGAACCGATATTGGCCGGCACGCTGATATTGCGGTTGTTGCGCACGGACGTAGCCAACAGGCCCAAAATCTTCTCTTTTTGCAAGGAAGAAACAGACGTTAAAATGGTGTCATCTTCCAGCAAGCGGACGATATGGTTGGCCAACAACTTGTTATACACGGTTTTGTTCTTGCCGAACAAAGCTCCCGTCCAGCGGGCCACTCCGCTGCGGTTGGCAAATTCACGTGCGGCGTTTTGCTGCGCCAAGGTCAACGCTTGGCGGATTTCCACGCGGGCCTGCGAAGTCGTCCCGTCGGCCAGCACGCCCAAGACATTGCGCACCGCCGCCGGATTTAACGTGCCCTGTTTATCAAACAGCGGCAACGATTTCATCTCTTTAATCTTCTGCGGTACCACAATAGAGCGGTCCGACAAGATTTGCCTGGAAAAGTCCACCAAACGGCCGTGGTCCCCTTTGCGGTAAAAGCTCAAAGATTGTTGGGATACTTCCTCCGCCAAATAACGGCGGTAGACGGCGTTTTGGTTCGGATTGATCCGCTGCCACCATTTGTTGCGCGCAGCAAAGCGGGCATTGGCGCGCTGCGTGGCTTTGTCCAGCGCATGCTGCACATCCCCCACCGCTTCCGTCACGCCGGTCGCCACCGTCCCCTTCCGCATAGAAGCGGGAAGCGGAGCCACCTTGCCCAGCTGTACGGCTTGGCCTTTCATGTGGTCCAAAATCACCGGCTTATTAAGCAGCAGCTGGCCGTCCTTGGCGGAGAAGGCCGCCGTCGGCAACGCTACTTCCAACAGAGATTTAGAAGCCGCCGCACCGGGGGCCTTAAGCAACTGCCCCACGTTGGTAAATTGACGGGCTTGCACGCGCACGGCAAAAGCGGCGCCTTCTTTGGCCTGGCGGAACCACACCAAAGAGCGGGCCGTTTTCAAGCGGTACATGACCGCCACGCGCGAAGCCACCGGGGCACCGGCGCGGGCCATGCGGGTGGTCATATAAATGGTGCGGCCCAAATTGACCGCTTTGACCCCTAAGCGTACCAAGTCATACGAACACCACACGATGAAAGCGATATCGGCCAACGTGGCGACCGTCAGCCAAGTTTTAGCGCGGTGCTGTTGGCGTTGTTTGCTCTTGTACTGCGCGCTGTCTTTATCATACGGGCGCAAGCGCATATTTTCAGGCAAGGCCTGCTGGCCGTTGGTTTCTTTGTCAAAAAAGGCATATAATTTTTGGTCCAGCAGCAACTGGGTGTCCGCATCCAAGTCGCCCATATTGCGCAAGTAAAATTGGTGGACAATGGCCGTGGGCAAGGTCAGCCCCAGCTTGGCCACAAAATCGTTGACGTTTTTAATGGCTTGGGCTTGGCGATAGCGGTTGGACTGGGCCTGTTCTTCGTCTACATAGCGGGTGCCGTTTTTGTCCATCACATAGCCCGCCTGCAAGGGCGCGTCCGTATTGCCGGTATAGGTGCCCGCTTGGCCGCTGAGCAAGGCCCCCACCAAGAACGGTTTCATGCCGGAGCAGCCAAATTCCCATTCGTTTTTAAAGCTCATTTTGGGGTAGGCCGCACATTTGTTAATACCATAGTCGCGCAGCAGTTCCAAGGCTTTTTCGGAACCGTCGGCCGCCAGCATATAGGCCACCTCTTCCCACGCATTGCCCGAGGGCGCTTGGCCCAAGGCCTTCACTTGTCCTTCTTGCGGCACGGGGAATTGCGCCCATTTGGACACTTCGCCCAAGTATTGTCCGTTGATATTAATCAAAGCTTGGGTCAGCTCGGTAAAGGAAAAAATGACGCCCGTGTTTTCTTCGTTGCGGGTGGCTTGGTCCAAAATGCCGCGCACCGTGCCATACGCCTGCATGGCCAACAAAGAGCTGATGCCCGTCAGCAAAACAGACGGAGCCAAGGGAGTTTGCAATTTATCGGAAATAAACTGCCCGATGACGCCGGAATCCTCAGACCCGCCGCCGATTAACCCCAAACCGGAAATGGCACTGAGCACCGGGCCGAAAGCGTCCTCGCTTTGGGCGTCCTTAACAGACGGTGCCTTGCGTACCGTATTTAAATACAAATCGTGTAATTCGTTTTTCTCTTCTTTGGTAAACAACGGGGTGTTGGCGCCCTCGGCCATTAAAATGGCCAAGCTGACTTCCAGCACAAACGGCGTCGCTTTCTGCGGGTGTTTGCGGTACAAATCCATCAGTTCTTTTACTTCGGCGCTGACGCGGCGGTGGCTTTCCTCGCGGGCTTGTTTCAAAGCGGTCTGGTAATGTTGGCCGGCTTCTTTTTGGGCTTGCACCTGCCAGGCGGTAATTTTGGCCTTGGCGGCGGAAAGCATTTCCTCTATTTTGGCGTTTTCGGTATTGACCCAATTGGTAATCACGCCCTCGGACACGTCTGCCTGGCGGGCCTGGGCCACTTGGTCTTGGATATACTCGCGTTGCTTTTGGGCGGCCTGCGCCAGCTGCGCCTGCGCTTGGCGGACCTGCTGCAAGACTTCCTGATTATAGGCTTTTAAAAATTGTTCTTGAAATTGCGCTTCATCGTTTTTTTCTTCCTGGGTCAGTTCTTGCGGAAGCGGAACAAAAACTTGGCGGATTTGCATCAAGCGGCGCACAACGGGGTCATTTAAATAGTTTTCCTGGTGTTTGAAATATTGGGCCTTGGCCGGGGTCATGGTGTTGGTGCTTTCACTGACGAAGGTTTTGGCAAGGGAATCCTCGTAGGCCTTTTCCAAATTCTTTTGCATTTCTTCAGAAGACAAACGACGTACAGAGACGGGCTTTTTCCCGGGGCGGGCCTGCGCGGCCACAGGTAGGGCCAGGTTGACCAATAGACATACACATAGCGTGCTGCTGACGAACTGATTAAACATTTCTGCCAATTGTTTTACGGGGGATTTCATGTAACGCCTCTCTGTATATAAGGAGTAAAAATAGTACAAAAAACAACTTGCTTTCTCTATTATTGTGCCAACTTTATGTTGGTTTCACAAGGGCCTAAAGGCCTAAAAAAGACCTAGGTCTTTAGACCTGCGCAAAGAAAAAGATAAAATAAAAAGATGACGACTTCGCAAAAGCGCCTCCGCCAAGCGCGGGAAGTAACGCTGCAGGGGCTGGTGATTAATTTAATGTTGACGCTGGTCAAGTTTTTGGCCGGCGTATGGGGGCACAGCGCGGCCATGGTGGCCGATGCCGTGCACTCTCTTTCCGACACAGCCACCGATTTGGTGGTGCTGGCCAGCGTAAAACTTTCGGCCAAACCCGCCGACCGCGGGCATACCTACGGTCACGGCCGCTTTGAGACTTTGGCCGCCGCCGTGATTGCTTTGGCTTTGGCCGGGGTGGGCGCTAAAATTTTAATCGGCGCCGTGCACACCATTGTGGGGGTCGCCCAAGGAAAGACCTTGCCCGCACCGGGCGCGATTGCGTTGTGGGCGGCGGTGCTGTCCATTGTGGCCAAGGAATGGCTCTACCGCTACACCCTGCGCACGGCCAAGGCTTTAGACAGCCAAAGCCTGCTGGCCAATGCCTGGCATCACCGTTCCGATGCGCTGTCCTCTATCGGCACATTGGCTGGTATCGGCGGGGCGTTCTTTTTGGGCGCGCAATGGACCCTGCTGGACCCGTTGGCCGCGGTGGTGGTCAGCCTCTTTATTTTTGATGCAGCGTGGCATATTTTAAAAAATGTGTGGCAAGAATTTTCCGATGCTTCTTTAGGCGAACAGGCGGTGCACCAAATCAGCCAATTATGCCAAGAAGTGCCGGGGGTGTGCAATCCGCACGATATCAAAACCCGCCGAATCGGACCGCATGTGTCTATTGAATTGCACCTGTATGTGCAAGACGATACCCCCTTTGTGCAAGTACACCAAATGACCGAACAGGCCGAACAAAAATTGCGGCGTCACTTCGGGCCGGGGACCTTTGTCATCATCCACCCGGAGCCCTTGTCCACCCGGGGGCACCACTAAAACCGCCGCACAAAAATGCTACAATAAACTAGCTTTTCCGCCCCGTTAGCTCAACTGGATAGAGTACCGGTCTTCGGAACCGGTGGTTCGGGTTCAAATCCCGCACGGGGCAT
>CAVHDF010000055.1:0-8249 GCA_963634865.1 Eggerthellaceae bacterium
TGTTTTTTTTTTGATAAATTTTTATCGTAAGAGTATTTTTATCAAAAAAGGAACCAAGCTATGAAAAATCGTTTTACGGGCCGATTAGGCCGGTTATTCTTCAATGCCGTCACCCTGGAAAGTTGTAGTCCAGGGTCTGTCGTTATGAAAATAAGGAATACGACAGATGCTGGAACCCTGCGGGCCGCCCAACCTTCCAGGATGACCTCATTTTATAATGGCCAAAAACCAAGTATCTGCTTAGGTGGCTTTACGCTCATTGAATTACTCGTCGTTGTACTTATCATCGGCATACTCTCAGCCATTGCCTTGCCGCAGTACACCGCCGTGGTGGAAAAGTCCCGCGCTACCGAGGCCGTGCAAAATGTGGCCACCATAGAAAAGCAAATAGAACTCTACATCATGGAAAACGGAGTGCCAAGTAACAGCCGTGAAGTTTCATTTTTTGATATTGCTTCTGTTCAATTGGGGGACTGCGTGGTCAATGATTATAGTTGCGATACTAAATACTTCAATTACTATGTTTTGATGGGGGGGACGGATAGTGGGTATGTGGAAGTAACCCGGTTATTTGCGGAAGGGGGGAATTATTATTCCTTTATCTCTACCAGAGAACCCAATTTTGCTAATGACGACGCCCCTGTGGGCGGTTGGTACCGGGCCTGCATTACCCAAAGCAATGACAAGGGCCGCAAAATATGCAAACTGTTTGAAGGACAGGGTTGGAAGTATACGGATACAGAAATCTAAACAAAACCCCCGCTTTCGCGGGGGCTTTTCATCATCCTGCGTAAAATCAGCCTGCGGGCCACAAAAAGCGCCGGCCGGCCATGAGGTGAAAGTGTAAATGGTCCACACTTTGCCCTGCGCCTTTGCCGTTGTTGGTGACCAGGCGGAAATCCTTAATATCGTACTTTTTGGCCAAATCGCGGGCGGCCAGCAGCACCTTACCCAGCAGTTCGGCGTCGCCGTCTTGCGCTTCGGCCAGGCGGCTGATGTGTTTTTTGGGGATAATCAGCAAATGGGTGGGCGCTTGCGGATTTAAATCTTTAAACGCCACCACGTCGTCATTTTCATAGACGATTTGGCTTTTGATTTCCCCACTGACAATGCCACAAAATATGCAGTTCATATCCTCATTATATATTTTTTGCCGGATGTAATTAAAAAAATCCCCGGCCGCCCCGCAAGAAAGGGGATTTAATAGGGGCAAAATTGCTACAATAAACAAAAGGCCCCTGCGCGCGCAGGAGCCGGACTATTTTTCGCCGCAAGAGGTTGGTATGGCAAGCAATTTATTGGAAGAAAAAATCCCTCCCCAAGCTTTAGACGCTGAAATGGCCGTCTTGGGCTCTATGCTCATGGAGTCCGACGCCGTAGAGCGGGCCCTGGACATTTTAAAGCCGGAACACTTTTATAAAGAGGCCCACCAAAAGATTTTTGCCGCCATGAAGACCTTAGTGGACAAAAACCAAGCGGTGGACTTGGTTACGCTGACCGAAGAGCTCAAAACCCAAAATCTGCTTTTACAGGTAGGGGGCGAGCTGTATTTGACCGACCTCATCAACAAGGTCTCCACCGCCGCCCACGTGGAGCACTATGCCAACATTGTGTATAAAAAGTTCCTCGTGCGCGACCTGATCCGCACGGCCACTTCGCTGGTGCAAGAGTGCTACCGCGGCGAGGACGAGCCGGAAAAACTGATTGACATTGCCCAAGAGCAAATCTTTAAGCTGAGCCAAAAGCAAGATTTGCGCGGGTTTGTCTCGTCCAAAGATTTGGCCGTCAAGGTCATGGAATCCATTGAAAAGGCGCACCTGAACAAAAACCCCGTCAAAGGCGTGCCCACCGGGTTTACGGAGTTTGACTATAAAACCGGCGGTTTGCGCAAAGCGGACTTGATTATTTTGGGCGCGCGCCCCAGCCAGGGAAAAACCGCCTTGGCGCTAAATATTGCCCACCATGCGTGCGTGAATTGCGGCGTGCCGACGGCTATTTTTTCGTTGGAAATGGGCAGTGAATCCATTTACACCCGTATGTTGTGCTCTGCGGCCATGGCCGAAGTGCACAAGGTGAGCTCCGGCATGTTCCCGCGCAACAAATGGCAGGATTTAACGCGGGAGTTGGCCCGCCTCTCCGACGCGCCAATGTTTATTGACGACACCCCGGGCATTACCATTACCGAAATCCGCATGCGCGCGCGCCGCTTGGCCAATGAGCTGGCCAAACAGGGCAAAGAACTGGGCTTGATTATCATAGACTATTTGCAGCTCATCCGTTCCTCGGGCCGCCAAGAGAGCCGCCAGCAGGAAGTGTCGGAAATTTCCCGCATGCTCAAAGAGCTGGCGCGTAACTTGAACGTGCCGGTGCTGGCGCTTTCGCAGTTGAGCCGTAAAAACGAAGACAAGAGCCGCGCCGACAACAAACCGCAGCTTTCTGACTTGCGCGAATCAGGCTCTATTGAGCAGGATGCCGACGTGGTGGCCCTCATCCACCGCGACGGATATTATAAGCGCGATGACCCCGCCTTGCAGCATAAAGCCACGCTGATTATCGCCAAACAGCGCAACGGCCCGGTGGGCGACGTAGACTTGAGCTTTTTTGGCGAATACACTTTATTTACCAACCCCGCTCCCGAGAACGTGGCCATGGGCCCCGTGGAAGAGGGAGCGATGGTCATCCCGGAGTAATTGTGGAGATTCCTTTTCTGCGCCCGACGTGGGCCGAAATCAACTTAGCCGCCTACGGGCGCAACCTGCAAAAAATCCGCGCTCAAGTGGGCCCGGAGGTCAAGATTTTGTCCGTCCTCAAGGCCAATGCCTATGGGCACGGGGCGGCGCAACTGGGCTTGTATGCCCAGCAGCACCACTTGTGCGACTTTTTTGGGGCGGCCTCGGTGGAAGAGGGGATTTTGCTGCGCCAAGCCGGGGTGACTTTGCCTATCTTGGTGCTGGGCAGCTTGTATCCGTTTGAGGCGTTTGAATACGCCATTGCGTACGATTTATCTGTGGCTGTGGCCAGCGTGGAAGCGGCCCGGGCCATTAAGCAAATCGCCCGTAAATTGGGCAAAAAGGCCCGCTGCCACGTCAAGCAAGACAGCGGCATGGGCCGTATCGGCACCCGGCGCGGCGGCGTGATGCACATCATCCACGAGTTGCACGGTGACGAATTTATCATCCTGGAGGGGTTGTTTACCCACCTGTCCAGCGTGGATACCGACCCGGCGTACACCGAGGAACAAATCGGCTATTTCCGCGACACCATGACCAATGTGCGTTTGCACAAAATCCCGGTGCAGCTGTGTCATATGGCGGCTTCTCCGGCCATAGAGCTGCGCCCGGACACGTATTGCGATATGGTGCGCACGGGCCATGCTGCTTTGGGCTTGGCCGACGGGTATGATCCGGTTTTATCTTTCAAAAGCCGCATTGTGTTTTTAAAGGACGTAACCCAAGGGGCCAGCATCAGCTATAACCGCAGTTTTATTGCGCCGCGCACGATGAAGGTGGCCACCCTGCCCGTGGGGTATGGGGACGGTTACTTGCGCGCTTTGTCTAACAAGGCCCAGGTGCTTATCCGCGGCGTGCGCTGCCCGGTGCTGGGCAATATTACCATGGATATGTGCATGGTGGATGTGTCCGCTGTGGCGGAAGCCAAGGTGGGCGATGAAGTGGTGCTCATCGGCAAGCAGGGCGCTCAGCAAATCCGCGCCAAGGAACTGGCCGATTGGGCGGGTACCATTGATTATGAATTGACCACGCTGCTCATGCCGCGCGTGAAGAGGTTTTACCAAGAGTTATGATTACCTCACTGGGCAAACTGATGATGAACTGGCTCAGCCAAACCGGCGGAGCGGCCGATATGGTGCGCTCCATTGGGTTTTGGCTGGTGCGTTCGCGCTTTGAGTTCAAACAGTTTGTCCGGCAGAGTGTGGTGATTGGCGTGGAATCTTTCGGCGTGACGGCGCTGACCAGCCTGTTTACGGGCATGGTGTTGGCGCTGCAGGCGGGCAATACCATTAACAGCATCTTCGGCGACCCCATTTATGTGGGCACGATTGTATCCTTTTCGCTTATTCGTGAGTTGGGCCCCGTGCTGACCGGGGTGGTGGTGGCCGGACGGGCCGGAGCGGCCGTGACGGCGCACATCGGCACCATGGCAGTCACCGAGCAATTGGACGCCTTGCACACCTTGGGCACCAATCCGACGCAGTATTTGGTCATCCCGCGGATGTTTGCGTTTTTGCTGACCATGCCGATACTGACGGTGTTTTCCAATTTTTTCGGCATTATCGGCGGGTGGTTGGTGGCGGTGTACGCCTTGGGCGTGCCGGGTGAAATTTACACCAGCGACATTACCACCTTTATGGACGTCAACGATTTTATGCACGGGTTCTTAAAATCCTTTGTATTTGCTTTTTTGGTGGCAACGGTCTGCTGCTACAAGGGCATCAGCACCCGCGGCGGTGCCGAAGGGGTGGGCAAATCCACCACTGGGGCCGTGGTGACGTGCATTGTGATGATTTTGGTGTTGGACTATTTCTTAACCGCCATTTTGACGGCGTTTGGAATTTAAATGATAGAGATCAAACATTTAAAAAAGAGCTTCGGCTCCCACGCGGTACTGCAAGACGTCAACCTGAAAATAGAGGACGGCAAAGTAACCTCTATTTTGGGCGGTTCCGGCTCGGGCAAGAGCACGCTGATTAAATGCATGATGCGTCTGCAAACGGCCGACGGCGGGCAGATTATCGTCAACGGAAAAGACATCACCCGCGTCAGCGACCCGTTCCGTTTGGCGGCCGTGCGGCGGCATTTTGGGTATTTGTTTCAAGAAGGGGCTTTGTTTGACTCTATGACCGTGGGGGAAAATGTGGCCTTTGGCTTGCAATATTTAACCGATACGCCCAAGGACCAATACCCGGCGGTCGTCAAAGAAAAATTGGCCATGGTGGGGCTCAAGCCGGAAGTGGCCGCCCTGAACCCCTCGGAGCTCTCTGGCGGGATGCGCAAGCGCGTCAGCTTGGCGCGCGTATTGGCCATTCGCCCGGCCTGTATTTTGTACGATGAGCCCACCACGGGGTTGGACCCGATTATGTCCGACGTCATCAGTGATTTGATTTTGGAGATGAAAAAGAAAATCGGTGTGACGTCCGTCGTCATTACGCACGATATGCATTCGGCCTTTAAGATTTCTGATTACATTGCCTTTTTGTATGAGGGCAAAATTATGATGTACGGCACGCCGGAGGATTTCCGCCGGACGGATAACCCGTACGTGCGGCAGTTTGTGGATGGCTCCAGCCAAGGGCCTATCCAAATGAAACTGCGCGGGTAGTTTTTTCGGCAGTTTTTGGCGTGAAAGTGGAAGGTATAGTCTATAATTTTAGTGCATTTTAACTTAAACGAAAGGTAGAATAAACACATGAAACCGGAAACAAAATTAGGTCTTTTTACGCTGCTGGGGCTGATTGTCCTGGGGTTTAGCTTATATTTTTTGGGCGGCTTTTCCATTACGCGCACCTATGACGTGAATGTGCAATTTGCCGACGTGTCGGGCCTGCCCGTCAAAGCGGCGGTGAAGCTTTCCGGCGTGGAAGTGGGCAAGGTCAAAGCCATTAAAATAGAAAACCGCCAAGTCATTGTGGTGGCGGCCATTAACGAAGGCGTGGAGCTGTACAAAGATGCGCAATTTTCCGTGGTGATGACCGGGATCATCGGCACTAAGTACGTCAAAGTGGTGCAAGGCAGTGAAGCCTCCGGGCTGTTGCAGGCGGGGGACTACGTCAAGGGAGTAGACGAAAAGCCGATGGACGAGCAAATCGCCGATACGATGAAGAGCGTGCGCGAGCTGGTGGACAGCGTCAATAACCAGGGCCAGTTCGGCGCGCAATTAAATGACGCCATGCGCGACATCCGCCAACTGTCCGCCAACGTCAACCAGCTGGTGCAAACCCTGCGCCCGTACGTCACCGATTCTATGAAGAATTTGGAGCAAATTACCGATAAATTAAACTCCGTCATGGACAGTATCACCAACGAGGAAGGCGTGTTGGGCACCCTCATCAAAGACCAAGAGATGAAAGACCAGGTCAAGCAAAGCGTCAGCGAGTTGAAAACCACGATGACGGAAGTAAAATCCTTTGTGGGCAAGATGAGCCGCTTCCGCGTGTATTGGGATTATGATTTCTTCTACGCGCCTAAGGCGGAGACGGCCTCCAGCGACTTGGCTTTGGAAATTTTCCCGTCCAGCGGGTATACCTATTACCGTATCGGTATGGCTAATATCGGCAATGAAGACGATGTGCTCAAAGAGCATGACTATGTGGAGCGCAATAAACTGGACGTGCGCTTTGGCCTCTACAACCGCTGGGCCAATGTGTCCACGGGTATGATTCGCGGGGCGGGCGGCATTGCCGTAGAAGTCAAACCGTTCTACGACCACCAATTCCTGCAGCGCTTTACGGCCGGGGTGGAATTGACCGATTGGGGCCGTGACCGCATGATTAACGGGCGCCACTTCAACCGGCCCAATTTGTCCTACGGCGTGGATTACCGCGTGAGCAAATACTTCTCGGTGGGGGCGTGGATGCGCGACTCGCTGGAGACCAACTATTTCAATGTAAAGGCCAATGTGTCGTTTAATGACCAAGACATTTCCTCCTTCTTTGGCTTGGCCACCATGGCCCGCTAGGAGCGCCGTATGAAATTTAAAACGGTCTTTGTTTGCCAAAAATGCGGCTACGAGACCCCCAAATGGTCGGGCCAGTGCCCCGAGTGCGGGGAGTGGAATACGCTGGCCGAAGAGGTCAAACAACAAGAGAGCAAAAAAGAAAAAAAGACCCGCTCTTTTACTGATTTTTCCTCAGAGGTGGTTAAACTTTCAGAAAGCAAGTCCGTCAAAGAGGACCGCATTCCCACCGGCCTGGGCGAGTTTGACCGCCTGCTGGGCGGCGGGCTGGTCAAGGGGCAGCTGACCCTGCTGGCCGGGGCGCCGGGGATCGGCAAGTCCACGCTTATGTTGCAGGTGGCCGATGCGCTGGCTAAAAATTTAAAGGTGCTGTATATTTCCGGCGAGGAAAGCATCAGCCAAATTTCCGGCCGCGCCGCTCGGCTGGGGGTGAAAAATCCCAATATCTTTTTGCATTGCCAAACCAATATCCAAAATATTATTGAGTCCGTGGAGAACGTCAACCCGGACGTGCTGGTGTTGGACTCTATTCAAACCGTGTATCACCCGGAGTTTACTTCTTCGGCGGGGACCATCGGCCAAGTGCGCGAGTGCGCCGCCGAGCTGGTGCGCCTGTGCAAGCCCAAGGGCATTATCACGTTTGTGCTGGGCCATGTAACCAAGGACGGCGAGCTGGCCGGGCCGAAAATTTTGGAGCACATGGTGGACTGCGTACTGTATTTTGACACGGAAAAAGACAATGTGCTGCGCCTGCTGCGTCCGCATAAAAACCGCTTTGGTTCCACCTCGGAAATCGGCCTGTTTAAAATGACCGGGCACGGGTTGGAGGGGGTGGAAAATGCCGGGGAATATTTTGCCCAAACCTCGGCGCAACGCGCTTTGAAAGGGCGCGCGTATACCTTGGCCTTGGAGGGGTCCCGCCCGCTGTTGACCGAGGTGCAGGCTTTGGCCAGTCCGACGCATTATCCCTATCCGCGCCGGGTGGCGACCGGGGTGGATTTGAACCGTTGCCTGATGCTGTTTGCCGCCTTGGAAAAGCATGTGGGGCTGAGCTTGGATAATAAAGACATTTACGTCAGCATTGCCGGCGGGGTCAAACTCAAGGACCCGGCGCTTGATTTGGCCATTTGCGCGGCGGTCATCAGCTCGGTCAAAGAGGTGGCCGTGCCGCACGATTGGATGTTTTTAGCCGAGGTGGGCATTTTGGGGCAAATTGCCAAAGTGCCGCTGATGGACCGCCGGCTGGAAGAGGCGCAGCGGCTGGGCTTTAAGACGGCTTTTTGCGCCCCGGTGTCTAAGAGTGAAAAGCAAAAGATTACTTCGCTGACGCTGCAGGAAATTACCGAAATCAACGAGCTGGCCTTAAAGCTGCGCTGAGGTGTCCTGCTTTTCTGCTAGGCAGAAAAGTAGGCAAAAGACTCTTTTATGTCCTTTTCTTTGGGGTAGAAAAAGACCAAAAGACTTCGTAGTGTATTCCTACTTTTCTCCGGGGCAGAAAAGTAGGCAAAAGGCCCCGCTGGCCTGCGGAGCATAAAAAATAAAATTTTCTTAGTCCGCCT
>CAVHDF010000056.1:0-7899 GCA_963634865.1 Eggerthellaceae bacterium
TATTTAATGTCGTCATCCCCGGGGTTGCGGCGTGCAACGCTCGGGGATCTCAGCCTCTTAAAAACACGACGAGATTCCCGAACCCTGCGGGCCGCCACTCCTTCGGGAATGACGCAAGGAGAAGATATGCAGGTGGCTTTACGCTCATTGAATTATTGGTCGTCGTTCTCATCATCGGTATTCTCTCTGCTGTTGCCTTGCCTCAATACCAAAAGGCGGTGACCAAAGCACGCTTTGCAGAAGCCTTTACCAACTTAAAAGTAATGGCCGAGTCTATAAAAAGATGTGAATTAGAGAACGGAAAAGGCAGTGACGACTGTCGGAATGTGAGAAACTTGGATGTGCTTCCATCTCAGCCCGGCGCTGGCGATGACTGGGTGGAATCTGAGAACTTTGTCTACGTCGTGGACTTGGGCGGAATAAACTATGAGAACTACTTAGCTTTTGCCCGCTACCAAAAGGCGGATGCTTGTCTATGCATACTTCGGGATGGCACCTTTATAGCGGGGCAGGGAGATGAGTGTACGGCGAAAGCCTTAGATTTTGACTTGAACAAATTATTGGGTTTACCGGAATCCTCTGAAGGTTGCTCTTGTTGCTAAATCAAAACCGGGGCGAGCCTAAGAGGGCCCGCCCCGGTTGAGGTTACAACTACTTACCTTAGGCAGCGGGGCCGTGATCCCCGCGCGCTGGCAAGATTAAAAATTACGCTTGATGATGCTGCGCACAATGCCCTCTACGTGAAAGCTCAGACGGTCGGCCACGATGGGGGAATATTTCTTGTTTTGTGATTCCAAAATAATATTTTGCCCGTCTTGGCTAAAACGCTTGACCATCACTTCACCTTGGTTGACGCAGACCACAATGTCGCGGTTTTGGGGGCAGCGGTTTTGCTCCACAATCAGCCAGTCGCGCGGGGCGATGATGTTTTCCATAGAGTCGCCCTTGGCCTCCACCATAAATCCTTTGCTGGCCGGGAAGTAAATCATCGCCGGGTCCACCGGCACCACACGCGTAGGCACGCCGCTTAAAATGGTCCCTTCCGGACCGCATTTGGCGCAACCGTACATCGGCAGATAAACCACATTGCGCTCCGGGTCCTTTAAAATAATATAGTCGCGCGGGTTGGCCGGGTTGCGTTTTAAAAAGCCTTTTTTCTCCAGCTGTTTGATGTGATGAAACACCACACTCTTGCCGCTGACGTTGAGGAGGTCGGCCAGCTCTTCCATGGTGAGCGGGTCGGAAATATGGCTTTTTAAAAGTTCTAAAAGTTCTATTTGCTTTTGGTGCAGTTGTTTCATATTTTTACCTATTGCAAAAAAAGTTCTATACTTTGTTCTACTATTTTTAGAGAACAAAGTAAAGCCCCGCAGCGCTGCCGCCGCGGGGCCGGTTTTTTTACAAGGTTTTTAGGAAGCGGTCCAAGGCGGCCTGTCCCTCGGGAGTGCGTTTATACACCCCGGCGTATTCCAGCACGCGGGCGAATACGCGGCCCACTTCTTTTTGCAAGATTTTGGCCGCATTGGTTGGCGTAAACTGATATTTTGCCAGCAGCTCTTCCGCCCAAGCGGCGTGCTTGGCCAAAGCCGGGTCTTTGCGCACGGCGGCTAAATCTTTTTTGACCAGCAGCGGGGCCAAAGCGTCCAGTTCCGCCGCCAACCGCGCGGGCAGCACGGCCAATCCCATGACTTCAATCAGGCCGATATTTTCTTTTTTGATGTGGTGCACTTCGCTGTGGGGATGAAAAATGCCCAACGGAAATTCTTGGGTAGTGCGGTTGTTGCGCAGCACCAAATCCAGCTCAAAGGCTTTGCCGCGCCGCCGCGCGATGGGCGTCACGGTGTTGTGCGGCGTGTTGCCCGTGAAGGCTAAAATATCTGCGGCCGGGTCGGAATATTTGCGCCATTTTTTTAAAATATAATCGCCCGCCGCGGCCAAGTCTTTTTGAGAGCCGCTCAGGCGCAATACGCTCATCGGCCACCGTACCACGCCGGCTTTGATTTTAGGGAATTTTTTAAGCCGGAAGGTGCGCTGCACCGGGGCTTTTTCCATGGCGAAAACATACCGCCCGCCTTGGAAGTGGTCATGCGTGAGGATAGACCCGCCCACAATGGGCAAATCGGCATTGGAGCCGATAAAATAATGCGGCAGCAAGCGTACAAACTCCAGCAGGCGCGCAAAACTTTTGGCGGTCAACTTCATCGGCTCGTGCGTGCCGGAGAGGCAAATGCAGTGCTCATTGTAATACACGTACGGGGAATATTGTAAATACCACGGTTTGCCGTCTTTGAGTAGGTCTAGTGGAATGAGCCGCAAGTTTTGCCGGGCCGGGTGGGCGGCATGTCCGGCGTAACCCTCGTTTTCTTTGCACAACAGACAGGCCGGATATCCCGCTGATTTAACTTGCAAGGCGGCGGCAATGTCCTTAGGGTCTTTTTCCGGCTTGGACATATTGATGGTAATATCCAACTGCCCATAGGGCGTGGCGGCTTTCCATACGCGGTTTTTGGCCACACGGTCCGTGCGGATATAATTGAGGGCGCGGGCGTCGTGATAAAATTTGTCTGTGGCGGCGCGGGGACCTTGGGTTTTGTACAAAACGGCGAATTCACTGGTTACTTCCGACGGGCGCGCAGCAAAAACATTCATCAGCCGCGTATCAAACAAATCCCGCTGGGTGGTGGTATCGGGCGAGATGAGCCCGCGCGCGGCCGCCCAGTCGCACAGCGGGGTCAATACCTCTGCCGCGTGGACGGGCACGCGGCCTTTGTACCCGGAGGGCGTGTAGCTCTGTAGCCCCAAAATGGGCAGCAGTTCGTTAATGGCCCAAATGCGGTCGGCCGGGTCAATGAGTTCGTTTTTTATGGCATAGGCGACCAAGCGGTCTATGAGCTCGTTTACATTTTGCATATCAATATCTCCGGTGTTGTTCCCAGTTCCAAGCGGTTTGGATGATTTGCTTTAAATCATATTGCGGTTTCCAGCCCAGCTCCCGCGTGGCCTTGGCGCTGTCGGCCACCAGCACGGCGGGATCCCCGGCGCGGCGGCCTTTGTATTCCACCTTAAAATCTACGCCCGTTACTTCTTTGGCTTGCGCGATGAGCTCAGCCACGCTTTGTCCGTTGCCGCTGCCCAAATTGTAGCGCAGGCTTTGGTTTTCTTTCGTCATTTTTTCCAAGGCCAAAATGTGTGCGCGGGCCAAATCGTTCACATGCACATAATCACGCACGCAGGTGCCGTCGGGCGTGGGGTAGTCCGTGCCGAACACGCTGATGCAAGGCCGCTTGCCCGCCGCCGCTTGTAGCACCAAGGGAATGAGGTGCGTCTCCGGCGAGTGCGACTCGCCGATTTCGCCGCTGTCGTCGGCGCCGCTGGCATTAAAATAGCGCAGCGCGACGGATTTCAATCCATAGGCCGTATCAAAATCCTCCAGCATTTTTTCCACCATGAGCTTGGTGTTGCCGTAAGGGTTGATGGGCTTTTGGGGGTGGGTTTCGTCTATTTTGGGACGAATCGGCTCGCCAAAGGTGGCCGCCGTGGACGAAAAAACGAAATAACGCACGGCGTTTTCATGCATGGCGTCTAAGAGGTTGAGCACCTTGGCCACATTGTTGTGGTAATATTTGGAAGGCTCTTTGACACTCTCGCCCACCTCAATAAATGCGGCAAAATGCATGACGGCCTCTATCCCGTATTTTTTAAAGACTTCCGCCAGGCGGGTCTTATCGCCCAAGTCGCCCAGCTCAAAGGGATGGCCTTGCACGGCCTCGCGGTGGCCCTTAGATAAATTGTCGTACACGACGGGATTGTATCCTTGCGCCGCCAGCATTTTGACTACATGGGAGCCAATGTACCCGGCTCCTCCAACCACTAAAATGTTTTTCATAAAAGCTCCTTTAGTTTAATTCCCGTGCGCCGTCTTCGGCCGAGGCCACGTAAAAGTCCGGCGTATACCCCGTGCGGGCGGTGTAAAGTTTGGCTACATCGTGTTTGAAAGCCTCCACGGCTTCGTCCTGCACCAAAGCCACCACGCAACCGCCAAATCCGCCCCCGGTCATACGGGCGCCCAAAACCCCCGGCTGGGCCCAGGCGGCCTCGGCCATGGCGTCTAATTCCTGCCCGGTTACTTCGTAGTCGTCCCGCAGGGACACATGCGAAGCGTTCATCAATTGTCCAAAGGCCTTTAAATCGCCCTGCCGCAACTTTTGCGCGGCCAGCAAGGTGCGGCGGTTTTCGTACACGGCGTGTTTGGCGCGTTTGCGTTCCACCGGGTCTTCAATCAATTGTTTGTTGGCTTCAAATTCTTCTTCGGTAAGCTCGCCCAATGCGTGAATGGGCAGCTTGCTTTGCAGCTGTTTGAGGGCGTGCTCGCTCTGGGCGCGGCGTTCATTGTATTTGGATTCAATGAGGTTATGCGGTTTGTTGGTGTTGCAAATTAAAATAGACACCCCGCGCAGGTCCAGCGGCGCGTATTGATAATTTAACGTGTTGCAGTCCAGCAAAATAGCATGGCCCTTTTTGCCCATGGCGGAGGCGAATTGGTCCATAATGCCGGAGTTCATTCCCACGAATTTGTTTTCGGCTTCTTGACCGATTTTGGATAATTCAAAATTAGGAATGCGCAAATCATACAAGTGACTGGCGGCCACACCGGTGGCCAGCTCTATGGACGCCGAAGAAGACAACCCCGCTCCCAGCGGAATATCACCCCAAAACAACAAATCCACCCCGGTGTGAAGCGGATATTCCCGCTTGAGCAAAACGGCCAACACGCCCAAAGGATAATTGGCCCAATCTTGTTTTTTATCGTAGGCGATGTGTTTGATGTCGGTGGTAATCATCCCGGTTTTTTCAAAGTTTAAGGAGTACAACCGCACCTGTCCGTCCGTACGCAAAGCGCCAGCCACATATGTGTTAAAAGACAGCGCACAGGGGAACACGTGCCCGCCGTTGTAATCGGTGTGTTCGCCGATAAGGTTCACCCGCCCCGGCGCGCAAAAGACACGCGGCGTCTGCTGCGTGCCGAAAATTTCCGCAAATTTTTGTTTTAACGTAGTGGTGTTCATGCTTTCTCCTGTCCGATAGACATTGTAAAATTCCATTCATAGGCGGCGTTGGGCGCGCAAACCGCCGCGCGGCGAATTTTGTGTGCTACGTACAAATCGTCCCATTCCCCGGTGCAAGGCTCCAGGGCCAAATTATAGTCGCCGCGGTAGCCGCCCTGCGTTTTCCACACGGCCAAATAAGGCACTTTGTCTGCGTCATAGCGGTAGGTCAGGCTATCGCCGTTGTCTTGGTGGCAGACGGCGCACCAGCCGGCGGTATTGGGAGAGGTGAAATAAAATTTTTCGCAATTTTGCGCCGTTGCCGGCTCCGTGGCGGCCAGATTGATAGGGCGGCCCTGCACGGAAGTGGTTTGCGGGTATGTGTGCCGCGTGCCCCAAGGGCCCAGTGTTTGGCTGGAGTGTTCCACCGTCATCACTTCTTTTAAGTTTTCCGGCATGCGCAGCACGGTGTGCGGCGAGCAGTTGAGCAGGCAATGCGGCGTCCAAATAAATTCAAAGGGTTCGTTTGCCAAATTTTCCACGCGGTAATGCAGGCGCACTTCGTGGCCGGCCAAGGTTAAATCCCGCGTGAAGCGGTAGGGCAGCACGGGGCTTTGCGTCCAACTGGTCAACCCTAGTCCGTCTGCGTGTAGGGTATGTTGCCAAGGCAGGGCCCATACCTCGCCATGGTCCGGCACGGGGATGCCTTGGTGTTTGCCCAAAGGGTACGGGCAGGCGTCTATGGACGGAAAGACCTCATCAAAGCCGCTGCTGTCGTAGGCGCTAAAGGCAGCGGCGTACGGCGGCGGGGTTAATTTTTCCAAGGAACTCTGAAATAAAAATTCACGCCCGGTATCTTTTTTGTACAGGCTGGCTAACTTGCAGCCGTATTGCGGCAAAATAAGTAAGGAAAGGACTTCGTTTTCTATTTTATAAGCGTTTAACCCTTTGTAAGAAACAGATAACATAAGCGACCCCCTCTTTCATCATAACACTTTCTCGGCGTGAAAAAAAGCCTTTTTTGTATGCATAAAAAAGCGCGGCTTTCAGGCCGCGCCGGATATTATTTATCGCAAAGCCGGGGGAAAGGATAGGGCATAAAATCTTTTAGCTTTTTCTCAAAGATTTTATGGCTGCCGTCCTTTTGCTCGGATACCAAGAGCAACGGGGCCTCCAGGTCCATAAATTCCGTCATCACCTGGCGGCATGCGCCACAGGGAGAGCCGAAATCTTCGCCCTCAATGGGGTCGGTACATACGGCCAAGGCCAGCAGGTTGCGTTGCCCAGAGCCCACGGCTTTAAACATGGCGTTGCGCTCGGCGCAAACAGTCAGCCCGTAGGAAGAATTTTCAATATTGGTGCCGGTGTAAATTTTGCCGTCTTCGCCCAGCACCGCAGCCCCTACTTTAAAATGAGAATACGGCGAGTAGGAGTTCTTTTTCGCCGCCACGGCAGCATCTGCCAAGGCGTTTAAGGTGTCTTTGCTGAGTTTGTTGTCCATACTTTTATTTTAGCTTTCCGGCGGAAAAAGTCAAGGCTTGCGTTTTTGCTACAATGAAATAATGAAAAAAATTCTCTTTTTATTGGTGGTGGCTATCGGGGTGTATATGTGGCTGTCTCCAGCCAAAACGCAGGTGAAGAACGCCGGACGGCCGGTGCAACAAATGGCAGCATTTGGTGACAGCTTGACCTATAGCAAAGGCGCCCCGCGCGAGGAAACCTATCCCGCGCAACTGGCCCGCTTGACCGGGCGGGAAGTGCGCAACTTTGGCCTCAATGGGGATACCGCTGTGGCGGCCACGCAGCGGTTGGAAGAGGTGTTGTCCTCCGCGCCAGATATGGTGCTGATAGAATTTGGCGGCAATGATTTTATGCGCTCTGTGCCGTTTGAGCAGACCTTGCAGGCGGTGGCGCAGATGATAGAGCAAGTGCAAGCCACGGGTGCCATGGCGGTGCTGGTGGATACCGGCGGCTATTATGGCATGCGCAAATATTCCAAGGCGTATAAAAAGTTAGCCCGTGAAAAGGGGGCGGTTTTTGTCCCCGGCATTTTGGACGGGGTGTGGGGAAAAGCAGGTTTGATGAGTGACCAAATTCACCCCAATGCGCAAGGCTACCGCCTGGTGGCTGACAAGGTGTATAAAGAAATTAAAAAGTATTTGTGAGAGAGGAGTGGGGCAAAAGGCTCTGTGGTTTCATGTCCTTTTCTCCGGGGCAGGAAAGGACCCAAAGGCCCCACGGGTGTATTCCTACTTTTCTCCAGGGCAGAAAAGTAGGCAAAAGGCCCACGTTATTTTTATGTCCTTTTCTCTAGGGCAGAAAAGGACCAAAAGGCCCCGCTGGCCTGCGGAGCATAAAAAATAAAATTTTCTTAGTCCGCCTTTAACTCGCCGCTTATTAGCGGCTCAGACAAAAGGCGGATTTTTGTTGTAAATTTTATTTTTTATAAACGCTCCGATGGCCGCTGTGTGAACGGCGAACGGCGTAACGGCGCAACAGTGAAAGCGGTTGAGATCCCCGATAGAGACACTCGGGGATGACGACATTTTATGAAAGGCCTTTTCCTCTTTCGTTGTCACCCTGGAAGGTTGTTGTCCAGGGTCTGTTGTTACAAACAAGAGGAACACGACAGATCCTGGAACCCTGCGGGCCGCCAAACACTCCAGGATGGCCTTATTTGATAACTGCCTTGCCGTTCTCGTCCATGCCGTCATTCCCGCAGGTCGTTAGCGGGAATCTCAACCTTGTAGTCGTTCGTCTTTGGCTGTCCATCCAATAAGGTCATCCTGAAAGGTCGTAGTTCAGGATCTTCCATTTTTCTAGTAGTGGTCGTTGCCTTTATTAAATAAACAAC
>CAVHDF010000057.1:0-7162 GCA_963634865.1 Eggerthellaceae bacterium
GAAAATTTTATTTTTTATGCTCCGCAGGCCCGCGGGGCCTTTTGGTCCTTTTCTGCCCCGGAGAAAAGGACATAAAAAGTGTTCTTTTGCCTACTTTTCTGCCCAGGAGAAAAGTAGGGAATATATTACAAGGGCCTTTTGGTCCTTTTCTGCACTAGAGAAAAGGACATAAAAAGTGTTCTTTTGCCTACTTTACTCACTTATCTTTGATTTTTGGCGGCTTCTGCCTCGGCGGCTTTGGCGCGGACGGCAGCCTCGCGAGCCATTTTGGACTCTAAGGCCTGGTTGTAGAGCTCTTTGACTTGATTAATCGGCATTTGCAGGTATTTAACAACTTCTTGGCGGCGGTACTTCTGCGCCACATCCAAGGCCGTTTGGCCCGAAGTGGTCTTTAAGGTTTTGTCCGCCCCGTTAGCCAGTAAAATTTTGACCACCGGCGCGTACCCCTTTTGCGCCGCCCAGTACAAGGCGGTTTCGCCGCGTTTGTTTTGCATATTGATATCGGCGCGGTACTGCATGGTCAGCGGAGCCAACAAGGCCAACAAAGTCTCGGGGTGATTGTAGCGCGCGGCATAAATTAAAGCGGTGTTGCCGTCATTATTGGCCGCGTTGACGTCGGCACGGTAAGCCAGCAGCGCGCGCACGCTTTGCGTATCGCCCAGTGAGGCGGAAATAATCAGCGGCGTATTGCCCGGCGCGTTTTTGGTGTTGGGGTCCACCCCGCCCTTGAGCATGCCCAGCACGCCCACATAATTTTTATTGGCGCTGGCGCGCAGCAGGGTTTCTTTGTTTAGCCCCGCCTTCACGCCGCTGGTTAAAAACAAATCCACCAGCTGGCCTTTTTGCTTTTCCACCGCCAGCCCCATAGGCGTTTGGCGGTAGTTATTGGGCAGGTTCAAATCCGCATCGGCATAAATGAGTAGACGGGTAATTTCATCGTGGTCGCCATACACGCTGCGCAAAATGGCCGTGTCGCGCGTGTAGGCGTTTTGTTTGTTAACGTCGGCGCCCAAGGCCAGCAGCCTTTGCACGGCGTCTACATTACCCAAGGTGGCCGCGGCCAGCAGCAGGCTGTCGCCGTGGCTGTTGACGATATTGGGGTCTTTGACCTTGGTATCCAAAATGTCAAAAAACGCCTCCGTATCGCCTTTGCGCAAGGCGGCGGTGGCTTCTTCGGCAATTTCCTGCGGGGTTTGGCGCACCAAAATGGGCGGATGAGCTTGGGCCGGCTTCTTGCCCGTAGACGTGGGCGAAGAAGTCAGCGTAAAAAGAAGCAATAAGAGCAGCGGGACCACGGCCACCACCGCCAGCCAGGCGTACGGCTTGCGCCGGGCGTGCTGCACTACTTGGCGCACCGGCCGGGCGGCCGTAACCGAAATTCGGGTGGTTGGTTTTTTAAGCGGCATGCGTGGTCCTGCCCTTATTTTTTCAAACGACGGTAAGCGTCTTTGGCAGCATCTTGTTCGGCCAATTTTTTATTGCGGCCCTTGCCTATGCCAAGGCGTTTACCGTCCAGGGACACTTCCACGGTAAAAATTTTATCGTGTTCGGGTCCCACGGTTTGCAATACTTCATAGGTTGGGGTATTGCGGCTGCGCTTTTGCACGAACTCCTGCAGCGTGCTTTTGAAATCCCCGCTGTCTTGCTTGAGCTCTTGCGTGCGCACCCACGGCAGCACCACCTGCTCTGCAGCAGGGTAACCGCCGTCTAAGTACACGGCACCGATGACGGCCTCCATGGCGTTGGAGAGGATACTGTCTCTCTGCCGTCCGCCGGTGGCCAACTCGCCGTGACCTAAACGCATAAAGCGCCCCAAATCCAGCTTTTTTGCCCACAGATACAGGTTGTGTCTGGAAACCAAATTAGACTTGATTTTAGAAAGCACTCCCTCTTCGCTGTGAGGGCATTGACAATAGATGTAGTCCGCCACGATGGCCCCTAAAATACTGTCACCCAAAAACTCCAGCCGTTCATTGTGATGAACATCCCGGTGTTCGCCCGCAAAAGACTTATGAGTGAGTGCTTCCTTTAAAATCGCCGTATCTTTAAAGCAATAGCTGATGATGTTTTCTAACTCAGTCGGCACGATTGCTTATTTTTTCGCGTTGGCTTCAATATAGCTGATGGCTTCGCCAACGGTTTTGATTTTTTCAGCTTTATCGTCGGGGATTTCAATATCAAATTCTTCTTCCAACGCCATGATCAATTCCACGGTGTCCAAAGAATCAGCGCCCAAGTCGTTTACGAACTGGGCTTCGGGCTTCACCTGGTCGGCTTCAACGCCCAACTGTTCCACGATGATATTTTTCACTCTTTCTTGTATGTTTTCTACAGACATGTTGTCCTCCGAATGTATACTTAAATGTAAAGTCCGCCATTGACGGCCAGCACGTGCCCGGTAATATAGGCGGCGTCCTGGCTGGCCAAAAACATCACTGCTTTGGCGATGTCCTGCGGTTGTGCAAATCGTTTCAACGCAATAGCCGCAAAGGCTTTTTCTTTCATTTCTTCGCTCAAGGCCTCGGTCATGGCCGTGCTGACAAAGCCCGGGGCGACGGCGTTGACGCGCACCCCGCGCGAGCCAAACTCTTTGGCCAAAGACTTGGTCATGCCGATAATGCCCGCCTTGCTGGCGGCGTAATTGACCTGGCCGGCATTGCCCATTTGGCCAATGACGGAAGAAATGTTGACGATATTGCCGCTTCTTTGTTTAAACATCACTTTCAAAGCGGCCTTAGACATATAAAAGGTGCCCGATAAATTGACTTCAATCACGCTGTCCCAATCGGCCGGGCTCATGCGCACGGTCAGGCCGTCTTTGGTGATACCGGCATTGTTGACCAGCACGTCCAAGCCGCCCAACTCTTTGACCACCGCGGCGACAAACGCGTCGCATTCTTGCGGTTGGGAAATATTGCACTTGGCGGCAAAAACTTTTCCGCCGAAAGTTTCTAAATGGGTTTTGGTTTTGGCGAGCAATTCTTCGTTGGTGCCGCACACGGCCACCGCCGCACCCGCCTGAGCAAACGCCTCGGCCAGCGCCAGCCCGATGCCGCGCGTACCGCCCGTGACGATTACTTTTTGCCCTTTAAAATCAAACATGACGTTCCCCCTCTTGGGCACATTGTTCTTCAATGCGTGCAAAGGTGTCTTTCAAATCAGCCATTTTTTTGGCAACGTCTGCTACAAAATTCTTTTTTACCAATTTTTCCGCCGTTTTTAAAGCGTGAAAAATGGCTACTTCATTGGATTTACCGTGGGAAATAATCGCCACGCCGTTCACCCCCACCAACGGCGCACCGCCGTAATAATCGGGATTGGTGTGGTCCTTAACGGCCTTAAACGCGCCTTTGGCCATCAACGCGCCGGCTATGGCCAGCGGGCGTTTTTTGACCTCGCGCTTGATCATGCGCATCATGGTTTTGGCCAATCCTTCGGCCATTTTCAGCACGATGTTGCCCACGAAACCGTCGCACACAATGACGTCGGTCTCGCCGGTGTTTACGTCGCGCCCTTCCACGGTGCCTTTGAAATTGACGCCGATGTCGCGCATGTGCGGCACGGTGCTTTTGACCAAGTGATTGCCCTTGGTCTCTTCTTCGCCGATAGACAAAATGCCCACGGACGGGTCTTTTACGTCAAACACTTTTTCCATATACGCCGAGCCCATCACCGCAAACTGCAACAAATGAATGGGTTTGCAATCGGCATTGGCGCCGCCGTCTAAGAGCAGGCTCACGCCGTCGTAGGTGGGCATCGGGGTGGCAATGGCCGGGCGCAACACGCCTTTGATACGGCCCATGCCAAACAGCGCCGCCACCATGGCCGCGCCGCTGTGCCCGGCCGAGACAAACGCATCGGCCTGGCCCTTGTGCACCAGCTCCGCACAGACGACGATGCTGGCCGTTTTTTTGGTGCGCACTTCGCGCGCCGGTTCGGCCCCCATGTCAATCACGTCCGGGGCGTGCACAATGGAAATATGCTTGGGTAAAGCGGAATAGCCCTGCTCCGCCAATTCGCGGCGCAGGACGGTTTCATCACCGACCAGTATGATTTCCGCATCCAATTGCTTGGCCGCTTGCAGCGCGCCCAGCACATTGGGTTTTGCTCCGAAATCTCCGCCTAAGGCATCCAGGGCTATTCTGATCATAAAAAGGAAGTTTTATTTGGCTTCTTCTTTTTGGGCCGCTTTTTGAGCGACGACGACGCGGTCTTTATAAAACCCGCAAGAAGGGCACACATTGTGGGGCAAGCGCATCGCTTTGCAGTTGGGGCATTCCACCAGCTGGGCCACTTCAATAACCGAGTTGTGAGAGCGTCTTAAGTCTCTGCGGGAACGGGTATGTTTTTTCTTCGGATTAGGCATTGTAATAACTCCTGTCGTTTACATCAAATAATTACTTAAATTTCCCCTTTAACGCCGCAAACGGCGAAAGGTTTTCGGGCTGACAATGACACGGGCCTTCATTCAAATCTTTACCGCACTGCGGGCAAAGCCCTTTGCAGGCGGGGTTGCATAAAAATTGAATATCTTCGGTCAACGCAAGCGTTTGCCGCACCAAAGACATTATATCAATTATTTCGCTGGAAACGCTATAGCTCTCTAAAAATTCTTCATCAAAGGTTTGCTCGGTTTGTTTCAAACAGCGGTCGCACCGCACGCTGCGCCGGCCCCACACGCGGCCGCGCGCCATGAGCTCTTTGCCGGCGGGCCAAAACTCCAGCTCCACCTGCGCCTGGGTGATTTTGTTGGGCGGCGTGAAGATGTCCTCAAAATATTTCGGCGAGAGCTTGGCCGAACATTTCAACCCGTTGTTGCGCAGAATATCCTGCGTGCGGAAACGTAAATCCGCCGGGACTTCGTAGTTTTGGTAAAAATCGTTTTCCGTCGTCATATATAATATTGTAGCAAATTAAAAGCAAAAAGCCCCCGGGGCGCCAGGCTCCGGGGGCGGGTAAAACTAGGAATTAGTTTTTAGTGAAGGTCCATTGGTATTTGTTAAACAAGCAGCTGGACCCGGTATCCTCGTCGCTGGGCTCCTCGTAGCCAATCTCGCAAGAGAGGACATATTGCCACTCCACCGCAGTAACCGTGGTTCCGCTCTCCGCATGTTGATGCGTAAATTCTGCATAGCAGCTGCCGGAGCAAGGCGTGCTGGAAATTACCGGAGCCATGCCGGAACAGTACAAGGGGCAAGCCTCTTGCCAAGACAATATGCGGTTCCCCATGCCGGAGGAGTCTTTGACCGGGTTATTGATCCGGTCGGCCACGGCGGCCACCAGGCGGGAATTACACGTACTGCCTTGAGGCGTTCCGCTTGAACCGTGAGACATCTGAGCCGAGCCCTTCTGCACTTTCTTCTTCTCGCTGGAAGCGCTGCTGCCCGTTTGGGAGCAAGAAAGCATCATCAAGTCAATGCAGCTGCCCTTATTGCACAGCTCTTCGGTGACGTTTTTGGCGTTGAACTGCCCGGAACCGGCAGAATTGGCAAAGCCGATATCCCCGTTGCAGGTGTCCAGCGCGCGGGCTTCATCAAATGTGGCAAAGCGCACTTGGCCTATATATTTTTTGGTGCCGGAGCAGGCAGGCTCATCTGAAGTCCCGCTGGTGCAAGATTTCGTGGCGGCATCCCAGGTCATGCCCTTGGACTCGCAACAAACTTGGGTGTTTTCCCCTTGGCACGTGCACGGATTGGCCGTTGCATAGTCGGCGTCACATTCACACGGATGCGCCGCGGCGTAGGTAGAGCAAGCGCATGTATTGGGGGTTTTGGTGCACGGGTCCAAATCGTCATCCGGGTCAGAGGGCTGCACCGGGTCAGACGGATCCGCCGGGATATTGGCGGCGCTGCAAGCGTCGGTATCGTCGCCCATAGAGGCCGCGCAAGTCGGGTAGGATTTATTTAAGTTGCTGCAATACTCCCCCTCGCAGCACAGCAAGCCCGTGCGGTAAGCGGGCATCTGAATGCTGTAATCTTTGCCCAAAGACGTGGCGGTTACGCCGGTATTGCTGAGCGAATAACTATAATTTTTGCTGTTTTTGCCGGAGGCCAACATCTCCAAAGAAGCGGCATTTTTTAAATAATTTTTACCCATCGCGCAGCGGTGCTCTTGCTCGGTGCGTACGGCGGAAAGCATTTCCTCGGCTTCGGTGGTGCGGCGCGTTTCCAGCACGCGCGAAAACTTCGGCGCGGCCACGGCAGCCAGCGTCCCCACAATAATGACCACCACCAAGAGCTCCGTCAAGGTGAAGGCCCGGTTTGTTAAGCGTTTTTTACGCATTCAAAAAACCTCCTAATCGGCCCGCAGAGGCGTTTTTACCCCTGTTGGCCGTTTTCTATTAAAATTTGCCTACACGCAAAATTTATCAAAAAAAAAAACATTAGGCAAGCGTTTTAAATTGCGGTGCCAACTTCTACGACGACAAAGCAAAAATAAACAGCAAAAGCCGTTCATCAAATAAGTCATCCCCGAGGGTCTAGCGGCCCGCAGGGTTCGGGGATCTCAACTGCTTTCGCCGTTTATAAAATCAGGGTCATGCTGAGGGGTCTCTGCTCAGCATCTTCCATTTTCCCTCTTGTTTATTTAACAAAGGCAACGACCACTACTAGAAAAATGGAAGATCCTGAACTACGACCTTTCAGGATGACCCCTGTTTTGCATAACGACAGAAAGACGAACGACTACAAGGTTGAGATTCCCGAGTCCTGCGGACCGCCACCGCGGGAATGACGGCATGGACGGGCTGAGATTCCCGAGTTCTGCGGACCGCAACTTCGGGAATGACGGCATAGATGAAACGGCAAAGCCGTTATCAAATTGAGGTCATCCTGGAGTGTCTTTGTCCAGGATCTCTACCGCTTTCTCATTTTATGACGACAGACCCTGGACTACGACCTTCCAGGGTGACGGCGTTAGAGGAAAAGGCCTCTTTTGTATAAATATCAGCGGAAGATCCTCGACAGAGACTCTCGGGGATGACCTTATTTAATAACTACCATGGCCTTTGTGCCGTTTACACAGCGGCCCTCGGAGCGCCGATAAAAAATAAAATTTCATTCAAAAATCCGCCTTTTGTCCGAGCCGCTGTAAAGCGGCGAGTTAAAGACGGAATAAAGAAAATTTTATTTTTTATGCTCCGCAGGCCCGCGGGGCCTTTTGG
>CAVHDF010000058.1:0-6917 GCA_963634865.1 Eggerthellaceae bacterium
CTTATTAGCGGCTCAAACAAAAGGCGGATTTTTGTATGAAATTTTATTTTTTATAGACGCTCCTAGGGCCGCTGCGTAAACGGCAAAGAGGCCCTTATCAATGCCGTCATTCCCGCGGTGGCGGCCCGCAGGGTCGGGAATCTCAACCCGTCCATGCCGTCATTCCCGAGGGTCGTTATCGGGAATCTCAACCTTGTAGTCGTTCGTCTTTGGTTGTTAAATAAAACAAGAGGTCATCCTGAAAAGTTTTTGTTCAGGATCTTCCATTTTTCTGGTAGTTGTCGTTGCCTTTATTAATAAACAACAGGGAAAATGGAAGATGCTGAGCAGAGACATCTCAGCATGACACCCATTTATATTTTTTTGTTTTTCCGTCGTGGAAGTTGGCAACCCAATTTAAAACACTTGCCTAATGTTTTTTTTTTGGTAAATTTTGCTTGTAAGCAAAATTTACCAAAAAAAGCCTACAAGCATATAAAATCATCCTACAAGGCGATTTGGGGGATTATTAGCCATGTATAAAAAGGCATTTACTTTAACGGAGCTGTTGGTGGTAGTCATTGTACTAGGGGTATTGGCGGCGGTAGCTGCCCCAAAATTTTCGCGCGTATTAGAAACGCGCAAAACTGCCGAGGCAGAGGAAATTTTATCCTCTTTGCGTACGGAGCAAGAGTACCGCTGCGTCCAAGGAAAAGCGTATCAAACCGACGGAGCGGCCACGCAAACATTAGCTTCCGCCAAAAATAGCAAAAATTACAATTACACGTTGACGGGCACCGGCGCGGCGGCGACCTCGGCCAAGGGATACAGCATTCAAATGCCCTCGTATAAAAACGGCCAGTTGTGCTGCAGCGGCACCTATTGCAGCCAGTTAAATAAAAGCTATTCCTTGTGCTCTGCTGCCACCATTCCCGATGACGAATGTGCTGCCGAAGAGGAAGACCCTCTCCCCCCCGCAGAGCTTACCTGTGCGGAAAATCCCGCCCAAGAAAAATGCTGCACCTCCTCTCAAAAATGGGACGGAAGCCAGTGCGTAGCCAAAGGCCTTTGCGAAGACGAGGACGACCCGGAGCATTGCTGCTTTGGCTTAGGCAATGCGCATTGGGACCTGACGACGCAAAGCTGTGTGTCGGGCGAGTGCGAGCACCCTCAGGACGACCAACCCCAAAAACTCTGCCCCACCGGCTCTACGGGCGTGCTCACCCGCGAGTGGGACAGTTTTTATTGCCGCTGGAGCGATTGGGAAGGGGAATGCAAGGCATTTAAAGGAAAATGGATAGAAGAAGCTTATTTTGCGGATACGTACGCATCTTCTACCTACATAGATTCCGGCCGTTATAAAATGTACGCCAAATATGGTAGGGGGATCATATCTTGTCGTTTTGTAGACAGACAAGATAATTACTATTCCTGCAACGCTTCAGAGCAAGACAAGGTTTGTTATGTGACGGATGCAACCACCGGGGATAATTCCAGCAACAACGAATGTAAAACAAATCCGTCCATGTGCGATGAACTAGAACATTTCTTTGTGTACCGCTGTAATTAATCCCGTTTGGCGGATAATATTCCCCCCGCCACGGCGCACAAGGCGCCAAAGAGCAGGGCGGCGCTGTAGCCGCGGATGAAAGCCGGGGCGGCGTCTAACCCGCTTTTCAACGCCCACGCTTGCACCGCCGAAAAAACAGCCACCGACAGGGCAATCCCGCTAATCATCCCTACATTGCGGGCCAGCGCGTTGACGCTGGCCACCACGCCCAGCTGCCCCTTGGGGGCGGCGCTGACGACGGTGTTGTTGTTGGGTACTTGAAACGTGCCCGAGCCGGCGCCCATGACCAGCTGCGCCAGTACGATATAAGAAATGCTGGGGGTGGAGCCGATAAAGGCAAACATCAGCGTCCCCGTAAGCAGAAAGACAAATCCGGCCGTAGTGATGATGCGCGCGGGCCATTTGGCGCACAGCGCGCCCGACACGGCAGAAGCCGCGGCCAACGTCACCGGGAAGGGCAGCATCAACACCCCGATTTTAATCGGGTCCATGTGCATAATATCCGTCAGATAAAATGGAAGTAATACCGAGTTGGTAAACAGCGAAGTAAACCCCAGCAGCGCCACCACCAGCCCATAAGAAATAGCCGGAATGCGAAAGATTTCCACGCCGATAAACGGCGTTTTAGAGATTTTCTCCCGCCGCAAAAACAACCCAAAAAACACCGCGGCCAGGGCAAAGGCGGACAAAATCTTCACCGAGGTCCACCCCAACGCAGCCCCTGTGTTCAGCGCGTACAAAAAGGCAAAACTGGTCACCACATAACACAGCGCGCTGTACCAATCCATTTTCAACTTTTTCACCGCGCGGAACCGTGGAATAATGTAAATCCCCCGCCACACGCCCAAAATGCACACGGGCACCGAAACCCAAAAGACCGAAGGCCAGCCCCAGGCCTGTATCAGCGCCCCCCCGATGGCCGGGCCCGCCAGGGACCCGCACGCCACCACGGCCCCAATGGCGCCAAAGGCTTTGCCCCGGGCCTTTCCGTGGAAAATTTGCGCAATCAACGCCTGCGAGGTGGCCATCATGGCCGACGAGCCCACCCCTTGCACCGCACGTGCGAGCAGCATGGTCGGCAAAGAGCCTGCCACCGCCCCCAGCACCGCGCCTACACCAAAGGTAATAAAGCCGCCTAAATACATCCATTTGCGGCTGTACATATCCGAGAGTTTGCCAAACACCGGCAGCAGGCACGTCAGCACCAGCAGATACATGCTGACCACCAGCTGGATATTTTCCAGCGTGACGTGAAACTGCGTGGCCATGGTGGGCAGGGCAATGTTAACAATGCCCGCCGACAATGTGGACATAAAGGTCCCATTGGCCGTAACGGAAAAAATGGTCCACTTGCGCGATAGTTTAAATTTACCTATATTCATAAGGGCGTAAAATCGGCCCGCATACCACCGCGGGCCGTATAATTATATTATAGCTTTTTATGGGGCGTTTACGGTTGGGGAACTATCCGCCCGGCCACTTGGTCCAAAAAGGTCAGGCGTTCGCGGTGAATGCTGCCCGCCAAGGCCGGCACCTCTTTGCGGATGTAATAGCGCGGCTGCAGCACGGGCTTCCATCCGTCAAAGCTCAATCCGTACACCGTGCGTACCGGGTAAAATTCTTTGGTAAACAAGGTCAAATAGGCATTGGCCCCGCCCCCGGTCAAATCCGCCGGCAGCTCAAACCCCGGCAAGCGGCTATGCGGGTAAATGGTGGCCTTCAAGTCCGGGATTTTCGGCAAGGTATGCGCGGCTTTTTGCACGGTCAGCAGGTCCCAAGTGTCGTCTACGCGGTCGCTGATCATTTTGCTTGCGCGGATGAGGTCGGCCTGCGCCGGGTGCAGGTCTTTTACATAGCTTACCGATTGCAAATCCACCACGCGCGGTTGCGGCCGCAGCGGGTCGTCAAATACCACCACTTTTACATTTTTTTGCGAGCGCATTTCAAAGCGGAACATTTCCCGCGTGCCGTCGTAACCCGGTTTGACGTACGCCGCGCCTCCGTCGCTAAAGGCGGCTTGGCAGGCCCGCCCCTCAAAGCAGTTGAAGCGGTAGGTCAACGAAGACGGCGCACTTTCGGCCTCTATCAACGCGCGCGCCACCGCGGGGTTGCGCTTGTATTGGTCGGTCATCACTTGGCCAAATTCTTCCAAGGTCAAATAGTCCGAGCGTTTGCCCAAAATAAACCACTCCTGCACCCGCTCCCACCACGGCAGTCTTTTGGGTTTGCCAAAATGTTGCATGTAGTCGGTGGCGGCCAAGTTGCGGCGGACGTTTTCCAGCTCCACCCACTTGGGGCTGTTGATAAAGAAATCCGGTGACTTTTTGGGAAAGAAAGCCGTTTTGAACTGTTGGCTGAAATATTCCTTTAAACTCACGGTTTTGTCAAAATGGTACTCCACCGGGGCCGTCCACAGCTCATTCATCCGTACCCGGTTGGGGGTGTGCCCCGGAGTTAAAATTTCCTGCAGCAAGCCCTTCCAATTGTTTTGCAAGCCGCGGGTCATCAGCGCGTCATTGGGGAAAGAAAAGCCCTGTTTAAAGGTATAATCCTTCATGCTGGTCAAAATATTGTCCAGCTCCATTTGATTAGCGATAGAAGACCGCTCCGTCTGCGCCAGCTCCACCAAGCGGGCCACCTTTTCATTAAAGCGGTTTTTGTAATAGCCGTGCGGCAAACGGCGGGTGCCCGTAATCAGCTGGTCCTCATACATAAACCGCGGCAGCTGGTTGCGGTACAAAACGGGTTTCATCAAGGTCCGCTCCGCCTGCGGCATGCGCATGTAATAGAGGTATTCAATGATATTGTTCATTTGTTGGGGTTTCATCCCCGCCACGGCTTCCACTTGGTCACGTGGAGAGAACTTCCCCTTGGCAAAGCTTTCGCGCCATTGGGTCATCACTTCCGCGTCCCGCTCTAAGCCCGAGGGAAACCGCCCCGTCCGCGGGGAGCGTTTGGGCTGATAGCTTACTTGAGGCTTTTTGGCGGTTTTGGCCAGTTCCCCGGCCAGCTGCTTTTTGGCGCTTTTTTGCAGGTGCATCAGCTTTTGCATATCCACCTTGCGCAATTGGCCGGACAAGGCCGCCAGCCGCCGCGCATCGGCCGTGACGCGCCCGGCATGCACTGCGCGCACGCCGTATACGGCGGTGGTGATTCCCTTAAAGACCCACCCGGTCAGCAAGCCAATCCACACAAAATCCGCCGCTTCCGCCGCCCAAATGACCCCGGTGTAAAGCTTTTGGCCGATTTGTTTTTTGCGGTAGGTTTCACTTTGGCGGTCATACATTTTTAAGGTTTTATCAGGCTGTTGCGGCACGGGGACCTTTTGAGCTTCCAAATCGGCTATTTGTTTGGCAATTTCTAAGGTATTGCTGCCCTGCATCCAGCCCGAGGCGTTGGACTGATAGTCCAGGCGGACCAAATACGGGTCTTGCTTGGCGCGCAAGGCCTGGATTTGCTCGTCCAACGGACGGTTTTGCTCCAACGCCTGCTGACGCAAAAGTTCTTGGCGGCGCAGTTCTTGAACAAACACGCGGTGCAGGCGGCTGTCTATGCGGTACTCCGTTTCGGCGTCTATATCGCCCAATTGCTTTTCAAAAAAGGCACGGGCCACATAGGCGGCTGGTGTCAGGTGGCGTTTGCGCGCCTCGTCGGTTAAAGATTTACTGGCCCCGTCTCTCACGCCCGCGTCCAAGGCGCCCACCAAAAAGGGTGCCAAAGTCTTGCAGACCAGGCGGCGGTGATCGGGGTTATACATGCCTCCCTGCGGGACAATCTCACTGTAGCATTTCCCTAAAGAATAGCGCTGCAACAAACTTTGTACCAAAGGCTGGCGCGGGGCTTCCTCGGCCAGCATGTGAGCCAAGTTTTCCCAGACATTGCCTTGCGCGCGGCCTTTTTGCTGTGCGGGCAATACCCCGGCCTGGCTGACTTTGCCTAAGTATTTCCCCTTCAGATTTTGGATTTGGTCCACCCAAAAGCGGATGAACACAATGTCTATGACGGAAAAGTCCTCTTCTTTTTCCACCGCTTTTTGCAAAACGGCTTCTAAATACTGCGGTTTTTGCAGTGCCAAAAGCCCTTCAAACCCTGCCGTCAAAATAGCCGGGGCGATGGGTTCCTGCAAATCTTGCAACAGGGCCGTTTGCAGCACCTGCGCGTCGGCGTCGTCTTGCGCCAGCAGCGCCAGGCCATACAGTGCTTCCACGCGCCCCTCGCAGAACAAGCGGTAGCCGTTGCCTTGGTTGCACTGGGTGCTGTGGCGCAAAATGCGCTTTTGCCATTGTTTGAGCTGGGCGCGTTGGGCGGGTGTATAAAAGTGATAGCGGCGGTCCAGCGGCAGCAAAGAGACGGATGTTTGCAATACGCTTTGCACCACGATGGGGTATTCACTGTCGGTGCGCAAAAGTTCCAAAAGCTCCGCTACGGCCGCGCGAATGGGCGCGATGTCTTGTCCGTCCAGAGGTTCGGCGGAGGTGCTTTCCCCCTCTGGGGCCGGGGTTTGCTGGACGGATAAAAACGCATTGCGGATTTCCTCCGCCCGCCGATAGACCGCACTGTTGCGGTATAAATCCAAATAGTCCACATTGGCTTGGTGGACATGGGCCCGTTCGTATTGGTTGCGCGGCGTGGGGTTGGGGTTGCGGTAGAGCGCGTAGGCCCCGGCCTCGCCGCGTTCGGCCACACGGCGCAAGGTATTGCTGCGAAAGTCCAGCCAGCCGGACTTTTGGTCAAAGGGTTTTTGGGGCTTTTCAAAAGCCGCCAGCGGCAACGCCGTTTGAAGTAAAATACAGAGAGATAAAAATAAACCTAAAAATTTTTGCATAATTATTCCTTTTATATATTTTCCTAGTTTTCTCTGGAGCGCACAAGGGCCAAAGGGCCCGTTTCCCTCTAGGTCTTATTTCTGGGCCCGGCGTGAAATTCCCCCTTTACAAGCGGGCTTTTTTTGATTAGACTATAATTATCCGTATTTGTATTGGAAACACTGCTTAGGGAGAAGTCTTTTTGTCCTTTCGCCTAAAGAGTGTTGTCTTTTGTTTATATCGGTGGGGCCTACATATTTGTGGGTCCAAAATACAAAGCGGACAGGCCCAAAGACCCATGCCAAGCGCAGTGGGTTGGCGTTATACTATAAGGTAACAGCAGTATATTTTTTCTTTATTTATCAAGAGGCTCTTATGCTAAAATTCATCTCCTTAGTCATCAGCTTTTCATTAATATTCACGTCGGTAGCGCCTTCTTACGCGCAAGCGGCCGAAGCGGTGCGCCAACAAAAGTCCGCCGCGCAAGGGCTCAGCAACGCCGTTGAGCTGGCCCTGCAGCAAGGGACAACGCCCGGGGCGATAGAGGAGCGTTTGACTTCGGA
>CAVHDF010000059.1:0-6832 GCA_963634865.1 Eggerthellaceae bacterium
TGAAAAACTTCTCTACGGGCCGTTTAGGCCGTCTATTTAATGTCGTCATCCCCGAGAGTTGTAATCGGGGATCTCAGCCTCTTAAGGACACGACGAGATTCCCGATAACGACTTTCGGGAATGACGTAAGGAGAGGGCACATAGGCGGCTTTACGCTCATTGAACTCCTTGTTGTCGTTCTCATCATTGGCATCCTCGCCGCTATTGCTTTGCCACAATATGAAATGGCCGTGGCCAAGACGCGGGTCGCGCAAATTTTGGTGCGGATGAATGCCTTAAAAACAGGTATGACTTCTTATTTTTTGGCCAACGGCGTGTATCCTAATGATGTGACATTGCTGGATGTAGACATTTATTCCAATGCCAAACGGGTGGGCAAGACAAGTATTTCTGGTGAAGCAGACCGCGTTGGTGTGGAGTGGAAGGATGGTTCCGAATGCACTGTTTCTGCCGGAGGATCCCTAGGCTGTACCTTGAAAAAACCCCAAGGGGCTTATTTCTACATGCGTGTGCAAGAAGGGATAATATATTGCCGGGCAGTGTCTGATTTTGAAATAAAACTCTGCAAAGCCTTGGGTGGCGGTACGTCAAAAAAAGAAATTGACGGTAGCGCCTATTATCTTTTGCCCTAGCGCGCAGTGAAGAGCCAAATTTACTAAAATATAAAAAAGGAGCTGCTATGCCCCAGTATTTGGCTGATATCAAAGAAAAAGAATTTTTTATCCTAAATGAGGAAGCCCGCCACCTCACGCGCGTGGCCCGCCACCAAGAGGGCGATGAAATCCGCGTGTTTGACGGTAAGGGCAAGCAATTTATCGCCCGCATTACCCGGGTGCAAAAAGATTTTGTGCGTGGGGACTTGCTGGAGCCTATTCCCTTTAAAAAATCGGCCCTATCCTTGCAGCTGTGCTTTGCCCCCACGTCGCGCAATACCTTGGAAGATGTGCTAGACAAGTGCACCCAACTGGGAGTAACTTCTTTTCAGCCGATTTCTACCACGCGCAGCGAATACGATTTGCTCAAAAAATGGGACGGCAAACAAGACCGCTGGACCCAGATTATGCTTTCGGCTTGCAAACAGTGCGACCGGGGCGGCGTGCCCGAATTATTGGCTCCTATTTCTTTTGAAAAAGCCGTGGCACGGCCCAATACCCCCTCGCTGCTGGCTTACGAGAGTGAGGAGACACGCACGTTGCAGTGGGGCTTGGAAAAGCTCGGCGCTCCGGCGGAGCTGAGTGTATATATTGGCCCGGCGGGCGGCTGGACGGATGAGGAAGTGACCATTGCCGCGCAATACGGCGTGTTGCCGGTCACCTTGGGACCGCATATTTTACGGGCGGAAACGGCTTGCATCGCCGCGTGCGCCAAACTGTTATGAAATTTTTTCTAAAGACTTTCGGTTGCCGCGTCAACCAAGTGGAAAGCCAAGCTATTTTAGAGGAGTTTTCGTCCCGCGGGTGGTCGGCGGCGGAGTCCTTTGAGACGGCGGACTTGTGCTTGCTTAATACCTGCACGGTCACCCACCAAGCCGATAAAGATGTGGAAAAACTCATTCGCCAAATTTCCCGCCGCAATCCGTCTGCGCGGCTGGTACTGACGGGCTGCTATGCCGCCGCGCACCAAGACCACATCCGTCAAACCTTTCCCCAAGCCGAAATTATCGGCAAGTACGAACTGGGCAAAAAGCTCTTTGCTCAAGAGGACATTTGTTGGACGGTTTCAGGCCATGAGGGCCACAGCCGCGCTTTTATCAAAATCCAAGACGGCTGCGACTGCTTTTGCTCGTACTGCATTGTGCCGTTCGCGCGCAATGTCAAACGCTCCAAACCCGCGCCGGACGTGCTCAAGGAAATCACCGCTTTGGCGCAAAAAGGTTTTGGCGAAATTGTACTCACGGGCATTAATATCGGCAACTATTTGTGTCCCCAAACCGGGCGGGATTTGGCTGCGTTGTGCCAAGATATTGCCGCCCTGTCCGGGCGCTTCCGGGTGCGGTTTTCCTCTATAGAATTGCAAACAGTAACGGACGGCGTGCTGCAGGCCATGGCCCGCTATCCGCAGCGGTTCTGCCATTATTTGCATTTGCCGCTGCAAAGCGGGTGCGACCGCGTGCTGCAGGCCATGAACCGCCATTATAACACCGCCCAATACGCCGCCAAAGTGGCGCAGCTGCGGGCGCAAGTGCCGGGGGCCTCGGTGTTTGCTGACGTGATTGCGGGCTTTCCGACAGAGACGGAAGAAGATTTTGAAACCACTTATCGTTTTATTGCGGATTTGAAACTTTGCGGGCTGCATGTGTTTAGCTATTCGCCGCGTCCTAAAACCCAAGCGGCGCAGTGGCCCCAGTTGCCGCCGGAGGAAATCAAACGCCGCGCCGAGAAGTTGCGCGCGCTGGACAAACAGTTGCGCGCTGCGTTTGCCGCGTCTTTGGTGGGGACGGAGCAAGAAGTCTTTATAGAAGAGCACGGGGAAAAAGGTGTCAGCGGCGTAACGTCTAATTTCCAACATGTCTTGCTGGAAAACGCCCCCGCGGGTTTGCACGGACTGGTGCGTGTGCGCATTCGCCGCGCTGAAGGCCCGGTTTGCTACGCCCAAGTGCTTTAGCGGCGGGTAGCGGGCCCCATCCGCGCTTTATTTTTAGTATAATATAGAAAAGTAATTTGTTCTGTTGGATGTTTACATAAAATCTTTTTAGGCAAGAGTTAAACAAAATGGTAGCCCAAAAAAATCTGTGTGTACTCATCTTGGCTGCCGGTAAAGGCACCCGGATGAAGTCTTCCCTTCCTAAACCGCTGCACCCCGTGTGCGGCTTACCCATGATTGCGCATAGTTTACGCGCCGCCCAAACTTTACACCCGGGCGCCATTTGCGTTGTGGTTGGCCACGAGGCCCCGCGCGTCATGGACGAAATCAAACAAAATTTAAGCGCTTGGGGCATTACCGCACCTATCGTATTTGCCGAACAAAAAGAGCTCAACGGCTCTGCCGGCGCGGTGCGTGCCGCCCTGCCTTTGGTGGAAAAATTTAAAACCGTCATGGTCTTAAATGGCGATGCTCCTTTGGTGCGCGGTGAAACTTTGCAGCAAATGCACAGTACGTTTGAGCAAGGCCACGCGCAAGCCTTGGTATTGGGCGTGCAAGTGCCCGACCCGCACGGCTACGGCCGCATTTTGCGCAGCCCCGAAGGCGGCTTTGAGCGCATTGTGGAAGAAAGCGAAACCGATGAAACCACCCGCACGATTGACGAAGTCAACGGCGGAATGTATGTGTTTGACGTAAAGGCGCTGACGGGGGCTTTGGCTTTGCTGACGCCGCAAGGGCCGAAACAGGAATTTTATCTGACCGACACCTTAAGCCTGATTAAAGAGGCCCAGGGCATTGCCTTGGTGTTTGCCTTGGCCGATTATAAACAGGCTTTGGGCGTAAACAGCCGGGCCGATTTGGCCGTGGCCGAGGGCATTTTGCGCGCGCGCATTAACCAAAAATTAATGGAAAACGGCGTACGCTTGGTCCGCCCGGAAGAAACGTACATAGATGAGGACGTGCAAATCGGTGCGGACAGCTCCGTCTGCCCTGGCAGCTATATTTTGGGCAAAACCACCTTGGGGACCCATTGCCAATTGGAAGGGGGCGTGAGCATTTACAACTGCATCATTGGCAACAATGTCAAAATCAAATACGGCAGCTATTTGGAAAACAGCGTCATAGAGGACGGCTGTGAAGTGGGCCCGTACGCGCATTTGCGCCCGGGCAGCACGCTGAAAGCCAAAGCCAAAGTGGGCAACTTTTGCGAAGTGAAAAATTCCGTTATCGGGGAAGGCTCCAAGGTCAACCATTTGACCTATATCGGAGATACGGACATGGGCCCCGGCGTCAACATTGGCGCGGGCACCATTACTTGCAATTACGACGGGCAGAAAAAGCACCGCACGGTTATTGGCGCGCACTGCTTTGTAGGCTCTAACGTAAATTTTGTAGCACCCGTAGAAATCCAGCCGTACAGCAAAATCGGCGCGGGCTCCACAATTACCAAACAGGTGCCGGAAGGCTCCTTGGCCATTGCGCGCGCGCGTCAGGTTGTTTTGGAAAACAAAGGTGTAAAAAAACATGACTAAAACCGTAAACGGAGATTTGCGCATCTTCTCCGGGAATGCCAACGTGGCCCTGGCTCAAAAAATCGCGGGCCATTTGAATATGGATTTGGGCAAAATCCGCGTGGAACGCTTTGCCGACGGAGAAATTGACGTGCAAATCTTGGAGTCCGTCCGCGCGCACGATTGCTATTTAATTCAAAGCACCTGCCCCCCCGTCAACGAAAATTTAATGGAGCTGCTGATCATGGTGGACGCGTTTAAACGCGCCAGCGCCGGCAAAATTACGGTAGTCATCCCGTACTTTGGCTATGCCCGCGCCGACCGCAAAGCCGCCGCCCGCGTGCCCATTACAGCCAAGCTGGCCAGCAACTTGATTACCAAGGCCGGCGCCGACCGCATTATGACGTTGGACCTGCACGCCGGGCAAATCCAGGGGTTTTTTGATATTCCCGTGGACCACTTGCGCGCCCGCAGCGTGTTTTTGGACTATTTTAAAGATTTTAACCGCAAAGACTTGGTCGTTATTTCGCCGGATGTGGGCGGGGTGGAACGCGCCCGCAAATTCGCCGCGCGTATGGATGCGGGGTTGGTCATTATTGATAAACGCCGCCCCAAACCCAACGAAGCCGTGGTGTACAATGTCATCGGCGACGTAAAAGACAAAGTGGCCATTATCTTTGACGATATTGTGGACACGGCGGGCACCTTAACCACCGTGGCGGCTAAAATTAAAGAGCACGGTGCGCGGGAAGTATACGCCGCGTGCTCGCACGGGTTGCTTTCGCGCAACGCCGTGGACCGGATTAACAAATCATCAATCAAAAAACTAATCATCACAGATTCTCTGCCGATTCGCGATTTGGGGCCCAAGACCGAAGTCCTCTCCGTCTCGTACATTTTGGCAGATGCGATTAAGCGCAACCACGACGGCCGCTCAATCAGCGATATGTTTAATTAGTTTTTTACAAATCAAGGAGTGAAAGGAACATGGAAGAGATGAACATTACCGCCGAAGCCAGAACTGGCGAAGGCGTCAAAGGGGCGCTGAGCAAAATCCGCGCCGAAAAGAAAGTGCCGGCCGTAATTTACGGCGGACACAAAAACCCCGTTAGCATTACGGTCAGCCTCAAAGATTTGGAAAAAATCATGAAGGCGGGTAAAAACACCATCGTGGAAATTACCTTGCCCGAAGGCAAAGAACAAGTGCTGGTCAAAGAAGTCCAGTACCACGTGGTGACGGACTTGCCCATTCACGCCGATTTCCAGCGCGTGTCTTTGAAGGACAAAATGGATGTGGTCGTGCCCGTTAAATTGGTGGGCGAATCTCCGGATGTCAAAGCCTATGGCGCCATGGTGGAACACATCTTGCGCGAAATTGAAGTGCGCGCTTTGGTCAGCAAAATTCCGCATGAAATTGAAGTGGATATGACCCCGATGACCATCAACACCGGCATCGTGGCGGGCGACATTAAGCTGCCCGAAGGCGTGGAATTGATTACCGACGCGCAAGCCCCGGTGGTCCACTTGACCATCCTCAAGGACGAAGAACCTGCCGCTGCCCCGGCCGCTGACGCTGCCGCCCAGCCGGAAAGCTCTTCTACCAAGGGCAAAAAAGACGAAGACGGCAACTTGACCAAGAATGCCGCCCCCGCCAAAGACGCGGCGAAGAAATAACTTGCAACGTATTCTCATTGCCGGACTGGGTAATCCGGGCGCACAGTACAGTCAAACCCGCCATAATGCCGGGTTTAAGGTAGTGGACGCTTTCGCCAAGCAACACGGCGCGGATTTCCAGTCCTGGCAGAATTTAGGAGAATACGCCAAGTGGTCCGTGGGTGACAAGGAAGTTTTGCTTGCCAAACCCATGACGTACATGAATTTATCGGGTCAGCTCGTTAGCGGGCTGGCCCGGTTCTACAAAATTCCCGCCTCCAATCTGCTGGTTTGTTTTGATGATATGTCTATTCCTTTGGGGGATATTCGCCTGCGCGCGGCCGGTTCGGCCGGCGGACAAAAGGGCATGAAGCATATCATAGAATTAATGGGCACGGACAAAATTGCCCGGTTGCGCGTGGGCATCGGCCCGCGGCCGGAACGCTTTAACGCAGCCGATTTTGTATTGGGCAAGTTTACCGCTGCCGAATTGCCCGTGCTGGACAGTGCCGTAGAAAAGGCAGTGGCCGCCCTGGATGTGTTTTTGTCCGAGGGGCTGGAGCGCGCCATGAACCGCTTTAACTGATTTTTTATTTACACTTTTATGTTTCTCACGTTGTCACCCTGGAGGGTAGGCGGCGCGCAATGCTCCAGGGTCCGTTGTTGTAAAAACAAGGAAAACAACAGATCCTGGAACCCTGCGGGCCGCCAAACACTCCAGGATGACTTTATTTGATAACTGCTTTGCCGTTCCGTCCATGCCGTCATTCCCGCCGCGGTTGCCTGGGTTGTTCATCCATGCCGTCATTCCCGAAGGTTGTTATCGGGAATCTCAGCCTTGTTGCTTTTGTCGTTTATTTTTGTTTTGTCGTCGTAGAAGTTGGCAACCCAATTTAAAACACTTGCACAATGTTTTTTTTTTGATAAATTTTGCGTATAGACAAAATTTATCAAAAAAGGAACCCCACTATGAAAAATCGTTCTACGGGCCGTTTAGGCCGGTTATTTAATGTCGTCATCCCCGAGTGTTTCTATCGGGGATCTCAGCCTCTTAAAAACACAACGAGATTCCCGATAACGACCTT
>CAVHDF010000060.1:0-6158 GCA_963634865.1 Eggerthellaceae bacterium
TTATAAAAATAGTGTCATTCCCGAGGAATGTTGTCGGGAATCTTCCGCTGATATTACATAAAAGAGGTCTTTTCCTTATTTAATTTAGTCAGACGAAGATCCCCGACTGAGACTCTCGGGGATGACCTTGTTTAATAACTACAAAGGCCCTTTGCCGTTTACACAGCGGCCCATCGGAGCGCTGATAAAAAATAAAATTTCATACAAAAATCCGCCTTTTGTTTGAGCCGCTAATAAGCGGCGAGTTAAAGGCGGAATAAAGAAAATTTTATTTTTTATGCTCCGCAGGCCCGCGGGGCCTTTTGCCTACTTTTCTGCCCTGGAGAAAAGTAGGGATTCTTCGCGGCGGCCTTTGGGCCCTTTTCTGCCAAAGTAGGAATATGTCCCAGCGGGGCAGCTGCCCCACAAAAGACAAAAAAGAGCACGAGGAAAAACTCCCCCGCGCTCTTTCAAATCCCTGGGTCTACTTATTTAATCAGGCCCATTTCTTTGCCCACCTTGGCAAATTTGGCGGCGGCAAACTCCAAATCTTCCCGCGTGTGCCCCGCTGTTACAATCGTGCGCAGGCGCTCTTTGCCGCGCGGCACCGTGGGAAACACGATAGCCAGCGCAAACACGCCCTCGTCAAACAAGCGGCGGCTGAGCTCTTGGGCTTTGGCGCTGTCGCCCACCATGACGGGGGTCACCGGGGTTTGGCTGTGCCCGGTGTCAAAGCCGGCCTGTTGCAGGGCCGTTTTAAAATAATGGGTATTATCCCATAATTTTTTGAGGCGTTCGGGTTCGTTTTCAATCACGTCCAAGCCCGCCAAGCAAGTGGCAATGACAGAGGGCGGCTGGGAGCTGGAAAACAAGAACGGCCGCGCCGTAGACACCATGTAATCCCGCAGCTTCTGCGGGCCGGCCACATAGCCGCCCACCGCCGCAAAGGCTTTAGACAGGGTGCCAATTTGAATATCCACCTTACCCTGCATATGGAAATGTTCCACGGTGCCGTGTCCGTGCTCGCCCAATACGCCTGAGGCATGTGCATCATCAATCATGGTAATCACGCCGTGCTGGTCGCACAGCTCCACAATATCGGGCAGATTGCAAATGTCGCCGTCCATGCTAAACACCCCGTCGGTCACCAACAACTTGCGGCGGGCGTTTTTTACGTCGTCACTTTCCAAAATTTCTTTCAGGTGCGCCATATCGCTGTGGCGGTAGACCTTCTTTTTGGCCTTGGCCAAGCGCCCGCCGTCTATGATAGAAGCGTGGTTGAGTTCGTCGGAAATCAGCACATCGTCCGGCGAAGTCATCAGGCACTGGCAAGTGGCCGTGTTGGCCGTAAACCCAGACTGCGTCAAAATGGCCGCTTCGGCCCCCTTAAACGCGGCCAAGCGCTTTTCCAATTCCTCGTGCATGGTCATGGTGCCGATAATGGTGCGCACGGCGGCGGTGCCGATGCCATACTTTTCTATGGCTTCAATGGCGGCTTGTTTTACTTTGGGGTGGGTGGTTAAATTCAAGTAATTGTTAGAAGTTAAATTGACCACCTTTTTGCCGTCAATCACCGCCACGGGGGACTGGGCCGACTGCAGCTCATGCAAATGAATGAAACGGTTTTCTGCTTTGAGCTGAGCAATTTCCGCATCCAAAAAATCAAACTTTTTGTTCATAGTCTCTCCTTAAGGCACCATAATCACTTTGCCGCATTTGCGTTCCGGGTCGGTCATGGCGGCAAAGGCTTTATCAAAATCCTTCATTTCAAATTGGTGGGTAATCACCGGGCGCGGGTTAATTTTGCCGCTGCGCAGCAGGGCGTCCATGGTGTACCAGCTTTCGTACACTTGCCGCCCGGTCAACCCCTGTATTTGCACGCCTTTAAAAACAATTAAATTGGCATAATCTAAGGTAATCGGTCCGCCGGGCAAGCCAAACGCCACAAAATGTCCTGCCGGCTTAATAGCGTGCAAGGCCAAATCAATGCCCGCCGGGTGGCCGGACATTTCTATGACCACATCCACGCCCTTTTCATCGCCGGAGGCGCGGATGATTTTTTCCAAAGCGCCACTTTCAGACGGGTCAATAATGATATCTGCCCCCATTTGTTCGGCCAATTTTTTGCGAAAAGCGGAGGTTTCCGTGGCAATGACTTTGGCCGCGCCGCAAGCCTTGGCCACATTAGCGGCAAACAACCCTTGCGCCCCCATGCCGTTGACCAACACGGTTTTGCCATTGATGTCATTGGCCAAGGTGGCATAGACGGCATTGCCCAACGGCTCCATAATAGAACCGATGTCCTTTAAGCTATCATCTTTATGTTTCCAACCGCAACGTGCCGGAATGGCCGCATATTCGGCGAACCCGCCGGGGCGGTCCAAACCGATGGTTTGGTTGTGCGCACACACATCGCGGTGGTTGTGGCGGCACTCATAGCATTGCCCGCACCACACATGTGATTCTATGGAAATAAAATCCCCTTTCTCAAAGCCGTACGCGTCGGCCCCCACTTCCACCACCGTGCCGCACAATTCATGGCCGAAAATAAACGGGATAGGAATCCGCTGCGGCGCCCAGCCAGTGTAATTGTACACTGGGATATCGCTGCCGCAAATAGAGGTTTTATAAATCTTAACCAGCAATTCGTCTTTTTTAATTTGGGGAATGTCCACATCTATGTATTCCGCGCCTTTGGCGGGTTTGGTTTTGCAAAGCGCTTTCATGGTGCCTCCTGCCCGGGTAAAGGGCCTGTGTTTTCATTCTACATTAATTTGGCGCGTTGGGCACTGCTTTTGCATAAATCTTGTCGCATATTAGTCCAAAAGAACCCCACACTGGGCCAACCGGATTTTCGCGAAAAATGCTAAAATAGAATAGAGTGAATAGGCTTGTTTGTGTATTTATAAACGAATGTAAAAGGGTGAGGTTTTACTATGGAAAAAAATTTATCTTCCGCCGCGTTTCATCAAGTGCGGCCCACAGTGCCCCAAGACCAGGGGGACATTCCCTCCGGCTACGGCACCACGGAAAGCTATTTGCTTCCCAAAGACCCGGCCTGGATGTTTTTGTTTTGGGAAATTACCGCCCAAACCTTTGACTGCGTCCGCGCCCAATACGGTGACGTGCTGGACCATTCCCGCACGGTCATCCGCCTCTACGACATTACCGGCGTGAATTATTTTGACGGCACCAATGCATGCGCTTACTATGATATGCCCGTCATCTTTGACGCCAAAAGCTGGTATATCCACGCCCCGCAAGCGGGCCGCAGCTATGTGGCGGACTTGGGGTTTGTCACCCCGCAAGGGCAATTTATTTTGCTGACCCGCAGCAACGCCACCACCCTGCCGCCGGGCAAAGTGTCCGACGTGGTAGACGACAAGTGGATGAGCGTAGAGGGCGACTTTATTAAACTGCTGCAGCTGTGCGGTGCGGACCGCATCGGCATGGGAGCCAGTGAGCTGATGCAAGTGGTGGACCAACGCTGGCGCTTGACCGAATTGGCCGGTGCAGGCAATGCCCCCAGCTCTACGCGCTCTTCGTGGACTTCTTTTGCCCTGCACACCGTGCCCGCGCCCGCCCCGGAAGGGGAAGAGGACATTTGGCTGCAGGCGGATTGTGAAATCATCGTCTATGGCTCGGCCTCGCCCAATGCCTTTGTAACGATTAACGGCAAAGAAATTCAGCTGCAAAACGGCAAGTTCTCGCTGCGCCAAGCGTTGCCCGCCGGCGCCGTGCTGGACCTGCCCATCAAAGCCTCCAATAAAAAAGGCGATAAAACGCGCCAAGTGCACATCAAGGCCGCGCGCGAACAGGGGAAATAACCATGGGACAAGAAAAAGGCTACCTCGCGCTGGTGCTGCATGCACACCTGCCGTTTATCAAACACCCGGAATACCCGGACTTTTTGGAAGAAGATTGGTTCTATGAAGCCATGGTGGAGACATACCTGCCGCTGCTCAATGTCTTTGAGAAATTGACGGCCGAAGGGGTGGACTTCCGCCTGACCATGTCGCTCACGCCGCCTTTGTGCAATATGATGAGCGACCCGCTGCTCATTGAGCGTTTTAAACATTATCTAAACCAGCGCGTGGAACTTTCCGCCAAGGAAATAGAACGCACCCGCGGCACGGAGTTTGCCGCCGTGGCGCAAATGTATTACGACAAGTTCCGCCGCTTCCAAGATTTATTTGAAAACGTGTACCACAGCCGCATTTTGGAAGGGTTCCAAAAATTCCAAAATATGGGCAAGTTGGAAATCATCACCTGCGGCGCCACGCACGGCTATTTGCCGCTGATGGTGCACAAAGAAAGCGTCAACGCGCAGGTCAAAGTGGCGGCGGCCGATTACCGCTTGCGCTTTGGCAAAAGCCCGCGGGGCATCTGGCTGGGCGAGTGCGCCTACAACCCCGGCGACGACAAATTTTTACGCGACGAAGGCATTCGCTTTTTCTTCTTGGAATCGCACGGCATTCTGCACGGCACGCCGCGGCCCAAATACGGCATTTACGCCCCGGTGTATTGCCCGCAAACGGGCGTGGCCGCTTTCGCGCGTGACATGGAATCGGCCCAACAGGTGTGGAGCGCCGAATCGGGCTATCCCGGCGACGCGCGCTACCGCGAATTCTACCGCGACCTGGGGTACGATTTAGATTACGATTACATTAAGCCTTACCTGCACAGCGACGGCGTCCGCCGCAATATCGGCATGAAATATTACAAAATTACGGGCAAGGTGCCTTTGAACCAAAAGGCCCCCTACAACCCGGCCGAAGCGCGCGACGTGGCCGCCCAACACGCGGGCAACTTTATGTTCAACCGCCAAAAACAAATTGAGTATTTGTCCACGCTCATGGACCGCAAACCGCTGGTGGTGTCTATGTACGACGCGGAACTGTACGGACATTGGTGGTATGAAGGCATAGAATTTTTGGAATATTTATTCAAAAAAATCTATTACGACCAGCACGATATCAAGCTGATTACCCCTATGGAATATTTGGAAATGTACCCGGTCAACCAAACGGTGCAGCCGTCCATGTCCTCTTGGGGCGACAAAGGCTACCACGACGTGTGGCTCAACTCCGGCAATGACTGGATTTACCGCCACCTCATCAAAGCGGCCGAACGCATGACCGAGCTGGCCAACCGCTTCCCGCATGCCGACGGGCTGCTCAAACGCACCTTAAACCAAATGGCGCGGGAGTTGCTGCTGATGCAATCGTCGGACTGGGCGTTTTTGATGACCACGGGCACCGCCAAGGAATACTCCACCAAACGGACCAAGGACCACATCAAACGCTTCAACGAGCTGTACGAACAGGTCAAACACAACCGCATCAACGAGAGCTATGTCTATGACTTGGAAGGACGGGACTCTATCTTCCAACAAATAGACTACAATGTCTACTCGTCCGCGGCCAAAGACCAAGTGCTCAACCAATATAAATAAGAGACAAAAAACACCCCCGCTCCAATGAGCGGGGGTTTCTGTTTATAATTTGATTTTGTCGCTATAACGGCCAGTACCCAGCATTTTGCAATATTTTGTTGCCTGAGGCCACCCCCAAGAGCAATAAAAACTGCCGTCTTCCCCTATCTCAACTTCATATAACACATCGCTCTCGTCCGGTTCGTCTTCATCTCCTCCGTTAATTCGGAAGGCAGAAGCCCACCCCGGTTGACAGGTTCCGCCGCCCCACTCTTCTCCATGCTTTAAATAGCACCAATGTTTACTGCAACATAAATCACCCCAAGTAGAAGTTTTAGGGTCCCCCCAACAACTCAATCCCGAAAAATCCAGTCCTAAATCTTCATGTGTAATGCCACACATATCGGTTTCGCCAGTTTGCAACACGTATAATTCTTGCTGCTTTACTATGTACTTAAGCATACCGAAAGCCTCGGCCACCCGGGCTTTTTCCACGGCTTTTTCATATTGCGGCAAAGCCACGGCGGAAAGTATTCCGATAATGAGGACAACAACAAGAAGCTCAATAAGCGTAAAGCCGCCTACATATCTTCTCCTTACGTCATTCCCGAAGGTCGTTATCGGGAATCTCGTTGTGTTTTTAAGAGGCTGAGATCCCCGATAGAGGCACTCGGGGATGACGGCATTGAAGAATAACCGGCCTAAACGGCCCGTAGAGAAGTTTTTCATAGTGGGGTTCCTTTTT
>CAVHDF010000061.1:0-6071 GCA_963634865.1 Eggerthellaceae bacterium
GAATGTTGTTGTCGGGAATCTTCCGCTGATATTTATATAAAAGTGGCCTTTTCCTCATTTTATCTGGTCAGAAGAAGATCCCCGACTGAGACTCTCGGGGATGACCTCATTTAATAACTGCCAAAATGCCGTTCATAAAATCAGGGTCATGCTGAGGTGTCTCTGCTCAGCATCTTCCATTTTCCCTTATTGTTCATCAAACAAAGACAACCACCTCGGCCCTAAAAATACAAAAACTCACCCTATCTTTTTCCCCCTTTCACACAAAAAACGGGGTGCAAAGCAAATGCCTTGCACCCCGTATTCAAAGACGAAGAGTCTTTTATTTAGCTTGGCTGACGGCCACGGCTACAGCCACCGTCGCGCCGACCATCGGGTTGTTCCCCATACCGATCAGGCCCATCATTTCCACGTGCGCCGGAACGGAGGAAGACCCCGCAAACTGCGCATCACCGTGCATGCGGCCCATGGTGTCGGTCATACCGTAAGAGGCAGGACCCGCGGCCATATTGTCCGGGTGGAGCGTGCGGCCCGTGCCGCCGCCGGAAGCCACGGAGAAATATTTCTTGCCGTTTTCAATGGCCCATTTCTTGTAGGTGCCAGCCACCGGGTGCTGGAAGCGGGTCGGGTTGGTGGAGTTGCCGGTAATGGACACATCCACGCCCTCGTGGCGCATAATGGCCACGCCTTCGTTCACGTCGTCGGCGCCGTAACATTTTACTTTGGCTTTGTCGCCGTCGGAGAAGGCTTTTTCGCTGACGATTTTCAGCTCGCCGGTTTTGTAATCATATTCGGTTTCCACCGAGGTAAACCCGTTAATGCGGGAGATGATGTAAGCGGCGTCTTTACCCAAGCCGTTCAAAATCACGCGCAAGGGTTCTTTGCGCACCTTGTTGGCGGTGCGGGCAATGCCGATAGCGCCTTCGGCCGCGGCGAAGCTTTCATGTCCGGCCAAAAAGCAGAAGCATTTGGTTTCTTCGCGCAGCAACATCGCGCCCAAATTACCATGGCCCAAGCCCACGGCGCGCTGGTCCGCCACGGAGCCCGGAATGCAGAAGCTCTGCAAGCCCACGCCGATTTTTTCGGCGGCTTCGGCGGCGGTCTTTACGCCGGATTTCAAGGCGATGGCCGCACCCACGGTGTAGGCCCACACGGCGTTGTCAAAAGCGATCGGCTGAATGCCCTTGACGATTTTTTCCACGTCAATGCCTTTGTCTAAGCAGATTTGGCGCGCTTCTTCCAAATCTTTAATGCCGGCGGCTTTCAGCGCGGCGTTGATCTTGTCAATTCTTCTTTCGTATCCTTCAAACGTAATCATAAAAGTTCTCTCCTGGGCTTACTCTTTGCGGGGGTCAATTTTCTTGACGGCTTCGTCAAAGCGGCCGTAGGTTTTGACGTTGGCTTCAAAGGCCTTTTGGGCATCGTCGCCATTCTTAATGGCGTCCATCATTTTGCCCAAGTTGACAAATTTGTAGCCGATGATTTCGTTGTTTTTGTCCAAACCGATTTCCAACACATAGCCTTCGGCCATTTCCAAATAGCGGGGGCCTTTGGCCTGCGTGCCATACATCGTGCCCACCTGAGAGCGGTGGCCTTTACCCAAGTCTTCCATGCCGGCGCCCACGGGCAAGCCGTCGTCGGAAAACGCGCTCTGCGTGCGGCCATAAACAATTTGCAGGAACAACTCGCGCATGGCGGTGTTGATCGCGTCGCACACCAGGTCGGAGTTCAAAGCTTCCAAAATGGTTTTACCCGGCAAAATTTCCGCAGCCATAGCCGCAGAGTGCGTCATGCCGGAGCAGCCCAAGGTTTCCACCAAGGCTTCTTTAATCACGCCGCCCTTGACGTTCAAGGTCAGCTTGCAGGCGCCCTGTTGGGGCGCGCACCAACCCACACCGTGGGTCAGACCGCTAATATCGGTGATTTGTTTGGCTTTTACCCATTTTCCTTCTTCGGGAATCGGGGCCGGATCATGTTTGGCGCCTTTGCAGACGCAGCACATTTCCTTTACTTCGGGGGTGCATTTTTCGCAGCTCATTGAATTCTCCTGTAGGGATAAATAAATCTTACTTTTATATTTTACAAAATCCGCGCCGCGCAAAACAGCCCCTAAAAAGCGGTTGCATTATTTATGCAAACATTTTTACAATGAGGGTATACCTTTAGACAAGGAGAAAAAAATGAGCGTAAAACTAAACGTTGCAGATTTGCCTACTTCCACTTTCACTTGCGGCCCCAGCCAGGGGCACCCGGTCATCCGGCAAACCCCGCTGAGCCAAACCTTGTTTGAGCGCAGCCACCGCGCCAAAGATATTTCCACCGACGGCCTGTATAAAGAAGCCACCGCCAATTTGCGCCAACTGTTGGGGCTGCCGGACGATTACACCGTCATCTTTTTCATGGGTGGGGCGACCCCGGCTTTGGACGCCGTAGCCTGGAGCTTGACCAAAAACTCCATTTCCGGTTTGAGCTTTGGGGCGTTTTCCAAACTGTGGTGCAAAAAAATTGCCGGCTGCTTGGAAGACAGCGTAAAAAAGGATTTCAAAGAGGCCTCCGAGGGTGAATTCTTCCCCCAAGAGCAGCCCGACTACCAGGCCAGCCTGGTCGTGCTGACCCCCAACGAAACCTCTACCGGGGCGCAAATCCCCGACGAGTACCTCACGCACGCGTGGAAAGCCAAAGGGCCCGACACGTTGATTGCCTGGGACTGCACCTCTTGCGCCGGCGGGCGCGACTTGCCCAAAAACCAATTTGACGTGATGGTCTTCTCCATGCAAAAGTGCTTTGGCGTGGGCGGGGGCAGCAGCGTGATTATTTTAAGCCCGGCCGCCGCAGCGCGCATAGAAGAGGCCAAAAAATACCGCCGCATTCCCTACAGCTTGGACCTTTCCTACGCCGTGCAAAAAGCGCAGGAAAAAGTGCAAACAGTCAACACCCCCAGCACCACCAATATTTGGATGTTTAACGAAGCGTGTAAGTGGATGAACGACAACGGCGGTTTGAAAGCCATGGACGCGCTGTGCCGCCAACACGCGCAGTATTTGCTGCAATGGGCCGCAGGCACCGATTGGCTGCGCCCGCTGATTGCCGACGAAGCGCACCGCTCTTACACCACGCTGACGCTGGAAGTGACCGACCCCAAATTGGACGCGGCCGACATCAGCAAAGCCTTAAAGGCCACCGGGCTGCCCAACTTGCAGGACGGAATTAAAAAATATTCCGCCGTCAAACAAAACTCGCTGCGCATTGCGTGTTTTCCCTTTGTGGACATTCACGGCGTAGAACAATACAAAAAATTAACCCAAGCCGTAGACGTCGTTGTGGCCGATCTGCGCGCACAAGCGGAGGCAAAATGAACATTTTAATCGCTGACAAATTCCCCAAACACTGGGCCGAAGTGTTGGCCAAACAGGGGCATAAAATCACGTCCGACCCGGCCTTGGATGAAAACACCTTGCCCGCGGCCCTAAAGGACCAAGAGATTTTAATCGTGCGCAGCACCAAGGTGCCCGCCGCCGTCATAGACGCGGGCAATGCGCTGAAGCTGATTATCCGCGCCGGGGCCGGCACCAACACCATTGACGTCAAACACGCCGCCGAAAAAGGCGTGGCCGTGTGCAATTGCCCGGGCACCAACTCCATTGCCGTGGCGGAGCTGGCCTTTGGGCTCATCTTGGCCTTGGACCGCCGCATTTACCACAACACGCGGGATTTGCGCGAAGGCAAATGGAATAAGAGCGAATACGGCAAGGCCAAAGGGTTGTTCGGCCGCACCTTGGGCATTATCGGGCTGGGCGCTATCGGGCGTGAAGTGGCCAAGCGCGCGCAGGCTTTTGGGATGAAAGTCCTCGCCTACGACCCCCTGGCCCCAGAGGCCGCTTTTGCCGCCGCCGGGGCGCAGGCCGAAAAGGATATTTACCAACTGGCCACGCAGTGTGATGTGATTACCGTGCACATCCCCGAAACGCCTCAAACCAAAGGGATGTTTAACAAACAATTTTTTGACGCCATGAAAGACGGGGCGATTTTCGTCAACGCCGCGCGCGGCGGACTGGTGGTGGCCCAGGATTTGGCCGAGGCCGTCAAAACCAAAGGTATCAAAGCCGGGCTGGACGTGTATGAAAACGAACCCAAAGCCACGGACAAAACCTTTGATTATTCCCCCTATGCCGGGGCGGAAAATATTTACGGCACGCACCACATCGGCGCCAGCACCGACCAAGCGCAAGACGCAGTGGCCGAATGCACCGTGGGCATTATCCATGAATATGCCGCCACGGGGAAATTTTTGCATAAGGTGAACTAATGGCTACGGTAAAACCTTTCCGCGGGTATCGTCCCGCCGCGCAGGCCGAGCGTATTGCCTGCCCGCCGTATGACGTGATTAACTCCCGCGAAGCGCGGGAAATGGCCAAAGGCAATCCCTTTTCCTTTTTGCATGTGGAAAAGCCGGAAATTGACCTGCCCGAGGACGTGGACCTCTACGACGCGCAAGTATATGCCAAAGGCCGCGAAAATTTGGATAATTTTATTGCGCGCGGGCTGCTGGTGCAAGACAGCAAGCCTTGCTTTTATATTTACGCGCAAACGATGAACGGCCGCACCCAATACGGGCTGGTGGCCGCCGTCAGCGCGCAAGAATACGACGAGGGCGTCATCCGCAAACACGAGCTGACCCGCAAGGACAAAGAGGCCGACCGCACCCGCCACGTAGACACCTTGGGCGCCACCACGGGCCCGGTCTTTTTGACCTACCCGGACCAGCCGGATATGGACGCGCGCGTGCAAACGCTGACGCAAAAAGCTCCGGCGTACCAGTTCACCACGCCCGACGGTATCGGCCACAGCTTTTGGGTGATGGACGACGACAAAGACATCGCCGCCGTAACCAAGATTTTTGAGCGCTTGCCCGTGCTCTACATTGCCGACGGGCACCACCGTTCCGCCTCAGCCGCCGCCGTGGCGCGCCAGCGCAAAGCGGCCAATCCACACCATACCGGGCAAGAAAGCTACAACTTCTTTTTGGCGGTAATTTTTCCCTCCAACCAGTTGTACATTATGGACTACAACCGCTTGGTCAAAGATTTAAACGGGCTGAGTGAAGCGCAATTTTTAGACCAGGTGCGTGAAAAGTTTGAAGTGGAAAAAACGGGCCAAGCCCAGCCCGCCGCACGCCACGAATTTGGCATGTATTTAAAAGGGGACTGGTACACCTTACGCGCCAAAGACGGCAGCTTTGACGCACAGGACCCTGTGGCCGCGCTGGATGTGAGCATTTTGCAAAACAACTTGCTTGCCCCCGTGCTGGGCATTGGGGACCCGCGCACCGACAAGCGGATTAATTTTGTAGGCGGTATCCGCGGGCTGGGCGAGCTGGAAAAGCGCGTAAACAGCGGCGAATACCAAGTGGCGTTTTCTATGTTTCCCACGTCTATAGAGGAGCTGATGAAAGTGGCCGACGCCCACCTGATTATGCCCCCCAAATCCACTTGGTTTGAGCCCAAACTACGCAGCGGGCTGGTTACTTATAAGTATTAATCCCCGGCCGCTAGGTTTAAAAACATACAAAACCCCCGCGTTAAAAGACGCGGGGGTTTACCCTTAAAACAAGCTCTAAAATTAGATAGAGCAAGAAGTGCCTGACAGTTCATCAATACCGCAGAAGTCGGCGCACAGGGCGGCAGCCACCGTATCTTTGGCATCCGTAATCGTGCAGGTAACCTCCGTGCTCTGGTACGGGCGGCTCAAGCTGTATTTGTACTGGGTGTTGTTCACGCGGGTAGCCGTGGCTTTGGCAGTATCATAGCCCGTGCCCCCTTCCAAAGTAATGGCAAATCCATTACCCGTGCAAGACTTAGAGGCACCTTCTTCAGCTCCAGCTTTAAGCTCACCTTTCGTGCAATAGGTAGCTTCTGCCGCGGAAGTCGGGGAGACATCCAAACCGCTAAACTTGGCGGCATAGTTGTTCATCTTCATGTAGCGTCTTTGTTGCGCTTGGGCAATGTTGCCCAGCAAGCCTTGGGCTTCCGTCATGCGGGCGCGTTCCACCGCTTTGAAGTAAGCGGGCAAGG
>CAVHDF010000062.1:0-5640 GCA_963634865.1 Eggerthellaceae bacterium
TGACGAAGTATTACCAACAGATGCAGGCGTACCAAGCGCAGCAGCGGCAATACCAGGCCATAACCACCCCCGTGACACTGCAACAAACGCCGGTTGTTTACCAAGCCCCGCAAGAGGGATGGAACCGCTTTTTCCGCCAGGGCGTATTTCAGAAAGCTTTCTTTGAAAAAGAACTCATGCACGCTTTGGGTGCCGGGTGGGTGCTCAGCGCCAACGGGTTGGGCGCAGCAACGGATTGGTTTAATACCCGCAATCAAGTAAAAAAAGTTTCCCAACTTGTTTCCGATGCCTACGCTTTGGCCGTAGCCGAGGCCAAGCGCACGGGTGCGGCGGTGCCAGGCTTGTTCCTGCAATATGTCCGCGCGGGTTTTGCGGTGCGTTTGCAGGTGGCAACGGATTTACAAGCCATGCGCTTGCAGCAGACCACCTTAGATTTATTGACGGCGGCGAATTTTACGCAAGCGGGCGAAGTCAGCAATCCGCTTTCTTCCCAAGAAGTATTTGATTTTAACGGGGGCGACCAAACCCCGGTGGGCGGGTTCCACTTGACCTACGCCAATCCGGATACCCAAACGGAGGAAATCTTGCCGGTGGCCTTGTCCATTGACCCGCGCATTAAAACGGACAAATTTAACCGCATGACTTTTGATGAAAAGTTCCACGCGCAACTGCGCAACGGAACGGCGGACCCGGTGACGATGTCTCACTTCTTCTTAAAATTCACGGGTACCCCGGCGGAATTTAAGGCCTTTGTCCAGCTGGCCCAAGACGCCAATCTGTCCACGCCGCTGCACATTAAATTGCAGCGCCGCCCCAACCACGCCACCAAGACCGTGACGGTCCCCTTGTATGACGCGACGGGCCGCCAGGCTTTGCCGGTGCGGGTGGAAATTCAAAAGAAACTCCTGCCGGGCGAATCCCGCTTGGTATTAGACGAAGACGGCCGCATTGCATTGCTGCGTCCGTTTGCAGACAAGGCCGAGCCGTTGCAAGATTTGTATATCCGCTTGCCCAAACACCAAATCAAAACCTTGGTGCAAATGTTAAAAAACAGCAAGCAGGTTTTCCCGGTGGAAGTGCTGCGCACGGAAAACAAAGCCGCCATTTTGTACCGCGACCAGCAGCTCTATAACAACTCCTTAGGCAAAACCATGGGGCCCATCATCCACCAAGACTTGGACATGAGCGCCGCCTCCGCCACCAACTTAATGATGGTGATCAACTACGTCATCCCGGGGCTGGCCTCTTTGCTCAACCCCGTGTTGCGCCGCTTGGGTGAAAAACGCCTGAGTGTGATTGCCGGGTTTATGACCAGCGTGGCCAACTTCCTGCCGCCGCTGGTGGGTTTCTACGGCGTGGCGCGCAATGCCCCGGTCAGCAATATCGCCATTGGGGTGGTGGTGACCGCGTTTGTGATGCGCTCGGTGGCCAGCGTGTTGCAGCAGGTGACTTCTAATATGTTGGTGGATGTGAACAGCGGCAAAGTGCCGGTGGAAAAGAAGAAAACCGACAAGAAAGACCTCACCGGGGAACGCGTTACGTGGAAGGACGTCACCCAACGCATGAAGGACGTGTGGAAAACGCAAGCCTCCACCGCCGACATTCGCAATTTGTTGATGTACAACCTGAGCTTTGTGTATAAGAACTTTGGCACTTTGCTCTTTTTGGCCGTGCCTTGGCTGCTCAATAAAGCCTGGTTCTTGGCGACGGGGATGGATGGCAGCTTGGTGTACTCCATTAGTTTCCCCTTGTTTGGTACCTATGCCCTGATTACCACATTGCGCACTTTGCGCGCCAACTTGCGCGATGCTTACACCGTTCCCACGGTGGAAGGCAGCCTTAAGGATATAGACCAGCAACTGGGCAAAATGGCTTTTGCTTTGCAAGAAGAGCTGGGCAAAGAGGGCGCCACGGTGCAAGCTCAAACGGATTTGCTGGAAAAACAAGCCAAAGATTTATTGGCCAGCATGGACAATGTGTTGCAAGCGTACCGCAAGGCCGGCAAAACGAAAAAGGACCTGCCCGCTTTGCGCGAGCAACTCATCACGCAATTTGCCCAAGACGCCCAAACCAAACTGTCTACGCTGCTGCCGCAAGAACAAGCGCAGGCGTTGGGCCAACAGTTCTCCGACATTTTGCACCACATGGAAAAAAATCCGGTGAATGCCTGGCAGGTGCTCCTGCACGCTCCGGCGGTCGCCTTGATTACTTTGGGTATGACCTTGGCTACCGTGCATGAGTTTACCATTTCCAGCGCGTTCTCTATGAACTTAAATCAGCTGATGTCCAATGAAGCGACCGCCAACTTGTTGGTGGCGGTATCTCTGTATGTACCGCTGATTTTGGGCCGCTTGGGTGGCAACTTGGTGGCTTCGCGCATCAGCTCGGGCACGATGTATCTGCTGTGTAATACAGTGTCTGGCTTGGGGACGCTGCTGATGCTTAGCTCGGTAGGCAATGTGCCGATGTCTATCTTGGGCGCGGCGATTACCAGCTTGGGCGTGGGCAACTACTTCTCTCAAATGTATGATTTCGTCACGAAGAAGAACCCCAAGCTCAAACGCGAGATTTCCGTCATCTTGGCCGTAACCATGGCCGCGGCGGGTCTGCTGACCATTCCGGCCTCCCACCTCAATGCCTGGTTTGGCATGCAGGGGTTGGACCTGTGGTATGCCGCGGGCGCGTTGGTGCTCAGCTGGTTGGTGACGCTGAATATGACTACCAACTCCAGCTTGGTCAAGTTTTTGAAAACGCAAGTGCAGGACGCCAAAGAAAAACTGCATAACAAAAAGCAAGAGCCGCAAGACCCCACCACGGGGCCGGATATGAATAATCCCTTGCCCAACTAACCAAAAGCCCCGCCAACCGGCGGGGCTTTTCAATATTTATTTGTTTAAGAGTTTACGCAGAAGCCGGTCGCTGTACGGCGGGGGGATAGAGACCCCCAGTGTGGTAATGCGCCCGGCGTGCGGCCCGTGGTAATCCGACCCACCCGTGGCGAATAAATCATACTTGCGGGCGATTTTGAGCAGCTCTTGTTTGAGTGTGTACGTATGGGACGGATAAAACACCTCTAATCCGTCCAGCCCGGCCTCTACCCACGGTGGGAAATTCCACACGTCTTTGGTCAGCCCTGGGTGCGCCATGACGGCCTTGCCCCCGGCCAATTTGATTTCCCGTATGGCTTCCACCACCGTCACCCCGGCTGAGGGCACATAGCCCACTTGCCCCGGCACCAAAAATTGCCGGAAACCCTCTTGGCGCGAGGGAACGATTTTTTTCTTTTTCAAAGCGTCGGCCACGTGGGCGCGGCTGACCGTGTTGGGCGCCAAAGAAAAGACGTCCTCCTCGGTCAAATCCACCCCGCTTTGGGCGATTTGGCGGATGATTTGCTTGATGCGGTTTTGGCGGTTTTGGCGGTTTTGCGCCAAAAATTGCTGGAAGCGTTGGTTTTGCAGGTCCACCCCGTAGCCCAAAAAATGCAGGTGGTCATGCTCGCGCGTGCTGATTTCCACTGCGGGCACAAAGTCTATTTGGCGTTGGGCGCATTCGGCTTGGGCGCGCAGCACGCCGTCTGTGGTATCATGGTCGGCCAAGGCAAAAAGTTTGACCCCGGCCCGCGCGGCGGCGCACACCACCTCCTCAGGGGAGGAGGTGCCGTCAGAAAAAACCGAATGGGTGTGCAGATCCGCCTTGAGCATTAGACGCGTTCAACGGCCGTTACGCCGGGGACCACTTCTTTAATTTTGCGCTCCACCACGGCTTTTAAAGTCATTTGCGCCGCCGGGCAGCCGCCGCAGCGGCCACGCAGCCCCACGGTGACGATGCCGGTTTTTTCATCCACGCCGATGAGCTGGATGTCGCCGCCGTCAGCTTGCAAAATCGGGCGGATTTGGTCAATAACAGCTTGTACTTGTTCTTTCATAGATACGCTCCTAAAGGGATTTTATTTCATTATATCTTTTTTCCGCTCCGCCCGGGGCAGGGTCCCGGCCGCGCAAGGGTATTGCCAAAAGGCCCCTAATATTTGCTATACTCTTTGGTGAGATAGTCTGTGTTATTTTTAAGGAGATTTTACATGATGAAAAAAATTGCCGCAGTCGCCCTGCTTGTTTGTTTTGCTTCTGCGCCGCTCTTGGCGCAAAAGTATGCCAGCATCAACACGACCAAAGCCAATATCCGCACTTGCGCCGGTACCAAGTGCGCCGTGAAGTTCTATGCGTGGAAATACACGCCGGTCATTATGGTCAAAACCAGCCCGGACAAAGAATGGGTGCAGGTGAAAGATTTTGAAGGATTTACGGGGTGGGTTTCCGCCTCCTTGCTCAGCCCCAAAGGCGGGATGTCCGCCAAGGTGGACTTGAACGTACGCAAAGGCCCCGGCGCCAGCAATGAAATTGTCTGCACGGTGGAAAAGGGCTATCCGTTTAAATACATTTCCAAAAAAGGCTCTTGGATTGAAGTGGAAGACGACCCGGCCGACCCCAAACAAGGCAAATGCCATGGGTGGATCTTCAACCAAAATCTGTGGGGCTTTTTTAAGCAATAAGCCGCTGCGCCGTTGCGCGCAGGGATAGCAAAAAAGTAAAATATAGATATGAAAAAACTTTTAATCGTTCTGCTTTTGGCCAGCGTGAGCGCGTGTGTTTTTTGCGCGGCGCGGCAAGTGCGTGAAGGGCGCTTTAACGTCACGGGAACTGTGACGGTGCCTGCGCGTTTGTCCAAAGTGGCCGAGGCGGACAATAATTCCTGCGCCATTATCGTCAAAAACGCCGCCGATGTGCCGGTGGCCATTAAGCGGGTGGTCAATCCTAAATTCCCGTTGGAGTTTGCGTTGGGGGAAGAGGATTTGCTGGCCGCCACGGTGGACGGTGATTTGAAATTGGAAGTGCAAATCAACAACCACGGCAAATTGGGCGTGATTAAAGAGGGCGATATTTTCGGCTCGGCCGCCAAGGCCATTAAACCCAATGCCAAAAATGTGGTGGTGCAGGCTGACAAAATGACGGGCATGCCCCGGTTGGCCAAAGGCAGCACGCGGGGGAATTTCTTCCGCACCGCCGCCCGGTAAGAGATAGATTTAGTAAAAAAAGAGCCCCACCCGGGGCTCTTTTTTTATGCCCTTTGCGCTCCAAGAGAGGGGCAAGATTTCTTTGGTTGGAAGTTTTTCTTCTAGGGAAGAATGGCGGGCAAAAGGTTGCCGTTGGTATATCCCTACTTTTCTCCAGGGCAGAAAAGTAGGCAAAAGGCCGCCGCGGATGGATGTCCTTTTCTTTGGGGCAGAAAAGGCCCCAAAGGCCCCGCGGGCCTGCGGAGCATAAAAAATAAAATTTTCTTAGTCCGCCTTTAACTCGCCGCTTATTAGCGGCTCAGACAAAAGGCGGATTTTTGTTGTAAATTTTATTTTTTATAGACGCTCCGATGCCCGCTGTGTGAACGACGAACAGGCCTTTTATTTATGTCGTCATTCCCGAGGGTCGTAATCGGGAATCTCAACCTTATGGTTGTTTGTCTTTTGCTGTTAATCAAATAAGAGGTCATCCTGAAAGGTTTTTGCTTAAGGCTCTTCCATTTTTCTAGTAGTTGTCGTTGCCTTTATTAAATAAACAACGAGGGAAAATGGAAGATGCTGAGCAGAGA
>CAVHDF010000063.1:0-5184 GCA_963634865.1 Eggerthellaceae bacterium
ACGGGCCGTTTAGGCGGCTTATTTAATGCCGTCACCCCCGAAGTGGCGGCGTGCAACGCTCGGGGATCTCAGCCTCTTAAGAACACGACGAGATTCCCGATTACGACCTTCGGGAATGACGCAGGGAAAGTGCGTTTAGGCGGCTTTACACTCATTGAGTTGTTAGTCGTTGTGCTCATCATTGGCATTCTTTCTGCCGTGGCTTTGCCGCAATATGAAATGGCGGTGACAAAGGCGCGGGTGGCTACTATCTTGCCCGCCATGCGCCGGTGGTACGACGCATTGAATTTGTACAAATTGGAAACGGGGTCCTATGTATGTGAGAGAGGGGGTGCCGGAAGCCCAGAATTGGGCGTATTTTGGCCCAGTTCTGAATTATCAGACTGTTCTGATGACGGGACAGAGTGCTGGGGAAATAAATGGCATTGTCAAGCTAATGAGGAGAGGAATGGAGGTGTTTATTGTCAGACAGAATGGCTTGGCGAGGATTCTGTTAATATTTATCTTTATCAACAGCAGGACGAACTTTATCCGCATTTGGCAGGGAAAAGAACTTGTCTGCCGTATACAGAAAAGGGCATTAGAATTTGCAAAGCGTTAGGCGGAAAATTAGTGGCAGGGACGGATGAATATGAATTCTAAATAGTCATAATTTAGATGAACCCTAGCTCTTTTAAGCAGGAACTTTTTTCAACAAAAAACCCGCGGCGCAAACCGCGGGTTTTTTCGTAAATCTCAAGCCAATCAACGGGTCATCAAACCTTCATGATTTCCACTTCTTTGTCGGCCACCAATTTGTCAATTTGGGCAATGTTGGCGTCGGTGGCTTTTTGCACGTCGGCTTCGTAGCGTTTAAGGTCGTCCTCGGTTACTTCGCCGGCTTTTTGGGCTTTTTTGACCTTTTCCAAAATGTCGCGGCGGGTATTGCGCACGGCCACTTTAAAGTCTTCGCTCATCTTGGCAATGTTTTTGGCCAAGGTTTTGCGGCGGTCTTCGGTCATGCTGGGCAGCGTAATGCGCACCACTTTGCCGTCATTGACCGGGCTGGCGCCCAAATCGGCCTTTTGCAGGGCTTTGTCAATGTCGTTGATAGCGGAAATATCCCACGGCTGGATTTCCAGCGTGCGGGCGTCTAAAATATTGATCATCGCCATTTGTTTGAGCGGGGTGGGCGTGCCGTAATATTCTACGCGAATGTTTTCCAGCAGTTGCGCGCTGGCGCGGCCCGTGCGAATGGTGGCCAGGTCCTGGCGGAGTTTTTCCACGTGGGTGGCCATTTCAGTTTTGCCTTTGGCAATAAATTGGTTAATTTCTTCCATAGGTTCCTCTGTCTGTAAGATATCTCATTATAGCAATTCCGTGCCCTTGCGGGGGGAATTAATAAATCAGGGTGCCGATGTCTTCCCCGCTGACGGCGCGTTTGATATTGCCCTTTTTGTGCAGGTTAAACACCTGTACGGGCAAGTGGTTCTCTTGGCAAATGGCCAAGGCGGCCGTGTCCATAAATTGCAAACGCTTTTCAATGGTTTCTTTAAAGGTAATTTTTTTGATGCGTTTGGCTTTGGGGTTTTTGCGCGGGTCGCTGTCGTACACGCCGTCCACTTGCGTGGCTTTGAGCAGTACGTCGGCGTTGATTTCAGACGCGCGCAACGCCGCGGCGCTGTCGGTGGTGAAATACGGGTTGCCCGTGCCGCCGGCAAAGATGACCACGCGGCCCTTTTCCAAGTGGCGCAAAGCCCGGCGGCGCACAAAGGGTTCGGCCATTTGGTAAATGTTGACCGAGGTCTGCACGCGGGTCGGAACGCCGATTTCTTCCAGCGCAGACTGCAAGGCAATGGCATTGATGACCGTGGCCAGCATGCCCATACTGTCAGAGTTGACGCGGTCAATCACGCCGCCCCCGTCGCGCAAGCCGCGCCAAATATTGCCCCCGCCGATGACAATGGCCAGCTGGCAGCCCGTCTTATGCACTTGGGCAATTTCCAGCGCAATTTCTTTGAGCGGTTGGGGATCTACGCCCCGGCAGCCGTCTTTGCTGAGGGCTTCGCCGGAGAGTTTGAGTAAAATTCTTCTTTTGCAAGGGTTCTTTTTTACCATAATGCCGTCCTTAGTTGTTTTTCTTATTCTAGCAAAAATCCGTATGAAATATCGTACATCTACGCTCTAGGCCGCCGCGCTGCAGCACGGGGGGAGGCTCTTTTTTGCCACGCCGCCACCTGAGGCAGCAGGGCAAAAAAAAGCCCCTCACGGGGAGGGGCTTGAAAACTAGAAGCGAACAAAGCGAACTACTTTGATTTCGCATCCCAAGGCTTTGGACTCTTCGGCCAAGTAATCGGCAACGGTTTTTTTGTTGTCTTTAATGGTCGGCTGTTCCAACAAGCAGGTTTCCTTGGCAAACTTTTTGATTTTGCCGGGCAACATTTTGGCAATCATTTCTTCGGGTTTGCCTTCGTTTTTGGCCTGCGTGCGGTAGATGTCCAGCTCGCGGTCAATATCGGCCTGCGGGATGTCTTTGGCGTCCACCCACATGGTCTGCATACCGACGGTGTGCATAGCCAGGCCGCGGGCAATTTCGTGCAGCTTTTCAGTGTTGGTGCAGCCGGCGGCGGAGAGCTCCAGCAAGGAAGCTTTCTTGTTGTCGGAGTGCACATAAGAGGCAATGACATTGCCCCCGGCGGCGACCCAATTGTAAGCGCCTTTGAAGGTGGTGTTCTCACCGAATTTCGGGGCCTTTTCCACAATCATTTCTTTGATGTGTTCATCGGCGGTGTAATCGGCAATTTCGGGGTGTTGCAAAACATAGTCGGCAATGGCGTCAGCCAAGGCGATGAAGTCCGGCGTTTTGGCCACAAAGTCGGTTTCGCAGCCCAAGTAAGCCATGGCAAAGCGTTTGCCGTCGGTCTTAACGGACACGCGGCCTTCTTTGGTGGCTCTGTCGGCGCGTTTGGCCATGTCGGCCAAGCCTTTTTTGCGCAAGGCCACAATGGCTTGTTCCATGTCGTTATTGTTTTCTTCCAGGGCTTTTTTGCAAGCCATCAAGCCTGCGCCCGTTTTTTCTCTTAAAATTTTAATATTTTCAGCTAAGGACATTTTGGTCTCCTCACTCTACATCTTACGTCCCCGGGGCGTGTGGCCCCGGGCACGGGAAAGGTTATTTCGCTTCTTCAGCGGCTTCTTCGGCCTTGTCCGCTTTCACGGCTTTTTTGGTCGTGGTTTTTTTAGCGGTGGTCGTTTTTTTAGCAGCCGTTTTTTTGGCGGTCGTCTTTTTGGCAGCCGTCTTTTTGGCCGGTTTTTCAGCGGCTTCTTCGGCCGGAGCTTCTTCTTTTACTTCTTCAGCTTTGGCCTGCGTTTTTTCTTCCGCTTTCACTTCTTCTTTGGCCGGTTCGGCTTTCACTTCTTCGGCCTTTTTGGCTTCGGCTTCTTTTTCGGCTTTTTCGCTTTCCAGCATGATGCTTTCAAAGGCTTTGGCCATGGCCGGGTTGGCCGGGGCTTTTTCCGTTTCGCCTTCTTTTACCGCAGCTTCGGCGGGTTGTTTGGCGGCTTCGTTTTCGGCGCGGCCTTCCAACACGGCGTCGGCAATGGCGGCGCAGAACAATTTGATAGAGCGCGCAGCGTCGTCGTTACCCGGCACGGGCACGTCAATCAAATCCGGGTCGGAGTTGGTGTCGCACACGGCCACCACGGGGATGCCCAACACGCGAGATTCGCGCACGGCGCCGGCGGTGTCCACCGGGTCAATGACAAAGACCACGTCCGGCAATACTTTCATATCGCGGATGCCGCCCAGCAATTTTTGCAAGCGGTTGAGCTCTTTGGTCAAGCGGCTGGCTTCTTTTTTGGAAATGGCTTTGAAGACGCCGGAAGCTTCCCATTTTTCCAATTCGTTCATGCGTTCAATGGATTTTTTGACGGTTTGGAAGTTGGTCAGCGTGCCGCCCAGCCACTTTTCGTGGATGCAATAGGCGCCGCAGCGCAAGGCTTCGGCCGCGATGGCTTCTTGGGCTTGTTTCTTGGTGCCGACAAACAAAAATTTGGAGCCTTTTTTGGCTTCTTCTTTCACAAAAGCGCAGGCTTTTTTAAGTTCTTTGGCGGTTTTTTGCAAATCTAAGATGTGCACCCCATTGCGTTCGCCGAAAATAAAGCGGCTCATTTTGGGGTTCCAGCGGGAGGTTTGGTGGCCAAAATGCACGCCCGCTTCCAACATGGACTTCATGGATACATTGCTCATGGTACTCTCCTTGTAGGGCTCCGTGCCAAAATTTGGGAAGAGGATTCCCCGGCGGCAGGATGCCCGGATTTACGAGAGGAAAGGCTTGAATTTGCAACCAGGTTGCGCCTCGCCTGTCATAAACCTTTTATTATTATAGCAAAAAAAACCGCACCCGGGGGCGCGGTTTTTAAGACTAGATCGTGTTTAGAAACGGCCGTTGACGATGACCATCACCGGGAACCAACCGTTGCCGGCCAAGTTGACCAGGCCGATTTGCAAGCCGCGGATGTCGGCGGTTTTGTTGATTAAACCAAACTGCAACCCGCTGACGGATTCGGCCATATTGACCAAGCCCAGCTGCACGCCCGTTACTTGATGGGCAATGTTGGCCAAGCCCCAGTTCACACCCACCACTTCGCGGTTGTTGAGCGTGACCAACCCGGAGTGCAAGCCCGTCACACGGTCGGCGCGGGCAATCAAGGCGCCCTGCCAGCCGGTCACTTCTTGCGCATCGGCGAAAATCCAGGCCCATTGCACACCGGCCACATCGCGCTGGACGTGCGCATAGATGAAGTCAAACTGCAAGCCGGCGAGGTGTTTGGTTTCAGAACCGATACCAAAATCCAACCCGGTTACATTTTGATTATTAAACGGGACGCTGACGGCAATCTGGTCCCACAAGGATAATTTCAGGTAAGAGCTGTTCCCGGCGAAAGCAGGCAGAGCCGCCACGGCCAAGCACAGCACGAGTGCTAATTTCTTCATGAACTCTCTCCTTATATAAATATTGCAACACAAGCATTTTATCTTTTTTGGCGGTGGCCTGCCAACTTGCTTTTATGGATTAGAGGGAAGACTCCCTACTTTTCTCCAAGGCAGGAAAGTGGGCAAAAGAACACTTTTTATGTCCTTTTCTCCTGGGCAGAAAAGGACCAAAAGGCCCCGCGGGCCTGCGGAGCATAAAAAATAAAATT
>CAVHDF010000064.1:0-4753 GCA_963634865.1 Eggerthellaceae bacterium
TATAAAAAATAAAATTTACAACAAAAATCCGCCTTTTGTCTGAGCCGCTATGAAGCGGCGAGTTAAAGGCGGACTAAGCAAAATTTTATTTTTTATGCTCCGCAGGCCCGCGGGGCCTTTTGCCTACTTTTCTGCCCCGGAGAAAAGTAGGAAGACATCGTGGCGGCCTTTAAGCTCTAAAAAGGACACAAAAAAAGGCGGGAGAGAAACACTCCCCCGCCGGACAAAAACAAAGTACAACTATTTATTTTTGGCTTTTTTCACGGCCTCTACCACTTTGGGCATCAGCTGCCGCGCATCGCCGACAAAACCGTATTTGCATACGTTAAAGATCGGCGCATTGGCGTCTTTGTTCACGGCAATAATCACGTCGCTGTGCTCCATACCCACAATGTGCTGCACCGCGCCGGAAATACCGCAAGCCACGTACAGCTTGGCCGCCACGGTAACGCCGGACTGACCGACCTGTTTTTCTTTGGGTTTAAGCCCCAGGTCAATCGCCGCGCGGGAAGCGCCTACCGCGCCGCCCAGCTCCGCCGCCAGTTGCTCCAGCATATCAAAGCCCGCCTGGTCTTTCATTCCGCGGCCGCCGGCAATCACCACCTCGGCCTCGTCCAATTTGTCTTGGGCGGCGTTTTCATCAAAATGTTTGCTGATGATGCGCACCTTGCCAGCCGCAGCGGGCACGGGAATCATCTCATTGACAATTTGCGCCATGCTGCCCGGGCGCGTCACCACCTTTTTAAACACATTGGGACGCACCGTGGACATTTGCGGGCGATAGTCCGGGCATTTGATGTCAGCCATAATGTTGCCGCCAAACGCCGGGCGGGTTTGAATGAGCAAACCGTCAGCAATGGACAAGCCCGTGCAGTCCGCCGTCAAGCCCACAAACAGCTCAGAGGAAATCCGCGGGGACAAATCGCGCCCGATGTACGTAGACGGATACAGCACCACACTGGGGCTGTATTTCTTAATCAAGCTCACCATGGCGTTGGCGTACGCGGCGGTGTTGTAATCGTGGTATGCCGGGCTGTTGACCGCATAAATTTTGTCTGCGCCGTAAGAAGACAATTCAGCAAAATACTTGTCCACGCCGTCGCCAATGACCACCGCGCAAAGCTCTTGGCCCAGTTGGTCGGCCAACTCGCGCCCTTTGCTGAGCAGTTCAAAGCCTACGGGGCGAACCTTTTGCGTCTTGCCGTCGTCGGAAATTTCAATAAAGGCCCACACGCCCTTGTAAGCGGAGAGGTCCTTTTTCACGGCACCCGCCGCGGGCAAAGACAAAGCCTTGACCGGGCAGACGCTCACGCACGCGCCACACATGGTGCAGCTGGCGTTGGGTACCGCTTTGCGGTTGACTAAGGAGAGCGCCCCGAACGGGCAGGTGCCTACGCACTTGCCGCAACCTACGCAGTTAGAAGCTACTTGAATCATTTGACAAAACTCTCCTTTTTCAAAATTTCAACAAATTTGGCTGCCATTTCCTCGGCCGAGCCGGAAATCATTTCGCCTTTTTGGCGGGCCGCCGGCGGGAAAATGCGCGACACGCGCGTGGGTGAACCTTCCAGCCCCAGCTTGTGCGGGTCGGCGCCGATATCGGCCGCCGTCCAGACGGACACCTGCTTGTCCTGCGCTTTGTGCGCCGCCATAAAAGAGGGATATTTAGCCACGTAATCCACCGGCATGGTCATGGTGATGAGCACCGGCAGGTCGGCTTCCATAATTTGGTGGCCGCCCTCAATGAGCTTTTTGACCACGGCGCGTTGGCCGTCGCTGTCTACGCTGTCGCAAAACGTAATCTGCGGGATGCCTAAGTGAAAGGCAATGCCCGGGCCGGTTTGGGCGGTGTCACCGTCAATGGCCATTTGGCCGCAGAGGATTAAATCGTACTGACCGATTTTTTTGACCGCCGTAGCCAAAGCATAAGAAGTGGCCCAGGTGTCAGACCCGGCAAATGCGCGGTCGGAGAGCAAAACGCCCTCGTCAGCGCCCAAGGCCAAGGCCAAGCGCAACACGGCCACCGCCTGGTTGGGGCCCATGGAGAGCACCGTCACTTTAGCGCCCGTTTTGGCCTTAATGGCCAAGGCTTTTTCCAGCGCGTAGTGGTCGTACGGGTTTAAAATGCTGGGCACGCCGGCGCGGATAAGGGTGCCGGTCTTGGGATCCACTTTTACTTGGGTGGAATCGGGTACTTGTTTAATACATACAATAATATTCATGGCGTTTCCTTATGCTTTAAAAGTATCGCGGAGTTTGGCAGAGACCAAATCTTCGTCGTTAATCAGGCCGGTCATTTTTTCTTCAATACCGACCAAGTTCACCGCGGCGGACAAATCCTGCGCAGACGCAGCGCCCACGCCCAAGATGAGTTTCATGCCGTCGGTGGCCACTTTAAACGCGCTCAAGCGGGCGTTCACGCGCGACATAATTTTAAGCGTATTCAAATCAAAGCGGCTGCCCTCGGTGACTTTGCCTTCGGCGCATTGGCGCGCAAAGACCGCGGCCACTTCGGCCTCGCTGATGAGGTCGCCCAGCATAAAGGTGATATACTGGTGGCGGGTCAATTTCTGCGCGCGGCAGTCCTCCAGCACGCGGGCCAAGGCTCTAAAACCCAAGGCCACGCTGTCGGCCCCCACGTCGGGGTGTTGGGCGTGCAAAGCTTCAAACTCTTCGGCCTGTTTGATGTAATATTGGCCACGGGTTTTGAGGTGCTCTTGCCAGCGTCCGCGGAAGATGGTCATCTCCAGCACTTCGCTGGTGCCCTCGTAAATGCAGGTAATCTTTACGTCGCGTTTGATTTTTTCTACGGCAAATTCTTTGGTGTAGCCAAAGCCGCCCATGGCCTGGATAGCGTCCTCGGCCGCTTTGTTGCCCGATTCGGTGGCGTACAATTTGGCGATAGCGCCCTCGGTGGCTAAGCCGTGGTTGTTGACCTCCAGCTGTTTGGCCGTCCAGTCAATGTAAGCGCGGGCCGCTTCAAAGCGTACATAGTGCGGCGTGATGAGCTTTAACATAAAGCCCTGTTTTTGGGCCAACGGACCGCCGGCCTGAATGCGCTGCTGGGCGTACATCAAGGCGGTTTCTACGGCCTCTTCGCCGCCGCCCAACCCAAAGGCAGCCACCATCAAGCGGGTATAACCAAAAACCGCCTGCGCCTGCAAAAAGCCCTTGCCTTCTTCCAAGCCGATGAGGTTTTCGGCCGGGACGTACACTTCGTCAAACGCCAAGCCCGCCGTGTTAGAGAGGCGAATGCCGTGTTTGTCCTCGTGCGCGTCTTGGGTAAAGCCGGGGGTGCCCTTTTCTACGATAAACCAGCTCGGGCCGCCCGGGGCCAAGGCCAGCACGGTGTAAATATCGGCCACGCCGCCGTTGGAAATCCACATTTTGCTGCCGGTAATTTTGTAACCGACGATTTTGCCGTCTTTTTCTACGCGCTCGGCCCGGGTGCGCAAAGACACCAGGTCAGAGCCTGCGTCGGCTTCCGTCGCGCCGTAAGCGACCAGCTTGTTTTCGTGCGCGATTTTTTGGAACCATTTGGCTTTTTGCTCCGGCGTACCGCCTACGTTAATCGGGTCGCTGCCCAAGAAAGTGGCAAACACGCCCGTGGCAATGCCCAGGTCAATGCGGGCCAGCTGCTCGCAGACGCGGTAAATCTCGGTGGTTTGGCCGCCCAAGCCGCCGTATTCTTCCGGAATAAGCAAAAGATGTACGCCCAACGTATCGTGGTCATACATCTCTTTTAAAATCTCTAAAGGAATTTCGTTCTTCGCGTCGTGTTGACGGATGAATTCGTGAGAAATGCGGTTCTTGGCGTATTGCTTCAGACTGTCCAGCATCAAGTTCCGCGTGATCAGGTCGTTTTTAGCCATGGGATACTCTCTCCATTTCTTATATATATAGTAATGATACCAATTTTTGAGTTCCGCCGCACCCCCAAAACGGCAAACCAAGGCCAGGACCTGCCCTGATTATTTGAGCATATAATAGCGGCCCCCGCCGTTTACGGCGCTGGAATCGCTATCAAAGGTCCCCATGCTCTTGCAAATTTCTTCCGCTTGGGCGCTTTTGTCGGCCGAAACCCAACACCAAATTTTTCCGCTATTCACCGCTATCGCTTTGTGGGGTACTATTTCCACGGGATGGGCTTCATAGTGGGGCAAATCCGGCGAAGCCGCCTTGGCCTGTACAGACCCCGGTGTGGTAATGCGAAACATATATTTTAAAGGCTGCGTGCTGTCGGGCGAGGTGGTAAAAATTCTATCAGCCGGGAGACCGATATCCAGCTCCTCCGCGCTCTGCGGCATAGAGCCATTGGTCATATAATACAATTCCGTTGCCTGCACCAAAGATTTAACTACCGGCAGCGCCTGGGCCGCGCGGGATTTGTTTACTGCCTTTGTGTATTGCGGCAAAGCCACCGCCGCAAGAATGCCGATGATAAGTACAACAACGAGGAGCTCAATGAGCGTAAAGCCGCCTAAACGGCCCGTAAAATGATTTTTCATATTCGCCTTCCTTTTTTGGTAAATTTTGCTTCTACGCAAAATTTACCAAAAAAAAAACATTAGGCAAGTGTTTTAAATCGTGTTGCCAACTTCTACGACGACAAAACAAAAAAATAAACAGCAAAAACGATAAGGCTGAGATTCCCGATTACGACACTCGGGAATGACGACATTGACAAAAACAAAGTCGTTATAAAAATAGGGTCATGCTGAGGTGTCTCTGCTCAGCATCTTCCATTTTCCCT
>CAVHDF010000065.1:0-4705 GCA_963634865.1 Eggerthellaceae bacterium
ACAATGTTTTTTTTTTGATAAATTTTGCGTATAGACAAAATTTACCAAAAAAGGAGCCCCACTATGAAAAATCGTTCTATGGGCCGTTTAGGCGGCTTTACGCTCATTGAGCTTCTTGTTGTCGTGCTCATTATCGGTATATTATCTGCCGTGGCCCTGCCACAATACGAAAAAGCCGTGGTAAAAAGTCAATCCGTACAGGCCCTTTCCACACTTAAATCCGTAGCTCAAGCGTACAGTGCATACTACCTAGCCAACGGCCAATGGGCCACTTCGTTTGGTGACTTGGATATTCAAATTCCTTGGACAGGCACCACTCCCTGGAAAACCGGTTTGGTTGCCACCCGTTCAACTCAAGATTGGTCTTTGCAATTACAAGTAATTAACAATGAGGGAGCCCCTACTATTCCTGTAATTTATATGGGGAGGTTGACAGGGCCCTACAAGGGGACTGGATTTGCCTATTTTTTTGGGCAGTGGGATAATAGAGAAAATTGGCGAGCAGATCCTCATATTATTTATTGTGTAGAGCAAATTAGAGGCTCTGGGGTTGTTTTTTCCAAAACTCCTGGAGATTTCTGCATGAAAGTAATGGGAGCAAAAGCACTGACGCAATCCGGAGATACGGTCCACTACTATACAATGTATTAAAGCAAAAGTGCCCGTTTTTTACAAGATCATCATGCTGTCGCCAAAGGAGTAAAAGCGGTACTTTTTTTCCACCGCCTCGCTGTAGGCGCGGTAAATAAAATCTTCATTGGCAAACGCGGTGACCATGCACAGCGGAGTGGAATCAGGAAAGTGGAAATTGGTCACAAACACATCAATGGCCTTGAACTGATACCCCGGATAAATAAACAAATCCGTCCATTTTTTACCGCTTTGGGTCTGGCCGTTTTCGGTAAAGCTTTCCAGCGTGCGCGTGCTGGTGGTGCCGACGGAAAAAATGCGTTTCCCTTCGCGCCGGGCGGTGTTGATAATATCGGCCGTTTCGGCGGGTACTTCGGCCAGCTCAGGCAACATGTGGTGCTGCTGCGGTTCCCCGCGCAAAGGCTTAAAGGTGCCCCACCCCACGTGCAGCGTGATATAGACAATGCGCACGCCCTTGTCCTTTAATTTTTGCAACAGTTCCTGCGTAAAGTGAAATCCAGCCGTCGGCGCGGCGATGGACCCCTCATACTTGGCGTACACGGTTTGGTAGCGCTCTTTATCGCTGGAGAGGCTGGGGGTTAAGCCCTCGTGCTTGCGGGCTTTTTCAATATACACTGGCAGCGGCATCAACCCGTGCCCGTGGCAAAAGGGCAAAATGTCCTCTTGGTTAAAGCGGACCAGCACTTCATTGTTCGGCGTCTTGCCCAGCATGACGCCCTTGAGACCGTCGCCAAAGTCCAGCTCGGCATTTTCTTTATAGTCGCGCGTGAGCACCGTCCACACTTGCGGGTCCTGCTGCGGACGCACGAGCAAAATTTCCACCTTGCCCCCGGTGGCCTTGTGTGCAAACAACTTGGCCGGAAAGACCTTGGTATTGTTGAGCACCAGCACGTCGCCGGGGTGGAAATATTCGTGGATATCGTGGAAAATGCGGTGCTCTATCGTTTGCGTGTCGCGGTGCAGCACCATCAGGCGGGAGCTGTCGCGCGGGGTGGCGGGCTGCTTGGCAATAAGGGGGTCAATATTAAATTTTTTAAAGCGTTCAAAGGCCATAATCAATCATCCGTAAGTTTAGAATTTGGAAAATAATACGACAAAATCTGTTTGTAATTTTTGCCCGCTTGGGCCATGCCCTTGGCGCCGTCTTGGCACATGCCGATCCCGTGCCCAAAGCCGTGCCCGGCAAAAGCAAACCCTTTTCCTGTTTTGGAGATATCCGTAATCTTGCAGCTTTTGAGCAATGCGGCCCCCACGCTCAGGCGGAACTTGGCGCATGAGAGCGTCTTTTTGCCTTTGTTGGTGGCAAATTCCAACGTTTCGGCGCGGTGGGTGGCGGTGCGTTTGGCCACTTTGATTTTTTTGACGGAGCCGGCCAGGCCGTTTTTGTTGACAAACTGATTGACGGACGCGGCGGGGACGGTGGCGTTCCAGCTGTAGCTTTTGCTGTGCTTGTCATACGCGCACGAGGTGCCGGAAAGCGGCTTAATGGCCGCCGCTTTGGGGCCCGCCCAAATTTGCACATTGTCTGTACCGCCGCCGCAGTTGGCATGATAATACGTATTAAACAAATTGCCTTGATAGCGTAACACTTGCCCTTTGGTGCCTGAGACGGCTTTTTGCACGCTGTCATATACTTTGCCGGAGCCTTTATACATTTGGCTGCGGACATCGCTGTACAAATCAAATTTATTTTTTTGTTGGGCTTGCAGCTGCATCAGCGTAAAAGTGCGTGCGGCCACGGCTTGGGCCTTGAGGGCCTCTAACGGCCAAGAGTAGCTCATCTCATAAGGCAGCACGCCCAAGAGATAATCTTCCATATCCGTGTATTCAATGAGTTGAAAAGTTTTCCCGTTGGGCACGGCGTAGAATTTGCCCGTGTACGTGTTTTTTTGAAAGGTCAGCTGTGTGCCGGCTGTGGGCTCTATGACCAAGGTACCTGCCGCATTGAGTTGCCCCAAGTGCAGTTTACCGCCGCTGAGCTGCACGCTCAGGGTCTGCGGTTGAGTGATTTTATATTTTTTCTCTTGCCCCAGGGCATACACGTGCACTAGGCCCGAGGTTTTAATCTGCGCGGATTTTAAATTTTCGCCCAACAGCACCCGCACGGTCTGCCCGCAGAAAACCGGGGCGGCCAGCAGCATGCAGCACAGAGCAAGCAGCAGTTTTTTCATTAAAACAGCAGTCCTTCGTGGCGTTTTTTGCCCAAGTGGTCGTAGGCTTTTTTGGTGGCCACACGGCCCCGCGGGGTGCGCGCGATAAATCCGGCCTTGATGAGGTAGGGCTCTATGGCGTCGGTCAGCGTGTCTACGGCTTCGGACACGGCAATGGCCAAGTTTTCCACGCCCACCGGGCCGCCGCCAAAGCGGTCAATCAAGGCCTCTAAAATGCGCTTGTCCACGCTGTCCAAACCTTCGCTGTCAATGTCTAGGGAATTCATGGCCGTTACGGCGATTTCTTCGGTAATGACGCCCTGCCCTTTGACTTGGGCAAAGTCCCGCGCGCGGCGCAACAAGCGGTTGGCGATACGCGGCGTGCCGCGGGAGCGTTTGGCCAGCTCCGTCAGGCCGGCGCGGTCGGCGGCGATGTTGAGCAAACGCGCCGAACGGGCCAAGATGTCGGTAATTTCTTTAATTTCGTAAAAGCCCAAATTAAACACAATGCCAAAGCGGTCGCGCAGCGGCCCGGTCAGCAGGCCCGAGCGGGTGGTCGCCCCGACCAAAGTAAACTTCGGCACGGCCAGTTTTAAGGTGGTAGAGCCCGCCCCCTTGCCCGTGTTAATAAAGAACGTAAAATCTTCCATGGCGGGGTAGAGGGCTTCTTCCACGGCGGGGTTTAGACGGTGAATTTCGTCCACAAACAAAATATCCCCGTCGGAAAGCTCCGTGGTCAGCATGGCGGCCAAGTCCCCCGGGCGCGCCAGCACCGGGCCGGAAGTGACCTTGATGTTCACGCCCATTTCTTTGGCTAAAATATTGGCCAGCGTGGTTTTACCCAAACCCGGAGGGGAATAAAACAAGCAATGGTCCAAGGCTTCCCCACGGGAGCGGGCCGCCTGGATAAAAATGCGCAAATTTTCTTTGAGTTTATCTTGCCCGACGAATTCATCCAAGCTGTTGGGGCGCAGGGCGGCCTCTAAGCCGTTGGACTCTTCGGCCAGCTGATTGACGTCTAACACTTCGTTTTGGTTGTTCATTTTTTCAGCACCCGCAAAGCTTGTTTGATGATGTTTTCCAACTTATCGTTGGGGTCTACGCCCTCGTTATAAAGTTGCTCCATGGCGCGGCGGCTCTCCGGCGCGGAATAGCCCAGCGCGGTGAGCGCCTCCAGCACGCCGCTCATATAGGGCGCGTCGTCAAGCACCTTGATTTTGCTGGAGCCCTGCACGCTGACGGCGTCCATTTTGTCTTTCAGGGACGTGATTAATTTTTCAGCGGTTTTGGCGGTAAAGCCAAAAATGCCGGTTAAAATTTTTGGGTCGCGCTTGAGAATAGCGGCGTGAAAATCCGCCACCGAGCGCAGGGCCTTGTTTAAAAATTCCAACGCTTTTTTGGCCCCCGTATTGGGGATGGCCGTTTTAAAAAGCGTCCATAGTTCTTTGTCCTCTTTGGCTAAAAAGCCGTACAGCACCGTGCCGTCATAGGGGGAAATGGATTCCGCCACGTACAGCGCGCATTCGCGCCCGGCTTCCAGCTCCAACACGCTGGTGTGGGCCATATTCACTTCGTAGCCGACCCCGCCGCAAAGCAGCACGACGCTGTCGTCGGAAGTTTCTAAAACGGTGCCTTTGAGGTATGCAATCATATTTCCATTTTAGCATATATTGCGTGGCGGCCGGGGAGCGGATTTTGGCATTAAATAAAATAATAGGTCATCCTGAAATAGTAGTTGTCTTCATTAAACAAACAACGGGGAAAATGGAAGATGCTGAACAGGGACCCTTCAGCATGACACCAATTTATATTTTTTGCTTTTGTCGTCGTAGGAGTTAGCAACACGATTTAAAACACTTGCCTAATGTTTTTTTTTTGCTAAATTTTGCGTATACGCGAAATTT
>CAVHDF010000066.1:0-4634 GCA_963634865.1 Eggerthellaceae bacterium
GGCCTGCGGAGCATAAAAAATAAAATTTTCTTAGTCCGCCTTTAACTCGCCGCTTTATAGCGGCTCAAACAAAAGGCGGATTTTTGTTGTAAATTTTATTTTTTATCGGCGCTCCGATGGCCGCTGTGTGAACGGCTTTTTTGCCGTTCTATCAAAGCCGTCATTCCCGAAGGTCGTAATCGGGAATCTCAGCCTTATAGTTTTTGCTGTTTATTTTTTGTTTTGTCGTCGTAGAAGTTGGCAACACGATTTAAAACACTTGCCTAATGTTTTTTTTTTGGTAAATTTTGCGTAGAAGCAAAATTTACCAAAAAAGGAAGGCGAACATGAAAAATCGTTCTACGGGCCGTTTGGGCGGCTTTACGCTCATAGAGTTGTTAATCGTCGTGCTCATTATCGGCATACTTTCTGCCGTGGCTCTGCCGCAGTATCAAAAAGCAGTAGACAAAAGCCGCTATGCCACCTTGATGCCAGTGGCTACGGATGTGAAAAATGCGCAAGAAGCTTTTTTTATGGCCTCGGCTGAATATACCGATGATTTGCGGAACTTGGACATCCAATTGCCCGGCACCGTCAATGGCAACAAAGCCGAATTTGGCGACGGCGTGAAAGTGGAAGTCTCTGCTGACGGCACCAACGACTATGTATCTGCCAGCAAAGACGGCTTAGATAACAAATACGTAATGTATTTTGCGCAAAGTGCCAACTTCCCGCAAGAAATCCATTGCGAAGCGTTGACCAGCAGTGAACGCGCCAAACAATTGTGCTTAGGTATGGGCGGTACAGAAGTGGGCGCGAACGGCGCGTACACGGCGTATGTGTTGGAAGGCTCGGGCAGCGGCACCTTAAGCGGTGGCTCCACGGGCGGTAATGAGGGCGGAAACACCGGAGAGACCGGGGGCAGTGAAAGTGGTAACACGGGCGCGGGCACTCTCCCTGAGCAACTAGGCTCTATTTCCGCCTCCTGTTATGACCCGTCGGAGGATGGCGTTTGGTGTGGAGACCATGCCAAGGCTTCACTTAGTTTTACAAAAGATGGGAACACCTTGACAGTGGACTATGACCCAGAAGGATATGTGCAAGGTATGTATATAGAGATAGACGGAAATTTTTTTAATATTATTCCCAATTTTGAAAATGGGGGTTATGACATTTGGGCTTTTAAGGACGGATACCATGCTCAAGTAGATGCAAACGGAAATATGGTTTTTGAGGACCGTTACGATTGCAACCATGCTCGTTGCCCTGCGGAAGGAACAAAGTTTCCAGCTTTAAATATTCCCTCAGAGGACGCCTTAAACCGTTGTACGTTGGCTCCCGGTTCGGAAGGATGTTAAAAAATGCCCCGCCTACCAAGCGGGGTGTTTTATCTAAAGAAAACCCCGGCTCTACACCGGGGTTTAAATTCGCAATAGCGCCCTTTCTCTTACAGAGCAATGGCGCTAGCGGGGCAGCTTTAGCTTAGACTTGCATTCTGCCCGCAAAAAACCCCAGCACAAAGCCGGGGTTTAAATTTGTAAACAAGCGCATTACCCTTACAGAGCAATAGCGCTGGCGGGGCAGGTCAAGCTTATGCTTGCATTCTGCCCTCGCGCATTACTCTTACAGAGCAATAGCGCTAGCGGGGCAGGTGCCGGCGCAGGCGCCGCACTCAATGCATTTGGCCGCGTCAATGGCGCGTTTGCCGTTTTGCTCAGAAATAGCGCCGACCGGGCAAGCCGATTCGCAAGCGCCGCAGTTAATGCACACATCCGGGTTCACTTTGTAAGCCATAAATTCATCTCCTAAAGGTTTAATTTGGATATCTTTATTATACCAAAATCCCCCCTACCCTTGCCGTAAAGAAAGGGTTAGTCCGCTCCCACCGTCGGAGAACGCGCCCGCTTTTCCCCCTTGCGCAGGGGGCGGGCGGTGTGGTACAATATAAAAGTAAGGAAGAACTAACTTTTATGGAAAACCAAACTCCCCGCAGTCTTTTTGATTTAAATCCGGGCTCCACGGCTGAGATTACGCAAATCCAGGCCGAGCCCGCCTTGGCCGACAAGCTGGCCGCTATGGGCCTGGCCAAAGGCCAACACATTACACGCAAACCCGGGCGCAATCCGCTGGTGGTGTCCGTTTGCGGCAGCGAGGTGGCCTTGGGCCCCCAAACCGCCAAGAAAATTTTAATCGGTCCCGCCACCGTCAAAGGTCAAGACGGCACGCAACGCACGCCCACTTTTTTGCTGGCCGGCAACCCCAATGTAGGCAAAAGCTTGCTCTTTTCCCGCCTCACAGGGATCGGCATTTTATCCTCTAACTTCCCGGGGACGACCGTCGGCCTCAACAGCGGCAGCACGGTATTTAACGGCGACACGTACAACATCATAGATATCCCGGGCCTGTACCGCTTGGAAGAAAAATGGCTCATTGAGGGCAAAAAGCGTGACTTGTTTAAAGAGCTGGATTACGATTTTGTGGTCTGCGTGGCGGACGCGTCACACTTGGAGCGTAACCTGTATTTTACGTTGGAGCTGATGAGCCTGGGCAAGCCCGTTATCTTGCTGCTTAATAAGTTTGACGAGGCCACCCGCAAAGGCATTTCCATTGACGTGCGCGGGCTGTCTAAGCAGTTGGGCATCCCCGTGGTGGGCGTAGTGGCCACGACGGGCGAGGGCTTAAAACGCTTGGAAGTGACGGTAGGCCGTTTGGCCAAAGAGGGCGGTGTGCAAAAACGCACTTTACATATCCCCTCCACGCCGGAAGAGAAATGGCGCCTGATTGGCGAAATCGTCAACCGCGTGCAAAAAATCCGCCACAAACACGCCAGCTTTACCGAAAAATTGCAGGCGTGGGCGACCAACCCGGTCAGCGGGTTGCTGATTGCCATTGGGGTGCTGCTCTTGTCGCTGTACGTGATTGTCAACGTGGGAGAATTCATCATTGGCTTGTTGGAGCCTTTGTACGATAATTATTACTTCCCCTTCCTGCAAAAGGTGTTTGCTTTTTTGCAGGGCAACCCGCTGTATAACTTTTTGTTGGGCGACGGGGGCGAACAATATTTCGGTGTTTTGTCTGACGGGCTGAAGATTGCCCTGGTGGACGTCATGCCGTATGTGCTGGTGTTTTACTCGCTGCTGGGGTTCTTGGGCGAGCTGGGCTATTTGCCGCGCCTGGCCGTGCTGCTGGATCGCCTGCTGCACCGCATTGGTCTGCACGGGTATGGGGCTATCCCCATTATGCTGGGCTTTGGCTGCAAGGTGCCGGCTGTCATGGGCGTGCGCGTGCTGGAAACCCGCCGCGAGCGCATTATTGCTTTGGCGCTGATTTTGGTGCTGGCGCCGTGCATTTCCCAGACGGCGATGATATTGTCTATGCTTTCGCCGTACGGGATAAAATATTTGCTGATTGTGTTTGGCGTTTTGTTTATTAACGGCTTGCTGGCCGGGACGATTTTAAACAAATTGCTCAAAGGCGAAACGCCGGAAATGTTTATGGAAATCCCGTCGTGGAGCATTCCGCAGCTGCGGCCGCTTTCGCGCAAGATTTGGCTGCGCATGAAGGAATACTTCGGCGATGCTCTGCCGCTGATTTTGGCCGGGGTGCTGTTTGTGGACCTGATGCAATTTTCGGGCTTGACGGATTGGCTGGCCAAAATCTTCCGCTACCCGGTGCACTATTTGCTCAATTTGCCGACGGAAGCCACCCCCGTATTGTTCCTGGGGTTCTTGCGTAAAGACGTGTCTATTGCCTTGCTGGAGCCGTTTCACTTGCCGCCGGAGCAGCTGGCCGTGGCATGCGTGTTTATGGCTATGTATTTGCCTTGCGTAGCGACGTTCTTTGTTATGCTGCGTGAAAACGGCCTTAAAGATACGCTGAAAATTATTGCGCTGACTTTCTGTCTGGCGCTGCTGAGCGCGACGGTGCTGCGGATGATTATTTAGTCGGTCTGAAATGCATTTTGACGGACGGGGCGGAACTTTTCGGTTCCGCCCCGTTTTTGGTTTCTTTTAAAAGTGGGGCAAAATTCCCACGGTGTACTCCTACTTTTCTCCAGGGCAGAAAAGTAGGCAAAATGCCCCGCGGGCCTGCGGAGCATAAAAAATAAAATTTTCTTTATTCCGCCTTTAACTCGTCGCTAGACAGCGGCTCAGACAAAAGGCGTATTTTTTGTATGAAATTTTATTTTTTATCGGCGCTCCAATGGCCGCTGCGCAAACGGCGAACGGCGTAACTACGTAACGGCGAAAGCGGTTGAGATCCCCGATAGAAACCCTCGGGGATGACGACATTTTATAACGACCCTGTCATTCTACCTTGTCGTCATCCTGGAAGGTAGGCGGCGTGCAGCGCTCCAGGGTCCGTAGTTTCCTCCCATGCCGTCACCCTGGAAAGTTGTAGTCCAGGGTCCGTTGTTGCAAAAATAAGGAACACGACAGGTCCTGGAACCCTGCGGGCCGCCAAACACTCCAGGATGACTTTATTTGATGACTGCTTTGTCGTTTCATCCATGCCGTCATTCCCGAAGGTCGTAATCGGGAATCTCATCCTTATTGTTGTTTGCTTTTTTGTCGTTAAGAGGTCATCCTGAAAAGTTTTAGTTCAGGATCTTCCATTTTTCTAGTAGTTGTCGTTGCCTTTATTAAATAAACAAC
>CAVHDF010000067.1:0-4632 GCA_963634865.1 Eggerthellaceae bacterium
TAGACAAAATTTATCAAAAAAGGAACCCCACTATGAAAAACTTCTCTACGGGCCGATTAAGCGGCTTTACGTTGATTGAATTATTGGTCGTTGTCCTCATCATTGGGATACTTTCAGCTATTGCCTTGCCGCAATACAACCGGGCGGTGCTGCGGGCGCGTTTTACCCAAGCGCAGACCTTGGCACGTAACTTTGCCGATGCCGCCACCCGCTATTATATTGCCAACGGAGAAGGCCCCACCTATTGGTCGGATTTGGACCTGAAGGTACCCGGCGGGTGTAGTGCCTCTGAAGAGGCAAGAGGTTGGATGGCTTGCCCGCCCAATGCGCGAATTCACTGTGATTTGTACGGGGGAAACGATGAAAATATCGTCTGCTTTTTAAGGGTCAACGCCTCCCAACGCATAGCATATGCCCAGTGGTTTGGCACGCAAACAGAGCGTCGGCAATGCTGGGCCCCGGCGGACTTTGCCGACGGCCAAGCCATTTGTAAGGGGTTAGGCGGGCAAAAAGCAGGCACCTCAGACCACAGCAACTGTACGGGATGTGATATTTACACCCTGCCCTAATACCGTTCCACTCCCTGTTGGCCCCGCCCCCCAGCGGGGCTTTTTGCTATAATAGGTATATGAACGAAGAACTTCTGGCGCGTGCGCGCAAAATCAAAATAGTTTTAAACGATGTAGACGGCATTTGGACGGACGGCAAGCTTAGTTTTTTCCTCACCCCGGACGGGAAAGTGGAAGAAATGAAAACTTTTAATGCTTTAGACGGCATTGCCGTGATGTTGCTGCGTTCAGCCGGGATTAAAAGCGGCGTGATTACCGGCCGCCGCCACGGCACCACTTTGGCTCGTGCGCGCAATATGGGGATGAACTATTTTTACCAAGGCTTTTTAACCAAGCTCGGCCCGCTGGAGGATGTGCTTCAACGGGAACACATTGCCCCGCAGGAAGTGGCTTTTATCGGCGATGATTTGACTGATTTGCCCTTGCTGGAGCGGGTGGGCCTGGCCGTGACGGTGCCCAATGCCGTGCAGGAGGTCAAAGACGCCGCCCACTATATAACTACCCGCGCCGGCGGAGCCGGGGCCTACCGGGAAATGGTGGACCTGATTGTTACGGCGCAGGGCAAGATGCCCGCCATTTTGGCTGATATCCGCCGCAGCGCATGGACGCGCCCCGAAGCCGGGGAAATGGAAATCGTCACTTCGCAGGAAGGAATTGCATAAGTATGAAAGGAAAATTTATTGTTTTAGAAGGGCCGGACCGCTGTGGCAAGTCCACGCAGGCCAAATTGCTTTACAATTATCTATTGGAGCGCGGTTTTGACGTGGTGCTCACGCGCGAACCGGGGGGCACCCCGACGGCGGAGAAAATCCGCCAAATCGTGTTGGAGCCGGGGCTGGACGTCCGCCCGGTGGCCGAGCTGCTTTTGTACGAAGCCAGCCGCGCCCAACACACCCAAGAAAAAATCATCCCGGCCTTGCAAGAGGGCAAAATTGTCATTTGTGAGCGTTACACCATGTCCACTTGCGCTTACCAAGGCTATGCGCGCGGGTTGGATTTAAACATGATAGACACGCTCAACCAAATTGCCACCACCGGGCTCAAGCCGGATTTGACCTTGGTCTTTTTAATGTCGGATAAATATTTTTCCTCCCGCGGGGAGTATTTATTTTCCGACCGTTTGGAGCGCGAAGACCGTGAATTTCGGCAGAATATGCGCCACGGGTACAAGATGTTGGCCTCGCGCACGGAAAACGCCCATTTGATAGACGCCGACGCCGATGTGGACGCGATTCGCGCCCAGGTGATTGAACTGCTGGAGAAACACCACATTACCGATTTATGCCCTTCTCAGAAATCTTAAACCAATCCGCCGCGACGGACTATTTGCAAAAGAGCGTCCTAGGCCATGTGCCGCAGGCGCTGCTGTTTTGCGGGCCGTCCGGGGTGGGGAAGAAGAAAGCGGCGTTGGAATTTGCCAAGGCTCTCAACTGCTTAGATCTCCAGGCGCGGCAAACCGGGGACAGCTGCGGCTTGTGCGCGCACTGCCGCGCTATAGACCAGGGGACCTACGGCGATGTAGTGCTGGCGGATTTTTTGTATCAGGCGCGTTTGGAGCTCAAGGGCGAACCGTCTGACAAAGGGTATGAGGAAGATTTAGAAAAAGAGCTGGCCAAGCAGCAACGCATCAAGGTAGACACCATTCGCGACATTACGGCCAAAAGCCAGCAAAAAAGCGCGGCCGGCGGTTGGAAGGTGTTTATTGTGGACGAGGCGCAAAGCATGCAGGCCGAGGCGGCCAATGCCTTGCTGAAATTTATTGAGGAACCGCCGCAAAAAACCGTATGGATTTTGCTGACGGACAAAAAGGCCGCCATGCTCAAAACCATTTTATCGCGTTGCCAACCGCTGCAGTTTGCCCCGTTGCCACAAGCCACGGTGGAACAATTGCTGCGGGAGGTCGCCCCGCAAACGCAAGACCCGGCCTTGGCCGCCCGCTATTCCCAAGGTTCCCTGACGCGGGCCCTGCGCGCGGCGCAAGCCTTGGAAGTAATGCAGACCGTGCCTGAGGGCCCGGCTTGGCCGGCGGCGGTGGCGGCGGCCTTGCCCCGCACCATGGCGGCCGCCCGGCAAGAGGCGCAGGCGGTGCTGGATGTGGCCACCTTGGCCGCGCACCGGCAGTGGGCCGCGCAGCCGCAGGCGCTGCGGCGCAAACAGCTGCAACAGATTTTAAAGAAGTTGGAAAATTACAAAATAGCCGTCACGCGCAACGTATCGCCTGCGTTGACGGTGGAAACGGCGCTGATGAGCTTGGACAAAGCGGGCGTGCGGATTTTTGATTAACGGAGAAATTATGAGCAAAAAATTCTTTATTACCACCCCCATTTATTATGTGAACTCGGTGCCGCATATCGGCCATGCCTATACGACCATTGCCTTGGATATTTTGGCCCGCTACAAACGCCAAAAGGGAGTGGACGTACACTTTTTAACCGGCACGGACGAGCACGGGGCCAATATTGAAAAATCCGCCGCGGCTAAGGGCGTCAGCCCCAAAGAGTGGACCGACCAGGTGTCGGCCCAATACAAAGAGATGTGGAAAGAGCTCAATATTTCTTATGACGATTTTATCCGCACCACCGACCCCCTACACGAGCACGTGGTGCAGGCCATTTTTGAAAAACTGCTGGCGCAGGGAGATATTTACAAGGGCTCGTATTCTGGTAAATACTGCCTGTCCTGCGAGCAATATTACGACGAAAGCGAAATGCTGGAAGGCGGCCTGTGCCCGGTGCACAAACGCCCGCTGACGGAAGTGCACGAGGAAACCTATTTCTTTAAACTTTCCAAGTACCAAGACGCGTTGCTGAAATTTTATGCCGAGCACCCGGACTTCTTAAGCCCCAAAACCCGCGCCAACGAAATCATTAATTTCGTCAAAGGCGGTCTGCGTGATTTGTCCGTTACGCGCACCAAGGTCAAATGGGGCGTGCCCGTTCCCTCGGACCCGGCGCATACGGTGTATGTGTGGTTTGACGCGTTGATTAACTACATCTCCGCCACGGGCGGCGGCACCGTGTTGTGTGCCGACAAAGCCGAGCACCAAGCGCATCTTCAAAAAATCGGCGCGGAAAAGTTTGAAGATTTTTGGCCTGCGGATTTGCACATGGTAGGCAAGGAAATTTTCCGTTTCCATACGGTCATTTGGCCGGCCATGCTGATGGCGCTGGGCTTGCCGTTGCCCAAAAAAGTGTTTGCCCACGGCTGGTGGACAGTGGAAGGGGAAAAGATGTCTAAATCCTTGGGCAATGTGGTCAACCCGGTGGAAATCGCCCGCAAGTACGGCGTGGACCCGGTGCGCGCGTTCTTATTCCGTGAGGTCCCCTTTGGCCAAGACGGCGATTTTTCTATGCTCAGCTTTAAAAACCGCTACAATTCCGATTTGGCCAACAACATCGGCAACTTGCTTTCGCGCACCTTGAATATGGCCGCCAAAAATGTGGGGGACCTGCCGCAAGAGGCGGGCGCCGGGACGGCCACCTTGGCCCGCGCGCAAGAGCTGGAAAAGGCCATAGACGGCTTTTATAATGAGCTGGCTTTTGATAAAGTGCTGGAAAGCATTTACGGCTTTGCCGGGGAACTCAATAAATTAGTGGATGAGAAAAAGCCCTGGGAGCTGGCCAAAACTGACAAGGCAACCGCTGCGGCGGTATTGCTGGAATTGGTGTGCGGGCTGCGTTTTATTTCCGCCTGGCTGGAGCCGTTTATGCCCACGGTAGCCAAAGAAATGCAACGGCGTTTGGCCCCGGGTAAAATTGAAAAGTATCCGCCGCTTTTCCCGCGGTTAGAGGACGAAGCCAAGGGTAAATAACCGTTGGTTCGTTGGACAAGCACAGTTTAAAACCCGGTCTTTAGGCCGGGTTTTTTGGTGCGTTTTTCAGAGTGGGGAAGCAAGCAAAAAGCCCCGCTGTTTTGATGTCCCTTTCTCCAGGGCAGAAAAGGACTAAAAGGCCGCCGCGGAATATCTTACTTTTCTCTAGGGCAGAAAAGTAAGCAAAAGGCCCCGCGGGCCTGCGGAGCATAAAAAATAAAATTTTCTTTATTCCGCCTTTAACTCGCCGCT
>CAVHDF010000068.1:0-4611 GCA_963634865.1 Eggerthellaceae bacterium
AATTTATCAAAAAAGGAACCCCATTATGAAAAACTTCTCTACGGGCCGTTTAGGCGGCTTCACGCTCATTGAATTATTAGTCGTCATTCTCATCATTGGCATACTTTCGGCTATTGCTTTGCCGCAATATGAGCGGGCGGTTAACCGCAGCCGCGCGGCGGAAGCCTTGGCCGTTTTGCGCAGTACCTCGCAGGCGGCGGAGGCCCACATCATGGAAACCGGCGAGTGGCCTCTCAACTGGGATACATTAGCCGTCCGTCCCAGCGGTCCCTATAGTACCTATCGGGCAGAAAATGATACAGTTACCAGCAAATATTACAAGTACATTTTAGTTGATGGACGTATTGACGCCACGCCAATTGGTGGTGCGGACGCAGGCACCATGCCCGCGCTATTGTATGTGTCGGACTTGGCCGAGGGGATGAAGGCTCCCGTGGCGGGGAAGAAGTTGTATTGCTATTATTTAGCCACGGGTACGGAGCGCGATAGCAAAATGGAGTCCGTCTGCAAAAGTATGGGCGGTACAGAGAGATACGGTACCCGCTCCATTTGGTTCCCCTTATAACAAAAACCCCCGCCTGTTCTAAAGGCGGGGGTTTACTCTACCTAAGAAACTTACAACAATTTGGAGGCCAGGTCCGCCAGGCGGCTGCGCTCGGTCTTGGTAAAGGTGATGTGTCCGTGCGTAGGCTGGCCTTTGAGGCGGTCCACCAAGTAGGTCAAGCCGTTGGACTCAATGTCCAAATACGGCGTATCAATTTGATACGGGTCGCCCGTGACGACGATCTTGGTCCCTTCGCCCGCGCGGGTCAAAATAGTTTTCATCTCGTGCGGGGTCAGGTTCTGCGCGTCGTCCACAATCATATATTGCCGCGGCAAAGAGCGCCCGCGCATGTGCGTGACAGAAGCAATTTCAATTTTGCCGCTGTCTAACAAATAGTGCGCTTTTTCTTCGCCTTCGTCGGGGTTTTTGTGGTCGGCCAAGAAAGCCAAGTTGTCATAAATGGCGCCCATCCACGCTTCCAATTTTTCCTCTTTGGTGCCCGGCAAAAAGCCCAAATCTTTGCCCACGGGCACAATAGAGCGGCACACTACCATGCGGCGGTAGGCGTTTTCGTCCATGGTGCGTTGCAGGCCGGTGGCCAAGGTCAGCAAGGTTTTCCCCGTGCCGGCGGTGCCGACCAGCGTCACAATGTCCAAGCTGTCGTCTAACAACAGCTCCATGGCAAAGCGCTGCTCTTTGTTAAGCGGTTTAATGCCCCAGGCCACCGGGTCCTGGGCCGAGAGCGGGCGCAGCACAAATTCGCCGCTGTTGGCCACGCGGCCCATGGCGGATTTTTTGCTGCCGTCATTGGATTTTAAAATCAAAAACTGGTTGGGGAAATACAGATTTTTATCCAGCGGCAATTTTTTGTCGCGGTAGAAAGCGTCAATTTGCGCCGCGTCCACCTCTACCTCGGCCACGCCGGTATAGAGCTCGTCAATATTGACCTTGTCCGAGGTGTAATCCTGCGCCGACAAACCCAGCGCCTCGGCCTTCAGGCGCATATTGATGTCTTTGGTCACCACGAACACCGGGCTTTGGTTCTTTTTGTAAGAGCCCTCTTTTTTGGCCATGGTGTAGGCAATGTTCAAAATGGCATTGTCGGATTTATTAAACGAAAAAACCTGCGGCAAAATATTGGGCCGGTCTAATTCAATTTTCAGCGTGCCGCCTTTGGGCAGTTTGACCCCTTCGTTGAGGCGGCCGTTTTGGCGCAGTGCGTCCAACTCGCGCGAGACCATACGGGCGTTTTTGCCGCGGGTGTCGCCCTCGCTTTTGAAATTGTCCAGCTCTTCTATGACGACCATCGGGATGACGACGTCGTTGTCTTCAAACGCATAGATGGAGTTTACGTCGTGCAACAATACATTGGTGTCTAGGATAAATGTTTTTTTCATGATGTTCACCTCGGGCCGTCCTCACATCGGCGGGTTATCTATAGTATAAAGTTTATGCGGCATTTTATCAAGTGTTTTTCGGCGGGGGAGCCCGGTGCGTACAAGCGGGCGGATTAATTGCTATAACATATATATGAAATATCTTTGTATTCACGGACACTTTTATCAACCCCCGCGCGAAAACGCTTGGCTGGAGGAAATAGAAATCCAAGACAGCGCGGCCCCGTATCATGATTGGAACGCCCGCATTACCGCCGAGTGCTACGGCCCCAATGCCCTCGCGCGCGTGTTGAACGCCAAGGGGGAACTGACCGATTTGGTGGACAATTACGCCCACATGAGCTTTAACTTTGGGCCCACCTTGCTCTCTTGGATGCAGCGTCACGCGCCGCAGGTGTATCAGGCCATTTTGGCGGCGGATAAGCGCAGCCAGGCGCTTTTTAACGGCCACGGCTCGGCCATTGCGCAGGTGTACAATCACATCATTATGCCGCTGGCCAATGCGCGCGACAAAGAAACGCAAGTAAAGTGGGGACTTTACGATTTTAAAACCCGTTTCGGCCGCCTGCCTGAAGCCATGTGGCTGGCCGAGACCGCTTGCAATACCGAGACGCTAGAGGTATTGGCCGCGCACGGAATGAAATACGTGATTTTGGCCCCGGGGCAGTGTGCGCGCGTGCGCAAAATCGGTGAGAAAAACTGGACCGACGTGTCCGGTGCGCGGGTGGACCCCAAGCGGGCCTATCAGTGTAATTTGCCGTCGGGTAAAAAAATTGCCTTGTTCTTTTATGACGGGCCGATTTCCCAAGGCATCGCTTTTTCTGATACGCTGAAAAGCGGCGAAATTTTTGCCGGCCGCCTGATGGGCGCGTTTGACCCGGTCGGGGGCGAGGGGCAGTTGATGCACATTGCCACCGACGGGGAAACCTATGGCCATCATCAGAAATTTGCCGATATGGCTTTGGCCTATTGTTTAAAATACGTCAAAGAATTGCCGGATGTGAACATCACCGTGTATGGGGAGTACCTAGAAAAATATCCCCCGCAGTATGAGGCGCAAATTATTGAAAATACGTCGTGGAGTTGCTTCCACGGGGTGGAACGCTGGCGCAAAGATTGCGGCTGCAACTCCGGCGGTCACCCGGGCTGGCACCAAAAATGGCGCGCCCCGTTGCGCGAGGCCTTGGATTTTATCCGCGATGAAATGGCCGAAACTTTTGAAACAAAGGGCCGCGCGTATTTTAAAGACCCTTGGGCCGCGCGCAATGATTACATTGAGCTGATTTTGGACCGCAGCTTGGACGCGCAGCACCGCTTCTTTTTGCGTCATGCTACGGAAAAGGCGTGGACGGACCGTCCCGGGGCTTTGGCCTTGCTGGAAATGCAGCGCAATGCCTTGCTGATGTACACCAGTTGCGGGTGGTTCTTTGATGAAATCAGCGGTCTGGAGACCGTGCAGATTTTGCAATATGCTTCCCGCGCGCTGGAGTTGCACCGCCGCGCCGACGGGGCGGATTTGGAGCCTGAGTTTGTGAAAAAATTGGCCCAAGCCCCCAGCAATTTAAAGGATTTGCAAAATGGGGCGGTGGTGTATGAGCGGTTTGTCAAACCCTCGGCCATGCCCGCACCCAAGGTGGCGCTGCAACTGGTCTTGCCCTCTTTACCGGGGGGAAAACCCGACGCGGCGCACGCGTATGCGTATGAAACGTCTGCGTATGACTGCCACCGCGTGGACCAAGAAAACGCCCACTTGCGCTATGGCAGTATTCAGCTGAAAAACCGCATTACGCTGGAAGAGGACGACATTTTATTTGCCGTATGCCAAAGCCACGGCACGCGTCTGACTTGCGGGGCGGCGTACGCGCGTGATATGCAAAAGAATACCGTTTACGCCGCGTTGGAACAGGCCGCACAGCAGGATTTTGAGGGCGTGCATACGCTGATTTCTGAGCGGTTTAAAACCTGCTATCCGTTTGCCTCTTTGTTTAAAGACGCGCAGCGGGTGGTGGTGGATGCCGTGCTGGCCGGACTGGCGCAAAAAACGGGGGAAGACTTTGCCCGTATTTTTGACAAACAATATCCCTTGGTGCGCGGTCTAAAGTATATCGGTGCCCCGTTGCCGACGGCCTTTATGACGGTGGCCGACTATGTGTTGACCTCGGACCTGGAAACCGAATTAAGCCGCGACAGCGTAGACTTAAACGCCTTGGAAGAGCTGATGGACGATGTGCATACCTTGGGGTTGCACCCGGATATACCGCGGCTGCGTGCCGTTGCAGGCAAGAAACTGCTCGCCTATGCACAAGCTTTTGAGCATGCGCCGGAGGACCTGCCCACGGCCGTTAAAATAGTGGAGTTTTTAAACTACATGGATATTTTCGGCTTCGTGCCGGATGTGACGGCTGCCCAAACGGCGGTGTTTAGGGGCTTGCAACGGTTGGAGCCGCCCCAACGGGCCAAGAGTATTTTAAAGGCCCTGTGCCGCAAATTAAAAATAGCATTATAAGATCAATCCCCGCCAGTCTAGGCGGGGATTTTGCGGTTTTATTCTTTTCTCAAGGGCAGAAAAGGACCAAAAGGCCGCCGCGGTGTATTCCTACTTTTCTCTAGGGCAGAAAAGTAGGCAAAAGGCCCCGCGGGCCTGCGGAGCATAAAAAATAAAATTTTCTT
>CAVHDF010000069.1:0-3846 GCA_963634865.1 Eggerthellaceae bacterium
TGACGAAGTATTACCAACAGATGCAGGCGTACCAAGCGCAGCAGCGGCAATACCAAGCCTTGACCACCCCCGTGACGGTGCAGGCGCCGACCGTCGCTGCCGTGCAAGCGGTGGATAATGCAGGCTATTTGTATTCGGGTATCCCGTTTGGAGCTATACAGTCTTCTTTGAATCGGTTAAAAGCATACCGCCACGCCAAACAGGTGTTGGCGCGTGTGGAGCCTTTGGCCACCGATTTGCGCGATATATTGTATTCCCCCGCGACGACTACGCAAAAGAAAGAAGCCCTGATGAAGCTCTACAACAAGGGCGTCTTTAACCAAACCATTGCGTTGTTGCAAAAGACGCTCCACCAAAATGAGTGGGACGCTTTGAACGCTAAAAATCCGAATGCCAGCCTTTCGCGCCGGGCGCATGTATTGTATAAACTGTTTAACGCGGACATTTTTGCCCAACCGTTGGAACGGTTGAATAACCACATTCTCCCCTCGCAATTTGCTGCGGAGCTGGAAGCGGTTATTTCTTCGCCGGACTTTAATAAAGAAAGCCGCTTTGTGTATGACAATACGCCTGTTTTGTCGGCCAACTCCAACCTCTTTACCGGGGTGACGCAAGGTCTGCGCGAAGTAAACCAGCAGGCCGTGTTGAACGCGTCCCGCCCGGCGGGTTGGGCGGCTTCCTACGCCAACAGCGGCCAAGAGGGCCGTGGCGTCATTAAATACAGTAATGACATCCCGGTTTATTACCGCTATGCCGACGGTGAACTGTCCAAAACGCCGATGATTGTCCTGCACCAAGAGAATGCCGGTTGGTACGCCTCTGTGCTGGCGGCGTTGCACTTGTCTACGCCGCAGGGCTTTAAGGTGCCCAAAGGCATGGCCTTGGCCATGGACGAAAACGGGAAGTTTAAATTTGCCCGCTTGCCGGGACACTTGGCGGAAATGGAAAGCAGCAAAGTGTCCATGAAAAAACTGGGCGATATTTATAAAAACGGCTCCGTCCCGGCCGAGGTGGACGTGCCGTACACCACCTCTGACCTGTTGGCCATTGCCAAAATGTTGGAGCAGAACCAATTTAACAAATTGGAAGAAGGGGTGAACTTCCAGTTGGACCTCAACAAGCCCAACTCGTTTAAGCAGTTTGTAAATATCATGGGTGCGTTCTTTGGTATGAACGTAGACGGTGTAATGGTGGGGCCTTTTAAGGCGGCGGCCAAGTCGGCCTCTTCTGAGTTGGTCCAAACCGCCGCGCCCAATATGTTCGGCGGAGTTGGCTATGTCACGCCGCGTATCGCCGGGGCGATGATTCCGTTCATGCAAAAGTGGGGTCTGAACAAATCCACTTTTGCTATTTTGAGCGTGTCTATGGCCACGTTAATCGGTTCGCTGCTGATGGGCGTAAACGGGATTACCCCGGTGGCTTCGTTTGACCTCATTTGGTTGGCGGTGCCCATGGTGGTGCTGGTGCTGGCCTCCAGCTTGTTGCGCGGGGCGGCTCCGCTGTTGCTTAACCACTACAAAAACCCGCAAATGCGTACGGCGGCCAACTTAAAAATGTCCACCTGGCAGCAAGGCTCCCGCTTGGCCTTGGCCTTGGTGACGGCCTCCTTTGCTTCTGCGGGGTTCAATGAATTTATCGCCGTGCCGGCGGCCTTGTTGCTGGCCGCTGTGACCATGGGGTTGTTTATCAACACCTCGCTGTGGGACACGATGAAAGGCTCTAACAAAGAGGCCCAAGCCGCAGCAGAGGCGGCCCCCGCGCAGGAAGCGGCTCCCCAGGCCTCGTTTAAGGATTCTATGCAAGAAGTGGGCAAATTCTTAAAGGCCTTTGGCAAGAGCACGCTGGAGGGCGTCTTTAAACCGCTGGTTTCTCTGTATCGTTTGATTGTGCCGGAAAAAGTAAAATATACCAACGATGCCGAGGGACGCTATAAACAGGAGTACGATAAAGAATTTGCCAATGACGAGGATACCAAAGGCGCATTGACCCGCGTGACGTTGGCCTATGCCTCTTATGCGGCTTCCACCATGTTGCTTAACCAGTTGGCCAAGACGGGCATCGGGGACGCAAGCAACTTTGCCGTGGCGGCCTTTATGGCGGCCTCGTGGGTGGTGCGTATGAAATCGTCCAAATGGGTGGCCAAAGGCAAATTTACCGATGACCAGCTGACGGGCGTATCCTTCCAAGGGTTGGCAATTATGCCTGCGCTCTTGGCCGGTGTTTCTGCGGCGTTGGCGCTGACGGGCTGGCACTGGGGGTATTTAGCCCCGTTGATGTTGCTGGGCGTCGGGCTGAACATGAGCACCGCCGTGCCGGGGCAGCTGGACAATACCCGCTTGCAGAACAATGTGACGGCGGCCATGCAAAGACGCAAAAACGCCATTTTGCAGGATGAGTCTTTGTCTGCTGAGGCCAAGGCGGCCCAGATTGCTGATGCGGAAAAAATGGAAAAGAGCTGGGCCGGTTTTGCCAGCACAGCTTATAACAATGCCAATGCCAACGGTATTTTTGGTATCTACGCCGCGGTCTTGGCCAGTGTGCTCTTGCCGGGCGACTGGTACTGGATTCCGGCGGCGGTCTTTGCCTACTCGGCCTTGGTGGCGGCGGCAGGTGCGGCAAAAACCTCGGCCATGGCCAAGAGCTTCTGGCGGGCTTTGCGCGGCAGCAGCTTGCAAATTACCGCCGAAGACATTGCCCAGGGCAAAGTCTCTGCCAAGACTTTTGAAATAGACAGCGAGAAAAAGGCCGAAACCACCATTGCCAAATTGCTCAAAGGCAAGGAGCACAGTGTCAAGTCGCTCAAAAACACCTTGGCACCGTCTGGTGACAAGACGGTGGCGTCTGAAATCAAGATGACCTCTATCTTGCAGCGGATGATTCAGATTTACAACCGCTTAGTGGCCTCGTCTGAGCTGGTGTCGGCGCAAGCCTCGCACAATGCATTTGCGGACTTCTCCACCTTGGTGACGCAGTATTCCACGGTGCTGGAGCAAAGCCACTTGTCCGAGGCGCTCAACCGCCAGTTTAATAAGTTGACCGCTGCGTTGTACAAAGACGGCCAAGCGGCCTTGGGCCTGCAAGAACGCCCCGGATATATTGAGGAAGGGCAGTTTGAGCAGCTGGCCCATTACGATTACTTGCTGCGCGCGCAGGACTTGATTACGGAAATGAGAGTCTTGGCCGCCAATATGCGCCAGGGCGGCAACGCAGTGAACAAAGACACCTATCGGCTGTTCTTTGAATATCACAACCGTGCGCAGAATTATCTGCAGAGCTACTTGGAAGCCAACCCGTCGGAAGCGTCCCGCGTCAAACAAGCCCGGGACCGCATAGAAAAAACCTTCCGCGAGCTGAAAGCTTCCAACCGCAAGAGTCCGCTGCGTGAAAAGGCAGGACAGACGGCGGAGAGAGACATCCAAAACGTAGAAGACCTCTTGCAGGCATATTAAAAATTTCCCCGGTTTTCTCTTAGAGAGCCGGGGATTTTTTTGTCTAAATTTCCCCCCCCATTTTATGCCTGCACCTTTAGGGCCCAGAAAATTCCTAGGTCCAAAAAATGAAAGAAACAGGGCCCAAAGGCCCAAGCGCTATTGGCCCCTTTGGAGTTATACTATAGAGGGAAGTCCCCATTTACTTAAAATACCGAGGCCTTGTTTCTATGCTAAAATTCATCTCCTTAGTCATCAGTTTTTCATTAATATTCACGTCGGTGGCGCCTTCATACGCGCAAGCGGCCGAAGCGGTGCGCCAACAAAAGTCCGCCGCGCAAGGGCTCAGCAACGCCGTTGAGCTGGCCCTGCAGCAAGGGACAACGCCCGGGGCGATAGAGGAGCGTTTGACTTCGGA
>CAVHDF010000070.1:0-3708 GCA_963634865.1 Eggerthellaceae bacterium
TGGTCAGACGAAGATCCCCGACTGAGACTCTCGGGGATGACCTTATTTAATAACTGCAAAAATGCCGTTCATAAAATGCTGTCATGCTGAGGTGTCTCTGCTCAGCATCTTCCATTTTCCCTGTTGTTTATTAATAAAGGCAATTACCACTTAACAGCAAAACCCCGCATTTCTGCGGGGTTTTATGTCTCAAAGTCTTTCCAACATTGCCGCTTAACACCTCACACGCGGATGCCAGCCAGCTCTTTTTGCTCCTGCTGCTCCAAGCGTTTTAAGGTGGCCTCATAATCTTTCTGGCCGAAAGCCCGCGCCCGCAGCTGGTTGTACTTCTCCATCACGGTCCGGGCCTTTTTACTCCAGGCCTGTTTGGTCTTTTCATCCACGCCGCCCATTTGGTCCGTAATTTGTTTCAAGCGCTCGTCGTTGCTCTTGTTGTACGCTTCGGCCACGCCGCGCACGCGCAGCGCCTGCAATTTTTGGTTGGTCTCCTCGGTCAATTTCATATCGGCACTGTTTAATTCGCTGGTGTTGATGTTCTCCCCCACCGGGCGCATTTCCATGCGTTTTTTATTCAAATTGTCCACCAGCTCTTTGGCCTCGGCGGCGTATTCCGGCCCCAGCTGTTCAAAACCTTGGACGATTTTCTCCCCCTCTTTCTGCCAAGTTTGGCGGGTCTGGTCCAATTTATCTTGCGAATAGACCGTATAGCGCGCTTGCTGGCGGCCCTCTTTAATGGCCTGCGCCTCTTCCAAAATTTGCTGCTTGGCTTGGGCGTTTTGCACTTCGGTCAACTGGCCCGCGGCAAAGGGATTATCCTGCACGTTTTTGCGCACGGCTTCTTCCAAATCCTTGCGTCTTTGCTCGTCTAAAGCCAGCAACTGGCGGGTGGCCTCCTGCTCCGCCTGCGGGGTGCGGTAGACCTTCATGCGCTGCTGCAAATCGTTCTCCATTTTTTCGCGCGCGGCGCTGGCGGCGGCCGGACCAAACTGCCGCTCAATGGCGGCCAGCTGCTTTTCATTGTCGGCGCGCAACTGCATTTCCATTTTGCTCAGAGATTCATTTTGGTTGAGCTGCTGGAGTTGGTTGGCGTATTTGGTATTGACCGCGCTGGCGCGGATTTGTTTCTCTTGCGGGTCGCCGGGGCCCTGCACGGCTTGGTTCATTTCCCGCTGGAAATTATCCATAATTTTGCCCGCGCGGGCGGCGGCCTTGTCGCCGTAATTGGCGCGTACGTCGTTGACTACCCCCTGGGCCTGGGCGGCAATTTGCGCGGCTAAATTCTGGCCGTCTCCGCTGACTTGGCCCTCTTGGCTGGAGCGTGCCCCCTCATCCATTTGCGCCGCTTCCCCGCGGGAACGGCCCAAATATTTGGCAATATTTTGGCTGCGTTTGCTTTGGGGTGCCATGGCTTGTGCAATGGCGCGCTGAATACCCGAGGAAAAGGCATCAATTTTGCGGTTCATTTCCTTTTGCTGGCGGTAGGTCAACGCGGGCGTAGACGTATTCCAAATGGTTTGGCGGGCTTGGGCGGCCTCTTCGCTTTCGGGGTCTTGCGACGCGGGACGATAGGTACGCTGCGCCCCCCCGGCCGTACCGGGTGTATAACGCGGAGAATAAGTCCGCCGCGGGGCCGTGGCAGGAGCCGTTCCAACAGACGCCGCGCGCGCCTGCGGGAAAACCGTCTTGCGCCCGGCAGAGGCGTTGGACCCGTTCCCGGTCCGGGTGGGCACCGGAGCATAGCGCATGGCCTGCGGGGCCTGTGCATACGAAACCGCCGCGGAACGGTTGGCCCGGGACAGCACCTGCTTGGCAGGCGGCACCAGCACATCGGGCGTGTCTATCAGAGACGTAAAATCATAAGACGGGGTTTCATCCCACTCCGAGGGCAAGGCGTGCCCCGCCGGGGCGGAAGCGGGCGTATCCGTGGGCCAAAGGGCGGCTGTTTCTTCGCCGGCCGGGTCGGAATTTCCCAAGAACATCAGCCCCAACACCAGCAACATAATGATAAAAAGCGCAAAGTAAAAGAAGTTTCTGTTCATATGTATATTTTAGCAAAAGCCCCGCGGGGAGCGGGGCTAAAATCAATGCGCGGGAGCCGGCGGCGGCAGCGGAACGGCGGCGTCCCATGCGGTGTTCCACTGCTGCTGCAACGCAGCCAAGGTTTGTTTGTACTGTTCATTAAGGTACTGTGTCGTGCGCCGTTTTTGGCTCAAGCGGGCGTTTTCCTGCCAGCACTTAAGATACTCCTCTAAAAAGCGGTTGAACACCTTGCGTGCGGCCAAGACGGCGTCTTTGCCATACAAGGGCTCAATGTATTTTTCCAGCCGCTGCTGGGCGGCAATTAAATCCGTACGCAAACCCGAAACAATCTCCGGCGGGGTTTGCCCCAAGGGGTCGCCGGATTGCTGCACGATTTGGTGCAGCTGTTTTTCCATGTCAGTTAAACTTTGGGCCAACCGGGCGTCTAACTCTGCCTCGGTGGTTGCTTGGGCCTGTGCGGAAAGGTAGGCCTGCAAATTCTTTTCCAGCACCGGGCGGCTCAGGCGCGCAGCCTCATCCCCGTAATACAAAGCCACGGTAGAGAGCAGCTCCTCGCCGCGGCGGGTCAACCGCTCCTGCGCGCGCGCCAAGGCGGTGGCATCGGGCTGCAGGCGGGCCAACTCGCGTTGGGCTTTTGTAAACTGTTGCAGCTGCGTTTGCTGCGTGGGCCACAGCGCCTCTAAACGCTGGGCCAAATCGGCGGGAGACTGGGCGGCGCGGGCTTGCTCAGCCGCGTGGGTCTGCCATTGCTGGTATAGCGCCTGCACCTGCTGTTGGCTTTGCTCGGCGTAGGTTTGCAACAAGCGTCTTTGCAAGGCCAAGCGGTTGCGCTCAAAACTCTGCGTCAGCGGAGCCAAGTCCAACGGATAGGGCGTATTGGTCACGCGGGCGGGGTCGGCCACGGTTTCTATGGGCAAAGGCTCGCGGCGCAGCTGGGTCAAGCGGCTGACGTCTTGGGCCTTGCGGGCGTATTTTTCTATATTGGCTTGACGCTGAAATTTGGACGGACTTTCATCCTCGGGTTTGGCGCAGGCGGCGGTCAATAAAACGGTAGCACAAAAAAGAACTAAAGCGGGTTTGTTCATAATTCCTCCAAGATACCTATATTATGACTTAAACCAGCCGCCAACGCAAGCGGATTTTAATTAAAAACACCCGAAAAAGTTTGGCAGAGTTTACGACCGGCGTCCGTGAAACCTGCGCAATTTGTTTTTTGGGTTCCCGAAGAAGCTTTTTCTGAACCATTTTCGTAAACAAATTCTATTCTTGCCTCCCTGGCGTGGTAACAAGAGGTAGATCCGCCGCTATTTTGTCCGGGACAGTACGACACAAGCAAACTTCCCATAGCTTGGCTTTCCTCGGCAAAATTGTCCAGCAGCCAATCCGTACCGCATAAAACTTCATTGGGCCGCCCCGCCGAATGATAGTGGCAGTCTGCCGGAATTTGCACATCCAAATTTTTTAGCGAATAACTATATTCTCCGTTGGCCATGTAGTAGCGCTCTTGCGCCTCCACCAAAGCACGCGCCGTAGGGACAAAGCTCATAAAGCGGCTTTTTAAAACCGCGTTTTGATACTGCGGCAGCGCGACGGCCGCAAGAATGCCAATGATGAGAACAACGACGAGAAGTTCAATAAGCGTAAAGCCGCCTACATATCTTCTCCTTG
>CAVHDF010000071.1:0-3638 GCA_963634865.1 Eggerthellaceae bacterium
TTAATGTCGTCATCCCCGAATGTTTCTATCGGGGATCTCAGCCTCTTAAAAACACAACGAGATTCCCGAACCCTGCGGGCCGCCACTCCTTCGGGAATGACGTAGGGAGAGGACATATAGGCGGCTTTACGCTCATTGAATTGTTGGTCGTCGTTCTTATCATCGGTATCTTGGCCGCAGTGGCCCTGCCGCAATATCAAAAGGCGGTCCTACGCGCACGTTATGCCCAGTTGCCCCTATTCGCCCGCGCCATAGAAGAGGCGGGGAACCGTTATTTTATGGCAAATGGGGAGTATGCCTCTAAAATTGCAGATTTAGATATTACCTTACCCGGCACGCTGATGGAAAATGGAGCCCTTCTGCGTATGGGGAACTATGAGTGCAGATATAACGGCCCGGGTTCCGTTTCGGCCGAATCCACGGAGTGTTACTACCTCAGTGAAAATAATGATTATGGCAATTTGGGGTATCGTATTTTCCGCGACTCGTCTAAGCACTATTGTTTGGCGAACAGCAGCTTACCCAAGGCCAAGGCTTTGTGTGCGTCCATGACGGCGGCAGCTCCTTTTGACAACGGAAAAGGAACGCTACATTATGAACTCAACTAGAGCATAAAAAACCCCGGGGCATTTGCTCCGGGGCTTTTCATATACTGATGATTTATCTGATTTTTTTGGCGGCCTTTTCCAAACCGTCGGCGGCTTTTCCGCGCAGGTCTTCGGTTTTTTCCAGGGCGCGCTCTTTCATTTCTTCGGCTTTTTCGCTGAATTTTTCTTTCAGCTCTTCCGCGCGCACTTTGGCTTGGGCCACTTTGCCCTTTAGTTCTTCGGCATGGCTGAGTACCCGCTCTTTTATTTCTTCGGCGCGGTCGGCCAAGCCCTCTTTGCCTTCTTCATAGGCGTTTTCGGCCCAGCGTTTGATTTTGCGGCGGGTGGTATCCCCTTTGGCCGGGGCGAACAACACCCCCAGCGCGGCGCCTACCAACGCGCCCAATACAAAAGTGGCAATTCCTTCAGCATGACATTTTGGACACATAACCCCTCCTTTTACCCGGTTGATATAATATATTGTATAACAAATCCGTCTGTTTTCAATATACTATAATAAATATAGCACAGCGCCGTTATTTTAACCTTGGATTTTTTATATTAGGAGGTTGTCTATGCCCAATCCGTCCCGGCCGCGTAACAACGGCACCCAGCAGGACCCTGCCGTACGCAGAACCAATTTTGAAGAAGTCGCCAAATCCTTTACCAAGGAAGAGGCCATGCTGGAGGCAGACCGCTGCTTGCACTGCCCCACGCACCCGTGCCAAAACGCCTGCCCCGTCGGCGTGCACATCCCTGATTTTATTGCACAACTTAAGGCCGGTAATGCCGGGGCGGCTGCGTCTGAAATTATGAAGACCAGCCTGCTGCCCGCCATTTGCGGCCGCGTTTGCCCGCAGGAAAAACACTGCGAAGGGCACTGCGTGCTCAAGGCCAAATTCGGCTCTGTGAACATCGGCGGATTGGAACGCTACGCCGCCGACACCGCCCGCGCCGAAGGCGCTTTAAAGCCCCCCGTGCCGGCTGCCGCCACGGGCAAGAAAGTAATCTGCATCGGTTCCGGGCCGTCCTCTTTGGCTTGCGCAGCCGAGTTGCGCCGCGCCGGGCACGAGGTCACCGTGTTGGAAGCCCTGCATGCTTACGGCGGGGTGTTGCGTTATGGCATTCCCTCGTTCCGCTTGCCGCGTGAGGTCATCAATAAAGAAATTGAAACCGTGCAAAGCATGGGCGTGACCTTTAAAACCGATGTGCTGGTCGGTGCGACTATTACCGTAGAGGAATTGTTGAAAAAGTACGACGCGGTGTATATCGGCTCCGGCGCCGGACTGCCGACAATGCTGGGCATCCCCGGCGAAAACGGGGTGGGCGTATACAGTGCCAACGAATTTTTGACCCGCGTTAACCTGATGCAAGCGTATAAATTCCCGCAGACGGATACTCCGATTAAAGTGGGGAAAAACGTCATCGTGTTGGGCGGCGGCAACAGCGCCATGGACGCAGCCCGCTGCGCCATGCGTTTGCAGCCGCAGACGGTGACGATCGCCTACCGCCGCAGCCGTGAGGAAATGCCTGCGCGCGCGGCCGAAGTAGAACACGCCCAAGAGGAAGGCGTGCAATTTGAATACTTGGTTACGCCCAAGGAAATTTTGCAGGACGAAAAAGGCCGCGTAACCGGCGTGCGCTTTACCCGCAACGAGCTGGGCGCCCCGGATGAAAAGGGTCGCCGCCGCCCGGTGGAGATCCCGGGGTCGGACTTTGTGCAGCCGGCCGACACGGTCATCACGGCTATCGGCCAACGCCCCAACCCGACGATTGCCAAGACCACGCCGCAGCTGAAAGTGACCGAGCGCGGGGTCATTGCCTTAGACGAAAACGGCAACACGTCCATGCCGGGCGTTTATGCCGGCGGGGACATTATTCGCGGCGGGGCCACCGTGCTGCTGGCCATGAAAGACGGCATTGCCGCCGCAGGCAAAATCAATGAATTTTTAAAGGGGAAATAATATGCGCGAAAACGAAATTTTAGTGCGGGAACAACTCAGTGACGTTGTGGTCAAGTTTGTCATTTACAAGCCGCTGGTGGCTGCGTCTGCGCGGGCGGGGCAGTTTGTCATTTTGCGCGGTAGCGAAACGGGTGAACGCGTGCCCGTTACCTTGGTGGATTGGGACGCGCAAAAGGGCACCATTACCGTGATTATCCAGTCTATCGGCAAGTCCACGTATATGTTTAATTCGATCAAACAAGGCGACTGCTTCTTAAATGTATTGGGTCCCTTGGGCGTGCCTGTGGAGACCAAGAACTACGGCACGGTGGCCGTGATTGGCGGCGGCGTGGGCATTGCTGAAGTTTATCCCATTGCCAAGGCGATGAAGGCGGCCGGGAACAAGGTGGTGGCCATCTTGGGCGCGCGCACGAAAGAGCTGCTTATTTTGGAAGATGAAATGAAAGCCGTGTGCGATGTGACCCTGCCCTGCACCGACGACGGCTCCTACGGCCAAAAGGGCATGGTGACCGACGTGCTCAAAGCGGCGGTGCAAGGGGGAGAGAAAATTCAAGCGGGGTTTGTCATTGGGCCTATTCCCATGATGAAATTTACCTCTAAGTTAATGGCCGAGCTGGGGGTGGAGCCTTATGCCAGCATGAACCCGATTATGTTGGATGGTACGGGTATGTGCGGTTGCTGCCGCGTCACGGTGGACGGCAAGGTGCGTTTTGCTTGCGTGGAGGGGCCGATGTTCCCCGCGCGTGGCATAGACTTTGACGAACTCATCCGCCGCACCAGCGAGTACAAAGGCGAGGAAAAACACGCCGTGGAGGAGTACGAAAAGAACCACCAATGCAAAATCGGTTTGCATTGAGGTGGGTTTTTGGAAAGCATTTCGCAGAGCGGGGAAAATTTTTCCCCGCTCTTTTTGTGCCCTTTTTGGGAAGATAGAAAAGGGCCAAAAGGCCACCGATTTAATGTCCTTTTCTCCGGGGCAGAAAAGGACCAAAAGGCCCCGCGGGCCTGCGGAGCATAAAAAATAAAATTTTCTTATTCCGCCTTTAACTCGCCGCTTCATAGCGGCTCAGACAAAAGGCGGATTTTT
>CAVHDF010000072.1:0-3372 GCA_963634865.1 Eggerthellaceae bacterium
ACGCCGCAACCCCGGGGATGACGACATTAAATAACCGGCCTAAACGGCCCGTAGAACAATTTTTCATATTTGCCTTCCTTTTTTGATAAATTTTGTCTATACGCAAAATTTATCAAAAAAAAAACATTAGGCAAGTGTTTTAGAAAGGGTTGCCAACTTTCACGACGACAAAACAAAAAATAAAAATCAAGGTCATGCTGAGGGGTCTCTGCTCAGCATCTTCCATTTTCCCTCGCCGTTTATTTAATAAAGACAACGACCACTACTAGAAAAATGGAAGATCCTGAACTACAACCTTTCAGGATGACCCCATTTTATTTAACAGCAAAAAACCAAAAAGAAAATTATTTCTCGCCGCGGTGGCGTGGACGGCCTGTGAATTTATGCAGAAAATCGTGCAGCTTTTCCAAGGTTTCTTTGCTAATGGTATGCTCCATTTTGCAGGCGTCTATATCAGCAGTTTTGCGGTGCACGCCCAGCACTTCGGTCAAAAAAGAGCTCAAAATACCGTGGCGGCGGCGCACATCCTCGGCCGCGCGGCGGCCCTTGGCCGTCAGCGTAACGCCTTTGTAAGGCTCGTGCTTGAGGTAGCCCGCCTCGGCCAATACGCGCAGCGCCCCCGTCACACTGGGGGTTTTAACGCCCAACAAGTCCCGCACGTCCGTCACTCGGGCCAGGCCCTCTTCGTTGGCGGCTAAAGAAATGGCCTCTAAATAATCTTCCATATTGGAGCTCAGCATTTTGCTCATGGCAGCCTCGGGTTAAGTAAAACTAACTTTTCCTATATCATAACATTTTCCACCCCGGTTGCAAGTTGTTTTTTCGCCGGGGAAGCTACCCCCTTGCTTTGCGTAAATTTGTTGCTATAATAAAAGTAGACGTACCCAAAAGGAGACGCTATGGATATTCAAAACTACACTGCAGACTTTTTGGACCGCTTGGCCAAACGCGACCCGGCCCAAAAGGTGTTTCAACAAGCCGTCAAAGAAGTGGTGGGCAGTCTGGCCCCCGTCTTAAAACAATATCCCAAATACATCAAAGAAAAAATTTTAGACCGCATTGTAGAGCCCGAACGCATGATTATTTTCCGCGTGCCGTGGCGCGATGACAAGGGCGAAATCCACGTCAACCGCGGCTTCCGCATTCAGTACAACAGCGCCTTAGGCCCCTACAAGGGCGGTATTCGCTTCCACGAAACCGTCAACCAAGACGCCTTGAAATTTTTGGCTTTTGAACAAACCTTTAAAAACTCGCTGACTACACTGCCTTTGGGCGGCGGAAAAGGTGGCAGCGACTTTGACACCCGCGGCAAAAGCGACAACGAAGTCATGCGCTTCTGCCACTCGTTTATCAACGAGCTTTACCACCACATCGGCTATCATACCGACGTGCCCGCGGGAGACCTGGGTTGCGGCGCGCGCGAAATCGGTTATATGTTCGGCCAATACAAAAAATTGACCAATGATTTTACCGGCGCTTTCACCGGCAAAAAGCCAAACTGGGGCGGCAGCTTGTTGCGCCCGGAAGCCACCGGGTATGGCGTGGCGTATTTTGCGCAAAATATGTTGGCCACGCGCGGCGACAGTTTAGCGGGCAAAACGGCCATTGTGTCCGGCACAGGCAATGTGGGCATTTACGCCATAGAGAAGCTGACGGCCTTGGGCGCCAAGGTGGTCGGTTTTATGGACTACGACGGCAGCATTTACGATAAAGACGGCGTGGACGAGGAAAAGCTGGCTTTCTTGAAAGATTTGGTGTTTGTGCGGCGCGGCAGTTTGAAAGAATACGCCGCCAAATTCCCCACGGCACAGTTCCGCCCGGGCCAAAAAACATGGGATATCCCATGTCAGATTGCCTGCCCCACCGCCTGTGAAAATGAGCTGCACACCGCAGACGCCAAAACCTTGGTGGCCAATGGCTGCATTTGCTTGGCCGAAGGCTCCAATATGCCCTGCACACCGGGGGCCATTGACGTTTTCCAAAACGCGCATGTGCTGTATTCCCCAGGCAAAGCCTCCAACGCGGGTGGCGTGGCGGTGTCTGGCCTGGAGATGACGCAAAACAGCATGCGCATTTATTGGACGCGCGAAGAAGTGGACGCTTACTTGCAGCGCATCATGCACAGCATTCACGACAGCTGTTTGGCCGCCGCCGAACAATTTGGCATGAAAGGCGATTACATGGCCGGGGCGAATATTGCCGGGTTTATCAAAGTGGCGGATGCGATGATAGACCAAGGGCTGGTGTAGTTTTCATTTTGGGAAAAAAGGAAAACTTATCCTTACTTTTTCTCAGGCAGAAAAAGTAAGCAAAAAGGCCTTCGCAACTGCGGCCTATAAAAATCCCATTCCGAACGACGGGCGGACAACTCGGCTAAACGCCTCCGACAAGTCCGCCCGTTGTCATGTTCGGACTTGTATTTTTATAAACAGGCCGAGGTTGCTGGAAAAAAACAAATAGGATTTTCTTCATCAGATTAAAAAGCGAAACTCCCCGGGTATCAACTCGGGGAGTTTTTTGCAAAATAACCTGCGTTTTTAAATATTGGTTTCCAGCAATAGGCCGTTGCGGTTGCCGCTGATACTTTGGCACAGGGCGCAAGCTTCTCCAGCCTCATTAAAAGACGACCACCCGCTGGAGCCAAACCCATAGTTGGGCTCGTACTTATCAGTGCACCACAAACGCAACAGCCCCTTGGTGGACAAGGTCATATGTACGGCAAATTGCTTGTTTGAATAAGTGGCTTGGCGCGGATAGGCCTTGCCCATTAACCCTTGTTGCGGCGTAACGCCGCCCTCCACGTAAAAAATCATATGCTTGCCGTTAAAATTATTGAAACCATAGCCTTGGTTTCCACCCATATTAGGCAGGCGGATGTCCAGTCCTTCCAAAGAGCGGTTGTACTGTCCGTTGGACAGACGGTAGGCCCGTTCCGCCACCGCCAGCTGCTTAAACAAAGTGACGGCCTCCGCGGCGCGCGCCTTGGCCACCGCCCGGTTGTATTGCGGCAAAGCAATGGCAGATAATATGCCAATAATGAGAACAACAACTAATAATTCAATCAACGTAAAGCCACCTAATCGGCCCGTAGAACGATTTTTCATATCCCCCTTCCTTTTTTGATAAATTTTGCCTATATGCAAAATTTATCAAAAAAAAAACATTAGGCAAGTGTTTTAAATTGGGTTGCCAACTTCTACGACGACAAAACAAAAATAAGCAGCAAAAGCCGTTCATCAAATAAGTCATCCCCGAATGTCTAGCGGCGCGCAGCGTTCGGGAATCTTCCGCTGACATTAAAAACGAAAAGAGTAGTTTTCCTTATTTAACTTGATAAGACGAAGATCCCCGACTGAGACTCTCGGGGATGAC
>CAVHDF010000073.1:0-3105 GCA_963634865.1 Eggerthellaceae bacterium
CCGTGCGGGAATATGCTCCCCTATACAATTTGATTTTTGTGTCCGACACACTAGTAAAGATTAAGTTTTGGCATCTTTTGGACCGCCTCCACAAACTCACTTTGTCCCAAATGAACGTACTTCTCAGTCATAGATACGCTGCTGTGCCCCATTAAGTCGGCAACAACTTTTAAATGCACCCCTGATTGGACGAGCAAAGAACCAAAAGTATGGCGCAGCTTATGCAAGAAAGAATGTATATGAGGTAGGCGAAGCTTTAGCGTGCGTATGTATAAATAGCTTAAATAATCGCTCTTGTTCCTATCTCCGGGGATATTTATAATATACCGACTGTTTGCCGGGGAACGGCGAATGCTTTGAACTATAGCCCTTTCACTGTCGGGCCGCAAAGGTATTGTCCTCTCTGATTTCTTCGTTTTCGGGCGCCATTCCGGCTTTTTGCTGATACTTATAGTGTGATTTATGGGGTTGTAGTCTGTCTTGTATAAAAAGGCCATTTCTCCTTTACGCAATCCCTCTTCCCAACCTAAAAGAAAAGCAGTAAATAGGTCGCCGGTGTCTTTTAGAGCCTTGGCTATTTCTTCTAATTCTTTAACGGTATGCCATTCTGTGCGGTACTCTATTTCATTTTTATCAGGCTCTACTACCTCCCAATTTTGTTTTATCCCAATTTTTCCCAGTTTTTCAGCGACCCTCATCATTGTTTTTATGGCTCTTAAATTACGATTACGTCCGCTAGGCCCCGGATGTCCCTTGTTTGATAAAGATTTTTGAAATAAAAACAATTTAAAATCCAATAACAATTCAGGTGTTATATCTCGCAAATAAATCGGTTTTTTAAACTCTTCTAAATATGTAAGAGCCAATAAATGTATTTGCTTTGTGCTGCCCGATTTATTTTTGTCCAAATACCCGCAAAACCACTCCTTGAAATCAGCATAAAAAACAAGTTCCTTTCCGTCGGGGTTTAACGCCATAATTTTTTTAAGAAGTTCTCTTTCTCTCCGGCGGGCGACTTCCGCGTCTTGCGTTTTCAGAGCACGGCGGAACCTGCGCCCATCTCTGCCGTAATAATCCATGTAATACCAACCGTTTCTTAAATACATAACTCCTCCTTTTTTAGACAAAAAAATACCCGACACTATATTGTGTCGGGTTTTTGGTGCGGAAAATCTTTATTTTTTTGTTATTAATTTCAATATCATTTCATTGCTTGTTAATGGCAGCTCGTCTTGGCTTTTAACGCTTGGGAAAAATAGATATTTTTTTGAGTATCTTTTATAGAGAGCCTCCAAGTCTATTTCTTTGAAAGAATATACGGTTTTTTGAGCCCCTAGCACATTAGAATATCTTTTAGTCCCGTTTGGCAAGACATACAAATCGTATAAGAGTTTGCCGTCAACGTAATTTTTCCCTTTTAAGGTCTTAATATAAGCTATCCCACCATCATAAGAGCTTATCAGTATCCCTTCATTAAGGACCTGCAAGACCTTAACACCTCCGAATTTGTAAATAGTCTTTGGGTCCGGCTCCATGCTTGTAATACCAGCTATTAACGCCAAAGGATAAATGGGGTCGGGCGACACTTTTAGACCAGACCGTTTCATAAAATCGGCCTTTTCTAAGGCGTAAAATTTACCGTCAATTTCGCCTCTGATGTCTTCTAGTTTTGTTTTCATCTGTTCCAGTTCGCCATAACATTGCTCCGAGCGGAACTTCTGCTCTTTCAATAAAAATTCTTCCATCCCCGCAAGACGAACGCCGATATCGTTATAAAGTAAAAAGGACAAATCTTTATTGTTTTTTGTAGGGTCCTTTAGTTTAGCTTTCCCTTGCGTCAGTTCTCCAATGTATACTGAAAAGGCATTTATCAGCCCTTCACAAGAGATATCCCCTTTATAAAGCTGCGCGACATAATATTGCTCGTCTCCTTGTTCGTCTGCTGTTAGGTACAGATTACAGGTTTTATTAAATTCCTGCGCCGCAGCTTGATAAGCCGCCTTATCGGCAGCCTCCTGTCTTTCTTGGGCTACTATTCGTGGGTTGCGCAGAAAATCCGGCGTTGCACATCCTGCAAGTAAGAATGGCAATATTAATATTAGTTTTTGCATTTATTGTCTCCTTCTAACTCACATATCAAGTGAGGAGCAAAGGGGACATCAAAAGAAATCTTTTGAACATTTGCATTTGAATTTTCTCTGCTTATTTCCCCATTTGCTTTTACCGATAAACCGACCACTTCTAATAAAGACCCGGTTTGAGTCCCAGCTTTAGCGGTTCCACTTGTTTCTTGCCGTACAGTGCAAGTAATATCAAAAGCAACAAATGACCGCGCTTTACTGTCCGATAAGGTAGGGGCAATTATAGAGTCGTGCTCTGAGGGAATAGCCAATTCTTTTTGCGCCTTCGCTATCCCTCTGCATATTTGTACCAACCCTGTCGCTATATAATCTTGCAGTTCCATACTATTTTCCCTCCTTTACTAATTGAATAAGCAAATCTATTTTGGCCTCTAGGGTGCGCATTTGCGCGGACAACGCCTCGGATTTATATTCATTAATAACTTGATGAAAACTACCCTTGCTCCGAATATTATTTTGAGTATATGGCATATCCTCTTTTTTGTTCCCAAAGATTTTTCTTATTTCATCCTCTTTTTTATTAAACAATTCCGCCATTTTAGCGACCATATTGGCACTTGGGTTTGCCCGCCCAGCCAAGCAGTCAGATATTTTGCTTTCTGATATGTTTAACGTTTTGGACAATTTACGTTGAGCTCCAGTCAAAGTACCGTTATTCCATCTTTCTAAAATTTTTTTTGCAATTTCCACGTCGGCCATATTTTAACCTCTCAAAAAAAAGACTTGACAACTTCACAAAAACTTCTTACAATAAAATTGTGAAGTTAATTGGTCGGTAAAAAATTTCCGCGCGAGGACATAAAAATCCCCACGCACAAGGAATAGAGTATAGTCCGACCGCCGACCAAGCAAGCGGACTATACTCGTAGTTATTGTCTCAAATCATTGGACTGAATGTCAAGTCCAATGGACACAATTTAGACACAAAAATTCATTTTGCCCTCTGCGGAATATTCCCGCACGG
>CAVHDF010000074.1:0-2958 GCA_963634865.1 Eggerthellaceae bacterium
AATATTTTTTAGCCAACGGAGTGTATAGTGATGACCTGGATAATTTGAGCATTTCCGTGGACAGAAATCTTTTGTCCTGCCCGGCAGAGAAACAGTATTGCATACTGTATATCGCAAAAGGCTTACAAATGGAGCTGGCTTGGGCCTGGACCAACCCAGAGGAGCGTTTGCGCTGCTTGGCCCATACGGGCCGTGCCGAGGAAATTTGCGCCTCGTTTGGCGGGCATAAATTCAGGGAAACAGAAGACAACAATTACTACACCTTGCCCTATAAATAAAGCCCTTTTTTGAGATTACATGGGGCCGTGGCGTTGCAGCCGCGGGTCGCGGTATTTTAAGAATTTAACGGCAATGGGCTCTTTCTGCGCGGCCGCTAAGGCATAATATTTTAAGCCCTGCTGTTTATCTACCGCCGTGCCGATGCCCGCGTAATAAAACTCCGCCAACATCCGCTGCCCCAAGGGGCTGCCGCCGTCGGCCGCTTTCTTCATCCACGCAAAGGCTTGCTCATCGTTTTGCTGCGTACCGCACCCTTGGCGATACATAACGGCTAAGTTAATCATTCCTTCAAAGTCACCCGCTTGGGCGGCCTGCTTGTAACAAGCCAAAGCTTGCGGTTCGTCTTTTTCCGTGCCGTGCCCGGCGAAATACAGTGCAGCCAAGGCATTAAGCGCCTTGATATGCCCTTGTTGCGCGGCCGAGCGCATATAGGCAAAGGCCTGCGCATAATCCTTGGGCACGCCGCGGCCGTGGTAATACAGCACGGCGGCCTCGTACTGGGCTTGCACGTCGCCCTGGGCGGCTTTTTGCAATTTATCTTGCAGACGCCAACGCGCCGCACGGCGGATAAGCCACACCGCCGCTCCTACGCCCAGCAAGGCCAAAAATGTGATAGAAAAAACCGGGTGGGACATAATGCACCTCTATTTGCTGCGGATGAGCTGTTGATTTTCCAGGGTATACACGGCGTCTGCAAAATTGGCGGCGTGTACGTCGTGCGTGACCATGAGCACCGTCAGCCCTTGGCGGGCCAAAGCGGCAAAATCCTTAAACACCTGTTCCTTGCGCGCTGCATCCAAGTTGCCGGTGGGTTCGTCCGCCAGCAGCAGCGCCGGACGGTTGCACAAGGCGCGCGCAATGGCGGCGCGTTGTTTTTCACCACCGCTTAAATCCGCCGGCATTTTGTGGCTGATGTGTCCGATGCCCAGCTGGTCCAGCAGCTCTTGGGCGCGTTTTTTTTCGTCTTTGCCGCGCATGAGGGCGGGCAGGGCCACATTTTCCAGCAAGTTAAATTCCGGCAGCAAGCCGTCAAATTGAAACACGAAGCCCATTTTCTGCAGGCGCAGCGCGGAGCGGCGGCGCTCACTTTTGATTTGGCAGAGATCTTGCCCCTCAAAGAAAATTTGGCCTTGGGTGGCGGTGTCCAACATGCCGATGAGATTGAGCAAGGTGCTTTTGCCGCTGCCGCTAGGCCCCAGCAATACCACAAAAGAACCCGCGGGAATGTGCAAAGACACTTCGCGCAGCACGCACAGGTTTTCTTTGCCTTGCCCGTAGATTTTGGTTAAATTTTTAATCTCTAAAATATCAGCCATAACGTATTGCATCCGTAGGGTGTACGCGGGAAGCTTTGACCGCCGGGTACAGCCCCGCTATAAAGCACACGATGTAACTGCCGATGACGACCGCCAATACATCGGCCCATTCCACCCGCACCGGCACTTTGGTCAAGTAATAAATATCACCGGGTAGTTCCACAATATTGAAAGTGGCGATGACCCAGCACAGCACAAACGCAAGCCCCACCCCCAGTGCAATGCCGACGGTGGCGGTGCCCATGGCTTCCCACATAAAAATGCCGCGGATCATCTTGGGGCTGGCGCCGAGGGCGCGCATGATGCCGATGTCACGCAGTTTTTCGGTCCCCAGCAAAATCAGGTTGGAGGCAATGTTGAGCGAGGCCACGGCAATAATCAAAAAGAGAATGATAAACATGGCGGCCTTTTCCAGCTTGAGCGCGGCATAGAGCGTGCTGTTCATTTGGGCAAAGGTGCGCACCGCGTAGCCATACCCCACGGCCTCTTGGATTTGCGGGGCGACGGCCTCGGCCCGGTTCATATCTTTAAGTTTTACGGCAATGCCCGTTACGCCTTGTTTTAAGCCTAAAAAGTCGCTGGCGTCGGCCAACGGCGCATAGGCAATGCTGTTGTCAAATTCGTAGTACCCCGTGCGCAGCAGACCGCTGACGCGGAAGCGTTTCATCTTGGGGAACATCCCGGCCCCGGTGGAAATAGACTGCGGCGAGACCAGCACCACCTCGTCCCCTACAAAGGCGTTTAGATTTTCGGCCAGCTCTGTGCCCAGCACCAACGGCGCGGGGGCATCCTCTCCCCAGTCCGCCGGGGCGGTAAAGGAACCCTCGGTCAAAGAGGAATTCAAATTGTTAATGTTTTTTTCCTGCTCGGGGTCCAATCCGCGGATGATGACGCCCAGGCTCTGCCCGCGGTGGGTGATAATGGCCTGTCCGTACACATTGGGGGCTACGCCGATTACGTCCGGCAGCGCGCTGACCTTTTTCAATTTTTCGGGGTAAACATCCGCAGCCATGCGGCCAAAAATGAGGATGTGGCTTTGCGCGCCGATGATTTTTTGCTTGATGTCATTTTGAAAGCCGTTCATCACCGACAGCGTGGTAATCAGCGCGGCCACCCCGACGCTCACGCCCGCCACGCCGATGAGCGTGGTAATCAGCGCAAAGAGCCCTTTGCGCTTGAGCATGTAGCGGGTGGCGACGAAACGTTCAAATTTCATAGAAGTATTTTACCTTATTTTAAGAAGGGGTGCAGAACTTTGCGGATAGTTTGTTTTTGGCAGTTGCTATTGCCTTTATTGAATGAACAACTGGGAAAATGGAAGATGCTGAGCAGAGACACCTCAGCATGACCTTAATTTTTATAA
>CAVHDF010000075.1:0-2595 GCA_963634865.1 Eggerthellaceae bacterium
AAAAACACGACGAGATTCCCGAACCCTGCGGGCCGCCACTCCTTCGGGAATGACGTAGGGAGAGGATATTTGCGCGGTTTTACATTGATTGAACTCCTCGTTGTAGTTCTCATTATCGGCATCCTCTCTGCCATTGCGCTGCCGCAATATAATCGGGCGGTATTAAAATCCCGCGCGTCGCAGCTGCTGGTATTTGTCAAACATTTCAACGACCTATGTGAGGTGGACAAAATGGCCGGCGGCACCTGTGCCCGTTTACAGGATATGGGCTGGAATTACCCCATGGAAAATTATGACGTAAACAGTAACGGATTTGAATCTTTGGAGGTAAAGGGTTTCATTATCCAGCATGAAGGAACGAGTTTTGCTGCGTATGGCAGCCAGGGATTATATTTATGGGCCGACTCCCCGCGGGTTTATTGCATGGCTTTTGCTGATAAGTCTGACGCCAATTCCGTTTGCCAAAGCTTAGGCGGCGTTTATAAGGGTAATGCCACCTCAAACGGACAAAGCGTTAAGCAATATCTTTTATTTTAACGCTTGCATGAGCCCAAATTATTTTGTTATAATAAACACAAGGAAAGAATCGCCCGGGCCGCAGGTGAGTCAGTGCCCAAAAGAGATTCATTGAACCCACGCGAGGCGGTAGTAGACGCCTTGTGAGGTTTTTTGTCTGAAAAATCAGAGAAGAAAATAGTATAATAAACCTATGAGAACGTACGAAACTGTAACGATTGTAAAGCCGCAACTTTCCGATATGGAAGTGGCAGAATTCGTGACCAAAGTAAAAGAATTGGTCGCCAAGAACGGTGGCGAAGTCACCAGCGAAGAAAAATTGGGCAGAAGAAAATTCACCCATGACGTGAACCATGTCCGCGACGGCTTCTACCTCTATTTGAAATTCAAAGCCCAACCGACTTTCATCAAGGTGTGGGATGAAACCATGAAACTCAACGAAAAAGTGTTGCGCTCCATGGTGATGTTGGCCAGCGAAATCAAGGCCAAACCGACCCCGGTGGCCAAATAAGAGGCGTCTATGGCTGGGCAAATCAAACTACCGGAGCAGAACCAAGTCATCGTCGCGGGCCGCTTAACGCGGGACCCGAACGTGGCCTTTACCCAAAAAGGGCAGGCAGTGTGCCGCTTTGACGTGGCCGTGAACCGCCGCTATTTGGATCAGGCCTCCAACGAATGGAAAGACGATGTGGTATTTGTGCCCGTCGTTGTTTGGGCCGCCGCAGCCGAGCGCGCCAAAGACCGCTTGAAAAAAGGCACCCCGGTGTATGTGGAAGGCCGCTTAACCAGCAGCGAATATACGGACAAGGCCACGGGCCAAGTGCGCCGCTCGCTGCAGATTACCTGCCGCCGCCTGCAAATTTTGGAGAGCAACTTCTCCGGCGGGGCGGATTATTCCGCCGCGCAGCCGGCCGCCAAAGATGATGTCCCTTCCGTGGATGTGGATCATCCCGTCATGGAAGATGATGTGCCTTTTTAAACTTTAATAACAAATAAGAGGGAAGTTAACATGTCTGAAGAAATTAAAACCAATGCAGCTCCCGCCGCCGCTCCTGCGGCTGGCAGACCGGAAAGACCGGCCAGACCGTTCATGAAGAAACGCTTTGAAAGCCGCCGCAAGGTGTGCAAAGTCTGCGCTGAAAAAATTGAAAACGTAGATTACAAAAATTTCCAGTTCGTCAAATCCTTCACGATGGAAAGCGGGAAGATTCTCTCCCGCCGCATTACCGGCACCTGCGCTAAACACCAGCGCCAAATCACCAAAGCCATCAAGCGCGACCGCAACTTGGCTATCTTGCCGTACTCGTTGCCGAAAAAATAAGTGTTAGGGAGAATTTGAAATGAAAGTAATTTTGAGACAAAACGTAAAGAACCTGGGCATGGCCGGCGACATTGTGGAAGTGAAGAACGGCTACGCCAGAAACTTCTTGGTGCCGCAGAACTTGGCTGAAATCGCCACCCCGGGCGCCGTGAAAAATTGGCAGCTGGGTGCCGAACGCCGCGCCAAAAAAATTGAAGCCGAGCTCAAAGAAGCCCGTGCTATTGCCGAAAAATTGGAAGGCATTGTGTTGCCGTTTACCAAAACCGTCAACAGCGACGGTGTAGTTTTCGGCTCCGTCAACAAAGCCGACATCTTTAAAGCTTTGACCGCTTTGGGCCACAAAATTGCCAAAGACAGCATTGAGCTCAATATGCCCGTCAAAGCCTTGGGCGAAACCGAAGTGGGCATTTATTTGAAACCTACCGTGACGGCCAAAATCAAAGTGAAAATTGAAGCTTTGACCGAAGTCGCCGCGACGATCCCCGACGCCAAAGCCGAAACGGCTGAAGCCAAATAACAACGCTCGGCGTTTGCGCCGTCCGTTAGAACTTCCATAGGTGAGTTCTCTGATTTAGGGCCTGTGTGGTGCTGCCGCACAGGCTCTTTTTTGTCCTTTTCTCAAAAGGTTCCGCGGATGGATGTCCTTTTCTCCGGGGCAGAAAAGTAGGCAAAAGGCCGCCGCGGATGGATGTCCTTTTCTCCTGGGCAGAAAAGGACCAAAAGGCCCCGCGGGCCTGCGGAGCATAAAAAATAAAATT
>CAVHDF010000076.1:0-2465 GCA_963634865.1 Eggerthellaceae bacterium
TAAAACACTTGCCTAATGTTTTTTTTTTGCTAAATTTTGCGTATACGCGAAATTTAGCAAAAAAGGAACCCCATTATGAAAAATCGTTCTACGGGCCGTTTAGGCCGTCTATTTAATGTCATCATCCCCGGGGTTGCGGCGTGCAACGCTCGGGGATCTCAGCCTCTTAAAAACACGACGAGATTCCCGATTACAACCTTCGGGAATGACGTAGCGAGAGGATATTTGCGCGGCTTTACTCTTATTGAATTATTAGTCGTCGTGCTCATCATTGGCATTTTGTCTGCCATCGCTTTACCGCAATACAACAAGGCCGTGCTCAGAAGCCGGGCCGCTACGGGTTTTGCGCTCCTCTCTGCTTTGGACCAAGCGCAAACCGCTTACCATTTGGCCAATGGAACCTATACTACGGATCTGGAGGCCTTAGGAATGGGAACCAAGAATGGATTGGTATGTACTGCCACCCGCGATGATTCTCTGGTTTATTGCCAAGGGTTTAATGCAAAAAGAGGGCAAGGCTTGTTTTTTGAGTGGCAAGGGACACACTCCACCGCTCAAAAGTACTGGATTTGTGCCGCGCTCACAGGCAACGAGGCGGCGCAGAGTGTTTGCCGGTCCTATTACCAAGAGTGGCGAGGGACGAGCACTCCGAGTGCAAACAGCGAGAATGGATATACCTACTATTTCGGAGCCCCGCGCTGAGAAGTTATTTTTTGACGGGTTTTTTTAAAGCGGCTTGGGCCGCTTTTATTTTGGCCAAAAAGGCGGCTTGCACATTGATTTTTTGATTGAGCGGCGCGGTTTTTTGGTGGCAAATGGCAATGGCCACCGCGTCGGCCACGTCGTCAGGTTCGGGCTGCTTGTCCAGTCGCAGGGTCAGCTGCACCATGCGCTGCACCTGTTTTTTGTCGGCCGTGCCGGTGCCGCACAAAATCATTTTGACCCGCTTGGGGGGATAAAAGGAAATTTCTTTGCCCGCTTGTTCACACGCCAAAATAATCACGCCGCGCGTCATTACGGTGTTGGCCATGGTCACGGCGCGTTTTAAAAAGAAGTTTTGCTCCATGGCCACTTGCTTGGGCTGATAATCGTTTAAAATTTTTTGCAGTTGTTGATAGATATAATCCAAGCGTTTGGGCAGCTCTTGTCCGGCGGCGGTATGGATGAGCCCGCATGCCACCAAGGTCAACGCCCCGCGCGTGCCGCGGCCCACCACGGCCCAGCCGGTGCGGTCTAACCCGGGGTCTATGCCCAAAATAAGATTGGATAAATCCGTCATAAGATGATTATAAAAAAACCGCCCGCAGCGGTAAAGCGCGGGCGGTGTGCAGATAAAACTTATTTGTCCAACTTGGCCATAATATCGTCGGGGATATTGTAGTTGGAGTAGACGTTTTTGGTGTCGTCGTGGTCGTCTAATTCCTCAATCATGTTGAGCAAAGATTCGGCCGTGTGTTCGTCGGTGATGTTCACTTCCGTGTCGGGCAGCATGGTCAGCTCGGCCGATTCGGGGGTGATGCCTTTGGCTTCAATGGCTTTTTTCACGGCGTCAAACGTGGCGTCCGGCGCGGTGATGACTTCGTAGGCTTCGCCTTCGGTGCGCACGTCTTCGGCGCCGGCTTCCAAAGCCAGGTTCATCAAATCATCTTCGCCGATGGCGTCTTTGTTCACCACAATAACGCCTTTGCTCTTAAACATATAAGACACACAGCCCGAGGTGCCGATAGAGCCGCCGCGGCTGGTAAAAATTTTGCGGATTTCCGCAAAGGTGCGGTTTTTGTTATCCGTGGTGCATTCCACGATAACAGCCGTAGAGCCCGGGCCGTAGCCTTCGTACGTGATTTCTTCGTACGACACACCCGGCAACTGACCCGTACCTTTCATAATGGCACGTTTCATATTTTCCATGGGCATGTTGGCCGCGCGGGCGTCGTCCATGGCTTTGCGCAAGCGGGGATTCTGATCCGGGTTGCCGCCGCTCATCTTGGCGGCGATGGTGATTTCTCTTAAAATTTTGGTAAAGATTTTACCTTTTTTAGCGTCTACGAGGGCCTTTTTGTGTTTGATACCGGCCCAGTGCGAATGTCCACCCATAGGGTTGCTCCTTACTGCAAGATTAGATAATTTATTTTAGCAAATTTTATGCAACGCGGAATACATTAATGGAAAGTGCGGAAAATTTTTGCAAGCTGCACACGCGCGGTGAGGGGAGGAATACTGTAGGCACACGCGCAGTAGCGCGGAGGTATCCGACCCGAGACGCAACAACGAAATGCCACAAATTACGAAGGAGTGCCCCGTGCGGGGAAAAAGTGAGAGGAAAAGGATTTCACAGGAATTTGAGGGCAGTTCTAGGCGTGGCGAGGGAAGGAATACTGTAGGCACACGCGCGGTAGCGCGGAGGTATCCGACCCGAGGCGCAACAACGAAATGCCCCAAATTACGAAGAAATGCCCCGTGCGGGA